>JAPLMK010000046.1 GCA_026387085.1 Candidatus Omnitrophota bacterium
GCGCCAGTATGATTTTGCAACCCGCTTCATCGAACTGGCCGGAGAAATAAACACTTCCATGCCCTATTACGTAATATCCAAAACAATGGAAGCTCTCAGCAAAAACAAAAAAGGTCTCCACGGGTCAAAAGTGCTGGTTCTGGGAGTTGCCTACAAAAAAGATATTGACGATTTACGGGAATCACCGTCCTTAAAAATTATTCAACTCCTGCAGGAAAAAGGCGCGGTCGTAATCTACAACGACCCGTACATTCCGAAGGTAAGCAACCTGCGCCATTATGATATTTCGCTTGTTTCGCAAAAATTAACCGCGAAACTCCTCAAAAGCGCTGATGTCGTGCTGATATTGACCAACCACACCGATTACAATTACGCGTTCATCGTCAAAAACGCTAAACTCATCATTGATACCAGGAATGCGGTGCCAAAATCGTATCCGAATGTTGTAAAGGCATAAAACAATTTGTCATCCTGAGCCGTAGTTGCGAAGGATCTCGTATTTAAGGATTAGATCCTTCACTGGCGTTAAGGATGACAAATTACGTCGGTTTCTTCGCCGGCGTCTCAGGATGACATAATATATGAAAAAAGCGCTGATTACCGGAATTACCGGACAGGATGGTTCGTATCTGGCTGAATTTTTATTATCCAAAAAATATCAGGTTCACGGCCTTATCCGCCGCGCCAGCACTTTTAACACCGGGCGCATCGACCATCTTTACGCTGACCCCCATTTAAGCGGGGTCAAGCTTTTTCTCCATTACGGAGACCTGTCCGATTCCGGGCAGATTACGGAAATCATCTACAACATCAAACCCGACGAAATTTACCATCTGGGCGCGCAGAGCCACGTAAGGGTGAGCTTTGACCTGCCGGAATATACCGGAGACATAACAGCATTAGGAACCACCCGGATTCTGGAAGCAATCCGGCGCAGCGGCATTAAGACCAGATTTTACCAGGCCAGCAGCAGCGAGATGTTCGGATCGGCGCCGCCGCCCCAAAACGAAAAAACACCCTTCCAACCCTGCAGTCCATACGGCATCGCCAAAGTATATGCCTACTGGATGGCAATCGATTATCGGGAATCATACCGGATTTTTGCCGCCAACGGCATTCTTTTTAATCACGAAAGCCCGCGGCGGGGCGAAACATTTGTCACCCGAAAAATAACCCGGGCGATCGCTAAAATTCGGGCCGGGAAACAAGATAAACTCTTTCTGGGAAACTTGAAAGCAAAAAGGGACTGGGGCTACGCCCCGGAATACGTGGAATCAATGTGGAGAATACTGCAGCAGGATAAGCCGGGAGATTACGTTATCGGCACCGGCGAAAGCCACTCGGTAGCTGATTTCTTGAAAGAGGCCTTCGGTTACGCAAACCTCGACTGGCGCAAATATGTGGGCATAGACCCAAGATACCAGAGGCCAACCGAAGTAAATTTTCTGTTGGCTGACTCCGCAAAAGCCAGAAAAGAATTAGGTTGGGAACCTAAGGTTACCTTTAGCGAACTTGCCCGGATAATGGTTGATTGCGATCTGGAGTTAGCCGGACTGAAGTCACCCGGTGCCGGAAAAAAGATTCTGGAAAAAAAAGGACTTTCCTGGACGCAAAACAAGATTACCAGCGGATAATTTGCAATCGACCGCCGTTATCGACTAGCCCGGCGGATTCGGAAGCCACAAAATGAAAAAAAATATAGCGGTGGTTGGAGCGGGATATTGGGGCAAAAATCTGGTCCGGGTCTTTAACCAGTTAGGCGCTCTGCGCTGGGTTTGCGACTCAAATCCTGAGGCGCTGAAGATTTTTGCCGCAGAATACCGGGTTCAAACTACCGCCTCGGTGGATGATATCCTGCAAGACCCTGGAGTTAAGGCAGTGGTAATATCCACACCGGCGGCCACACACTACCAAATCGCCCAAAAAGCCCTGTTGCGCCACAAAGACGTTTTTGTGGAAAAACCGCTCTCCTTGACAGTTGAAGAGGGAACGGAACTGGTGGAACTGGCCGAAAAAAATGGCCTGGTGCTGATGGTCGGACACATCCTTAATTACCATCCGGCAATCCGGAAACTGAAAGAGTTAATAACCTCCGGCGCCCTGGGCAAAATACAATATCTCTATTCCAACCGGCTTAACTTCGGAAAGATACGGAGCGAGGAGAATATTCTCTGGTCATTCGCCCCGCACGACATTTCGGTTATCCTGGCGCTCCTGGGTGAGGAACCAGACGAAATTTCCTCTACCGGAGCCACTTATCTTCAAACCGGAATCCCCGATCTGACCCTGACGCACCTCTCCTTCCAATCCGGGGTCAAAGCGCATATTTTCGTTTCCTGGCTCCACCCGTATAAAGAACAGAAATTAGTAGTGATCGGCAGTAAGAAGATGGCGCTTTTTGACGATACAACCAAAGAAAAATTATTCCTTTACGGCCATCGGGTTGATTGGAAGAATCGGATTCCTACTGCCCAGAAAGCCGAAACAGAGATAGTAGCCGTGGAGACTGAAGAACCGCTTCTGGTTGAAGCCCGGCATTTCCTGAAATGCGCGGAAAAAAGGGAAACGCCCCGGACCGACGGCCGGGAGGGGTTAAAGGTTTTGAAGATTCTGGCGGCAAGCCAAAAGTCGCTGGAGAGGAATCCGAAAGTAATCCCCCTTACCCCCGCCCTCACCCCACAGGAGGGAGGGAGTTATGAGGCTGTCCCTTCTCTTTTGTCCCTCTCCCCCGTGGGGAGAGACGAAAGTGAGGGGGCGAAAAAAAATTATTTTGTCCACCCCTCTTCCTTTGTCGATGAGGGCGTCGAAATAGGAGCGGGCACAAAAATCTGGCATTTCTGCCACATCATTAAAGGGTCCAAGATTGGAAAGAATTGCAAGATCGGGCAGAACGTGGTAATCGGACCCAATATTACCATGGGCAATAACGTCAAGATTCAGAACAATGTTTCCATCTATGAGGGTGTAACCCTGGAAGATGATGTATTCTGCGGGCCTTCCATGGTCTTCACCAACGTCTTCAACCCCCGCAGCGCTATTATCCGGATGAATGAACTACGGAAAACTCTGGTAAAAAAAGGCGCTTCCATCGGCGCCAACGCCACAATTGTCTGCGGTCACACTATCGGGCGCTGCGCCTTTGTGGGCGCCGGAGCGGTCGTCACCCGGGACGTGCCGGATTTTGCCCTGGTTGCCGGCGTACCGGCCAAGATTACCGGCTGGATATGCGAATGCGGAGTGAAACTTAAGCTATCCGGAAAGAAAGAAATCTGCCCCGCCTGCCGGAAAAGATACCTTAAGAGTTCCTCCGGCTCTTTAAAATTAGACGACTGATATCATTTGTCATTCCGAATAACAGCGAAAGCACGATTAAGAAAAGAACACCAGCATGACTTCCTATTGGCAAAAAAAAAGAGTTCTGGTTACCGGCGGCGCCGGATTTCTCGGCACCTTCGTAGTTAATAAACTCAAAGAAATGGGCTGCCCAAACATCTTCATCCCCCAAATCAAAGATTATAACCTGGTGGAGATGGAAGCGGTTAAAAAAGTTTACCGGGACAGCCAACCGGAAATAGTCATCCACCTGGCTGCCCGGGTCGGCGGCATCGGCGCCAACCAGAAGAATCCCGGTTCTTTCTGCTACGACAACCTGATGATGGGCATCCAGTTAATGGAAATCGGACGTCAATATAATCTGGAAAAATTCCTCGTGCTCGGCACCGTTTGCGCTTATCCCAAATATACGCCGGTCCCCTTCCGGGAAAAGAACCTTTGGAACGGTTATCCGGAGGAAACAAATGCGCCCTACGGTCTGGCCAAAAAGATGCTCCTGGTACAGGCCCAGGCCTACCGGCAGCAGTACGGGTTTAACGCCATTTATCTTTTACCGGTGAACCTCTACGGCCCCGGCGATAATTTCGACCCGGAATCTTCTCATGTAATTCCTGCCCTTATCCGCAAGTGCCTTGAAGCCAAAAAAGAGAAGAAGGGACAGGTTACCGTCTGGGGAACCGGCAAACCGACCCGTGAATTTCTTTACGTGGAGGATGCCGCCGAAGCCATTATTCTGTCAGCCGAAAAATATAATAAGCCGGACCCCATCAATATCGGAGCCGGCTTTGAAATCTCAATCTTTGACCTGGTAAAATTAATCGTGAAACTGACCGGTTTTAAGGGTGAAATTATCTGGGATATATCCAAACCTGACGGGCAGCCCCGACGCTGTCTTGACACTTCCCGGGCTAAAGAAGAGTTTGGTTTTACGGCCCGGATATCATTCGAAGAAGGCCTGGCCCGAACCATCGCCTGGTATCAATCACGCCGAAACATCTCTCCTCCGCTTGACGAAAAACTTCATTAGTGGTAAAATTTCTGAATTAAATTTAAAAATAAGCAACACAACCAACAAACAACTATATGGATAAAACCGAATTGGAAAAACACCGCAAAGCTCTCGAGAAAGAGCGCGAACGCATCCTGAAAAGTATTTCCGCTTTGGAAAACAACGGTCTTTTGAATGCGGAAAGAAATTCTGACCTGGGCGGAATTACCACCCATCCGGCTGAC
>JAPLMK010000099.1 GCA_026387085.1 Candidatus Omnitrophota bacterium
CTTGTAGAACCGGGCAGCCGGCGACGCAAGGTTTCTTGATGCACTGCAAGCAGCGGCTCGCTTCCCGGATGGCTTCTTCCTCGGTATAACCCAGCGGCACCTCATTAAAGTTCTTGATGCGGTCCTGAGGCGGTTGTTCATGCATGGGTACGGCTTTTTTTTCGAGTTTCATAGGACGGTTTCCTTTTGCCATTTCTCAAAGACAACCTTTTCTTCTTCTTTGTAGGTATCAAGCCGTTTCATTAATTCTTCAAAATTAACCTGGTGTCCGTCAAAGTCGGGTCCGTCCATGCAGGTAAATCTGGTTTTGTTGTTTACGGTTACCCGGCAGGCGCCGCACATTCCCATGCCGCAGACCATCAGCGAGTTAAGGCTGACGATGGTTGTAATTCCGCTTGCCCGGGTAAGGTCGGATATCGCTTTCATCATAACGGCCGGACCGATGGCCACGACCCGGTCTATCTTTTTGCCGGACGCCATCATTTCCGCCAGGACATCAGTGACAAATCCTTTTTTGCCGTAAGAGCCGTCATTGGTGGCGATAACCGTCTGGTCTGAAACGGAACGAAGCTTCTCTTCCCAGAAAAGATATTCTTTGGAACGGTAGCCCAGGATAGCTGTTACATGGTTACCCGCTTCCTTTAATTTTCGGGAAAGGGGAAAGACCGGAGCTACGCCGATGCCTCCGCCGACCACCACCACGTTACCGAAATTACTGATTTCGGTAGGATTGCCCTGGGGGCCCAAAAGGTCGGGAATGGAGTCACCGTTATCCAGCGCTCCTAACTGGTGCGTGGTCTTGCCGATTTCCTGGAAAACGATGGTAATGGTATTTTGCCGGGGGTTAAAATCGGCCAGAGAAAGCGGAATCCGCTTGCCTTTTTTGTGCACCCTTACCATTACAAACTGGCCCGGTTCTGCTTTTTGGGCGACCAGGGGCGCAGCGATAACGATACATTGAATTTTAGGGCCCAGGAGTTGCTTTTCTAATATTTTAAACATAGTTGTTGGGTTACCTTAGCAAATTCTCGGTAGTTGGTCTCCGGAAAATGGTTCCAGCAGACGCGTTCCGGAAATCCGCGTGCGTAAGATAGTTCGGCCGGCCGGTTTCGCCACAACTTTTCCGATGATAGCGGCTCCTTTACCCAGCGGGTGTTTTTGCATTAAGCTTAACATTCTTTCCGCTTCTTCCTTGGCGACAAAGACTACTATTCTTCCTTCGCACGCGAAATAAAGCGGGTCCAATCCCAGTATCCCGGCGATGCCGATGACTTCCCGGCGCATGGGTATTGCTGTTTCGCTTATTTCGATTCCCCAATTCATCCCTTCGGAAACTTCGGAAAGAATTGTGGCCAATCCGCCCCGGGTGATATCCCGGATGAAGCGGACGGTCTTAATCTGGGGAAGGAAGCGGTTGACTAGTCCGTTTAACGGCACCGCGTCACTTTTGACTTTTCCGGAGAATGAGAATTCGTTCCGGGCCAGCATCACCGCGGCCGCGTGGTCGCCGACCGGTCCGTTTACCAGCGCTACATCTCCGATTTTAATTTTATTGCGGCCGAGAACGATATTATCCGGAACCAGTCCGCAGCCGCTGGTGGTGACAAAAAGTCCGTGGGCTCTTCCCCTGTTTACGACCTTGGTGTCTCCGGTAACTATTTTAACGTTTGCCTGCGCGGCGGTCCGGGCGGCCGATGCGATAATCTTTTTAAGGTTTGCCTGGCTGAAGTCCTCTTCAATAATGAGAGCCAGGGAGAGGTAGCGGGGCACAGCGCCGACGCTGACTAGGTCGTTGATGGTGCCGGAGACGGAAAGGGAGCCGATATCGCCTCCGGGGAAAAAGAGGGGATGGACCACAAACGAATCGGTGGTGAAAGCTACTTTTCCGCAGAGCGAAAAAACCGCGCTGTCTGCAAGCTGATTGAGAATCGGGTTGCCCAGGGGCTTGAGAAATCCCCGGATTAATTCGGCGCTAAGCTTACCACCGCTCCCGTGGCCTAAGGTTATCTTATCCGCCATATTCTTTAAACCTAATTATTTATTATATTTATAATGAGCGGCGCAGGTTCCTTCCACACTCACCATGCATGGGCCCAGCGGTTTTTCCGGCGTGCATTTTTTACGAAACTGCCGGCAGTCCTCCGGTGTGATGGCTCCGGTGATTACTTCGCCGCAGCGACAGGCCGGGTTTGGTTTGATGGTTTCGCCTTGGGGCAGATTAAAGTACTTGTGCCCGTCAAACCGTTGAAATTCTGCCTTTAATTTCAATCCGGTTTTCGGAATGATGCCTAAACCGCGCCAGGAAGCCGGTCCGGTTGCAAAAACTCTCCGGATAATCTTCTGGGCAACCTCGTTTCCGTTCGGGTGCACTGCCGCGCGGTACTGAATTTCCACTTTTGGTTTATTGTTCTTAATCTGTTTTAAGATAAGCAGCAGTCCTTCCAGGATATCTTCCGGTTGAAATCCGGTGATGACCGCCGGCCGGCAATACTTTTCCGATATGAACCGGTAGGGACGGGAGCCGATTATAACGCTTACATTGCCCGGGCAGAGATAGCCGTCAATCTGTACCTTGGGAAAATTCAAGAGCGCTTCCATTGCCGCCGGAATCGTTTTGAGCGCGGAGAGCAGGAAAAAATTTCTCAACCCCCTGCGCTTTGCTTCCAGAACCGCGCCCGCGATTACCGGGGCGGTTGTTTCAAAACCGATTCCCAGGAAAACAACATCTTTGCCGGGGTTATCTTCCGCGATTGTAAGCGCATCCATCGGGCTGTAAACGATACGGACGTCAGCGCCTTTTGCCCGCTCTTTTTCCAGGCTGGTCTTACCGGCCGGCACGCGCAGTAAATCTCCGAAAGTAGTGATGATGGTCTTTTTTCCCCGGCTTACGACGAAGAAAGAATAAAGGTCTGATTCGGAAGTTACGCAAACCGGGCAGCCGGGTCCGGAAATAAGGCGCAGGTTTTTGGGCAGCAGTCCGGCGATTCCGCTGCGGTAAACCGCAACGGTATGTGTACCGCAGACCTCCATAATCGAGACCGGTCTTTGGTCGGCAAGCGCTTGGATTTCCGCCAGGATTTTTTTAACCATATTGTCATTGCGGGCGTAGTTTGCGGGGCAATCCCATTTTTAATAATTTCAGTGTTTTTTTCGCGTCTTTCGGTTCCAGTTTCTGGATAGCGAAACCGGCGTGAATTAAAACATAATCTCCCTTCGCCGCCGAAGGGAGCAGGGCGAAACTTATGGTTCGCCTGATACCGAAGACGTCCACCAATCCTTGCGGAAAAGCGTCCGGTCCGAGCGGTTCTCGTATTTCAATTACTTTGCCAATGACTGCGAGGCACATTTTTAAACGCTTAATTGTAAAATGTAAAATGTAAAATGCAAAATTATCTATTCTTTTTTGCTGTCAACACTGATTTGGCGATAATGTTCGTCAATTCTCTTGTTTCCTGGACTAGCGTTTCTAAGTTTGATTCTGGAACAATCTTTGATCTTTGAATTAATTTTAGCCAATAGCAGGTCTCCCGTAATTCTTTTAGAACAATTTGTATTTTATGTATAAAATCCGCTTTACTTTCAGCGCCGCAGGTTTCTTCATAATTCGCTCCTGCCGAAGTTGCGGCCCGAATCAATTGTCCGTTTATGTAGCGGCCAGTAGCATTTTTGTTAAGATGAATGCCTAATTTGATAACCTCAACTGCAAAATTCAGAAGCCGTTCTGGGAGTTCATTTTGCATTCTGCAATTTACAATTTGAAATCTGCAATAAGTATCTTAGAATATCGATTTTGCAATCAGTAGTTGTCCGAGACAGATTCCCGAGTCGTTAATAGGTATCTTTTCCGGTATTAAAACGGAAAATCCGGCACCGGTAAGTTTTTCCATGGTCAGTTTCAGAAGCAGGTAATTTTGAAATACACCGCCGGCCAGGATAACGCTATTTATTTTACTCTTTTTAGAGAGATTAAGACAAGCGGATTTAATAATTTCCGCCATGGTCAAATGAAACCGGGCCGCGATTGTTTCCGTATTTTTTTCGCCTTGCAACTCGCCGACTATTTCCGTAATTATCGGTCTCCAGTCAATTTGAAGAATTCCTTTTTTTTTAAGTTTTGTCATTCCCGCATGTATTAAGCGGGAATCCACATCCTCGTTCATGGTAAAAGGATATGGTTTAAACTGCGGCAATCGTGCCCCTGCTTTTTCGGCTGCATTCTGCAGGCGGATGGGCGCTTCAGCGTCATAGGTCTGTTGGTGGCAAAGTCCCAGCAGGCTGGATGTGGCGTCAAAGAGCCGTCCGGCGCTGGAAGTTTTGATAAAAGGATAGTTTTTGTTCAGCGTTTTCAGGAGAGAAGTTTTTTGATTCCGGTCTATTTTTTCCAAAGATTTTAAATCTGGTATCTTTAATCCGAAAGTGGCGTGAAGCAGGCCGAGCGCGGTGCGCCATGGTTGCAGTACGGCTTGGTCCCCGCCGGGCAGGGGAAAGGGAAGGAGCGAGCCGACCCGCTCTATTTTCTGCTGACTTCCGCAGAAGAATTCGCCGCCCCAAAGCGTTTTGTCTTCGCCGTATCCGGTGCCGTCAAAGGCGACGCCGATAACGGGTTCCTTGAGGTTATATTCTGCCAGGACCGAAGCGATGTGCGCTTTGTGATGCTGAACCAGAAAGAGCGGTAATTTTTTTTTCTTGGCCATCTCTTCCGCGCTGCGCCGGCTCTGGTAGTCCGGGTGTAGGTCGGCAACCAGAAATTCCGGTTTAATGCGGAAGAAGCGTTGATAGCAATCCAGTGTTTTTTCAAAAAACTGGAGGTTCTCGTAATTTTGCAGGTCGCCAAGATAAGGCGAGGGAAAGACTGTATGTCCGGAGGCAAAGGCAAAAGTTCCCTTTTCCTCTGCGCCGAAGGCGAGGGCAGCCGGAAATTTAACTTTTGTGATGATGGGCAGGGGAGCGTAGCCGCGGCTGCGCCGGATAAAGATATTTTTATTTTCAAAAGAAAGGAAAATGGAATCATCCGATTGGTTGGTGATTTTCCGGTTATGTGTCAGGAAATAGTCGGTAATCCCGGCCAGTTTTTTCTCCGCCTCGTTATTGTCGCAGATAACCGGCTCGCCGGAAAGATTGGCGCTGGTTGCGACTAGTATCGCTGGTCCGCCCTCCAGAAGCAGGAAATGGAGCGGCGCGTAAGCGAGGAAAAAACCGTAATAGTTATTATCCGGAGCAAGGGCGGCGGATAAGTTATTTTTGCCGGGTTTCTTTCGCAGGAGCAGGATAGGCCGGCGCGGACCGGTCAGCAACTTTTCTGCTTCCGCGGAAAGAACCGCATACCGCTTAATTGTTTTTGCAGATCTTGCCATCAAAGCCAGGGGTTTAATCGGGCGTTTTTTGCGGTTTCGCAGACGTTTTACCGCCGCGTCGTTTCCGGCGTCACAAACCAGGTGAAAGCCGCCGATGCCCTTGACGGCGATTATCCTTCCTTTTTTAATCAGCCGGATTGCTTCTCGGAGCGCCGCATCCCCGGTTTTGATGGTTACGTTTTTATGCCGGAGAGAGATTTCCGGACCGCAGGCCGGACAGGCGATCGGTTCCGCGTGGTAGCGCCGGTCAGCTGGATCCCGGTATTCCCGGCTGCAGTTTTGGCAGAGCCGGAATTCAGTCATTACGGTTTGGGGTCGGTCATAAGGCAGGTCTTTGATAATAGAGTAACGCGGTCCGCAGTTGGTGCAGTTGATGAAAGGGTATCGGTAGCGCCGGTTAGCCGGGTCAGCCATTTCCGACAGGCATTCTTTGCAGGTGGCGATGTCCGGAGGTACGAATAGTTCTCCCTCCTTCTTGCCGCGGCTTTCCGCTACTTTAAAAGAAGAGTATCCAACCGGACTGACTTCCTTAAGTTCAATCCGGAATATCTGGCTGGCCGGCGGCGCCTCGCGCTTCAATAGAACAAGAAATTTTTTCAGTATTTCTTTTTGGCCTTCCGCCAGAATGACAACGCCGTCCCGTTGATTACAGACAAATCCGGAGAGGGAAAGCCGGCGGGCAAGCCGGTAAACAAAAGGCCGGAAACCGACGCCCTGTACCAGGCCGGTTACTTTAACCCGGCAGGCTGTTTTGTTATCCAAGCGATAAATTCCGTTAAGCCGGTTTCCTGGGTGGCGGAGACCGGAAAGACCGGTAGGGTAGCGTTTATCCTGCGAACATTATCCAGGCAGGCCTCTTTGTTGAATTTTAAATGAGGCAGTAAATCTGTTTTGGTGAGCACCAGGGCTGCGGCTTCCCGGAAAAGCAGGGGGTATTTGAGCGGTTTTTCCTCTCCCTCTGTGACGCTGAGGACCGCGATCTTTGCTTTTTCGCCGACGTCAAACTCCGCCGGGCAGACCAGGTTTCCGACATTTTCCACGATGACGATATCCAGTTTTTCCAGGTTAAAATCAGCCAGGGCGTAATGAACCATCTTTGCTTCCAGGTGGCAGGCGCCGCCGGTTAATAGCTGGCTGACCGGGATTTCCAGGGCGGCGAGCCGTTCGGCATCACGGGTTGTTTCAATGTCGCCTTCCAGGACTGCAAAACGCAGGTTTTTCCCCAACCGTCCGGCCATCTTTTCCAAGAGTGTTGTCTTTCCGCAACCCGGCCCGCCGATAAGATTAAACATTACGCAGTTATTTTCGGCCAGCAACTGACGGGTCTTGATTGCCCATTTTTCGTTCTCCCCCATCAAATCACGGTATACCTTAATTTCCATGGTTTTTGTCAGTTTGAACTTTTTTTGTCATTCCCGCGTGTAGTAAGCGGGAATCCACGTTGTCATCCTGAGCGTTAGCGAAGTATCTCGCTTTCTTTCTCCACCGTTAAATTATTTAAATAGAGCTCCATCCCGCCGGATAATTCAATCTCTCCGGAACCGCATTTATGGCACCGGAAATTATGTTCCTTGATTTCGCTTTCCCAACCGCATTTTAGACATTTTGCCAGGATGGGCGCGCTTATGATTTCAATTGTAGAGCCGGCGATCGCTGTTTCTTTGGTCAGTATTTCGTAAGCGAATTGAAGTGTTTCCGGTATAATCTGCCGCAGGCGGCCAATCACAACGGATGCCTTCTGTAATTTCGGGTTGGGCGGGTTCAGTTTTTCCAGTTCGGAGAGAATCGCCTTCACCAGTCCCTGGCAGATAGAGAATTCATGCATTTTTTATACTTATAGTTTACCCCATTTCACGATTTACGGTCAATCTTTTATTTCGGCTTGCGTTAAGATAATTAGCTTCCGCTTGACTATGACTTTGTATAGGTGGTAATATTTAATTGAAAATTCCAAAGGAAGGGAGGTGAAATAGATGAAAAAATTGAATTTTGTCGGTTTGCTTTTATGTGTTGCCGCAGTTTCGATCCTGGCCGGATGTGCTACTCCGATACTAAAGTCCTCCCACAAGGCGAAGCAGTATAAAGGCGCAGATACATCCTGGTATGGTAAATCAGGCGCGCAGTCGACGCCGATAATGGATGTAGCTACCGCGAAAGACACATCCAATCCAACCGCGACCGCAGTAAAGAGAGGGTCCTGGTGGATGCCGAAGAAAGCGCCGAAAGGCAAGAATAACACCGTCTGGGGAAACAGAGGATATGTTTATCTGGCCGGAGCCGGAAAGGCTGTTGAAAAGATGGTGCTTCAGGACGTCTACTTTTCGCTTAACAGCTCAGAATTGACGCTTTCCGCCAAGAAAATTATTAGCGCCAACGCAAAAGCTTTAAAAGAAAATCCAAGAGTAAGAGTAGCGTTAATGGGGTATGCTTCTCCGGAGGGTTTGGAAAATAGCAACGTGAAATTATCCGAAAACAGAGCCCTTGCGGTTAAGGATTATCTGGTAAAGAGCGGAGTATCAAAATCTTCCGTTCTTTTTAAAGGTGAAGGCGAGATGGAAGTGAATGAATCCGCCTATCCTTCTGCCAGAAAGGTTCATTTTAAGATAATTTCCCAGTAGCCGGTAATTGAAAGTGATGTTGAACTAAATAAGGGCCCTCGCCATTTTCGGGCAGGGCCCTTATTTATTTGTATCTGTCCCCGCGGAGGCGTAAATATGGATAAGACAATCATCATCTATTTCTCGCTCACCGGTAACACCGAACGGTTGGCGTATCTTGCCGGAGATTTCCTGAAGGGAGAAGGCAGAACAGCAGATTACTTTAAACTTCCCGCAGACCGGACCGCTTCTTTCCTTAAGAATTGCCGCGATGCCTTCACTAAAAAGATAACCAACATTAAAGAACTTCCGGATATCTCCGGTTATGATTTGGTCGTTTTGGGTTCTCCAATCTGGGCCTGGAATGTGGCGCCGGCTGTAAGGGCTTTCTTGGAACAAGTTTCCCTGGCCGATAAAAAAGTATTCATATTTTCAACCCACGGCGGTGGTCCCGGAAAAGCTATGGCCGGTTTTGCGAAAAAGGTAACGGATAAAGGCGGCAAGGTTATTGGCACTTACGACGTAGCAGATAAACGTATTTCGAAAGATTTCCCTACGCTGCAAGCCCTCCTCAAAAAGTTGCCGTAAGAAATCAGCCGGGAAGGTATGTTTGGTAGGGTAGATTTAAAGAGCTAAAAGTTGCCGGAGGGTGGAGGAGAGGGCTTTGACCGCCCCGGACACTTCTTTTGACAGGGGATGGTTGAAGGCGAGAGTTTTGGGCTGGATGACAACGATGGTTACCCGGCACGTGATGAATTTAAGGAGATAGTCAATCATAATTCCGGTGGGGAGTTGGTGGGTGGAGAAAGAGACGCCGGTTTCTTCTTCCGGGCCGATGACGGTGATTGCGCCGGGGTTTTTACCGGTGTCACCGGAATCAACGATAACGAGGTGGGTTGGTTGAAATTTTTTTATTTCGCCGGTGAAGTTTTCCGGGGCGGTTTCGCCGAAAAAAACCTTGATTTCCGCTTTCCCGTTAGTTTTTCCGCAGTGTTTTTCAACTTCCTCCGCCACCAGCATTCCGGCGGCATCGTCCGCTCGCAAGAGAGAGCCGATACCCAGAATTGCAATTTTAGCGGCTCCGTCAAGCTGATTTTTTAGGTTGGTCTTCAATCCGCTCATAAAACTACTCTTTCCTTACTATAGTCCAGTTGGGCGAGTTCTACGTTGTTGGTTGCTTCCAGGGCTTTTTTGGGGCAGGTATCCACGCACTGACCGCAGTAGATGCATTTTCCCAGGTCTAACTCCGCGCTAAACTGTTTTTCCCCGATTTTTTTGATAGTGATGGCGTTGCTCGGACAATCCCGCATGCACAGTTTACAGCCGATGCAAAGCTCCTGATAAAATTTCAGCTTGCCCCGGTACTTATCTCCCATATCCAGTTTTTCGGCCGGATACCGGCTCGTAACCGGTTTTTTAAACAGCGAGCGCAGAACCACGTTGAGAATCTTTCCGGGTTGCATCTTAGAGCACTCCTTTAAGGATAAGGTTGATGATAATTTGCAGCAGGGCCAGCGGCGCCATAAACTTCCAGCAGAAGTTAATCATCTGGTCTATGCGGAGCCGGGCGACGATGGTGCGAATCAGCGCTAGTAATCCGACGATAAAGAGCACCTTGATGATGAACAAGATAAAGCCGACTATTGGCCCGAGTGTCAGGCCGAACGGCAGGAAGACCGCGGACAGCAAGGCGGCGCCGACAACCATCTCAATGTCAATCGTAAGCCGGAAGAAGGCGAAAAGGCGGCCGCTGTACTCGGTAAAGCTTCCGGCCACGATTTCGGTCTCCGCCTCGGGTATATCAAAAGGCGTTTTTTCTAATTTACCGATCAGAGCAAGGATTGATACGGCGAATCCGATAATATTAAAAAACGTGTAGGACGGATGCCGGCTGTAAAAGAGAGTGATATCGGTCAGCGACCAGGTATTGGCCAGGAGGGCCGCAGCCAGGATGCTCATGAAGAGCGGAACTTCGTAGGCAAACAATTGAGTGATGCCGCGGACCGAACCGATTCTGGCAAAAAGAGAGGTGGAGTACCAGCCGCCCAAAAAGAAGGTGATGGTTGGGATGGTCAGGAGGTAAAGCACCACGATGACGTCTCCGGAGAACGGGTAGAGCGAGTGGGTGCTCCAGACCGGTACATAGCAAAAGGCGGTAGTGGTGGCGGCCAGGGCAAAGATAGGCATAATCCGGAATATGCCCGGGACCGCGCACTCCGGCACGACATCTTCTTTGGCCAGCAGTTTTATGAAATCGGCCAACGGCTGAAACCAGGGCGGGCCCATCCGGTTCTGGAGCCGCGCGTATAGTTTCCGGTCCACGAATTCGGCGTATGTGCCGAAGATGGACAGAAAAATGAATCCGGGGAAAATTAACAAGAGAAAAAGTGAATGTATCATATTTTATTTTGTCATCCTGAGCCGCAGTTGCGAAGTATCTCTCTTTTAACAACGAGATTCTTCGCTACGCTCAGAATGACTGCGTAATCTTTACTTTTGAAAAATCAATACCCTGTTTCCGGTAGTGTTCGATGCCTTTTTGGCGCAGGGTTTCCCATTCCATAATCCGGCTATTTTTACTTGCTACTTCCCGGATGTTTATCATCCGGTCGGTGCAGGAGAAACACGGATCGATGGCGGCGATGATAATCGGCAAGTCCGCCAGGTACCGGTTTTCCAGCATTTTTTTAACCGCCTGGACATTGGCCAGGGTAGGCGCGCGCACCTTTACCCGTTCCGGTTTTTCGGTGCCGTTGGCTTTAACGTAATGGACGTCCTCGCCGCGCGGCGCTTCGTAGCGGCTTACCGCTTCTCCGATGGGAATTTTCCGGGGCGCTTTGACTGCGATTGGTCCCTCGGGCAGGTTTTTCAGAAGCTGTCGGATGATGCTGTATGATTCCATTAGTTCTTTTACGCGGACGACGGTGCGGCCGAAGACGTCGTTGTGGTCGTCGGTGATGACGGAGAAGGAAACGTCACCGTAGGCGGCATACGGGTCGTCACGGCGGGTGTCGCGGTCCACGTTGGAAGCGCGCGCGGTGGGACCGACGGCGCCTAATTTCACGCAATCTTCGTGGGAGAGCACGCCGACGCCGGAAAGCCGGGCGGCCAGCGTTGCTTCCCCGAGTGCAAGTTCAATGTAATATTTGGTCTGTTCTTCTAGTTTGTCCATGGCGGTAAGCACTTTCTGCGCCTGTTCCGGGGTGATGTTATGGCGCACCCCGCCGATGGTGTTCATGCCGTAGTTGACCCGGCCTCCGGTAAGATCAGCCAGGACGTCCATTACGATTTCACGGTCGCGCCAGGTGTACATCAGGAGCGTATCAAAGCCGATTTCATGTCCGGCGACGCCCAGCCAGAGCAGATGACTGTGAATCCGTTCCAGTTCAGCGATGAGGGTGCGGAGATAGAGGCCGCGTTTCGGCACTTCCAGACCCGCGATCTCTTCAACCGCTTGAACGAAACAGGTGGCGTGAGTGTGGGAACAGATTCCGCAGATTCGTTCAATGAGATAAACATCCTGAACGTAAGTTCGTTCTTCACAGGCCTTTTCGATGCCGCGGTGGTTATATCCGATCCGGATGTCAACGCCCAGAATTTTTTCGCCGGACAAAGAAACGCTGAAACTCTCCGGTTCCTTCAGGGCCGGATGCTGCGGTCCGATTGGAACCTTGAAAATATCCGGTTTACGCATTTTGGTCACCTCCGCTTTTTTCGGAAACTTCCGGTTTTTCCTGTTTCCAGTCCTTCCGGAGCGGGTATTGGTTTTCCGGCCAGTTATCCGGCAGCGGGTAGCGGTTGCCGGGCGGTAAACCTTCAACCTTGATACCGAAGAGGTCTGCCAGTTCTCGTTCGTAGATATCGGCGTTGGAAAAGTCCGGTGTAATTGTTTTCAGGATGGGATTATCTCGGGATATATTTATTTTAATATTCAGGATGGAGCCGGATTTCTGCGCCAGATGGTAAATGATGCCAAACCGGTCGGATTCGTCCAGGCCGGTAATGGTGAGGAGGATTGTGAACTGCAATTCCTTTACGGCAAAATCAAGAACTTCTTTGAGTTTTTCCGGGCTAATTTCCATAAATATCCGTCTGGGCCTGGGAATCCTGATTGTCTCCTCCGGGAGATTAAACTGCTTGACCAACGCCTGCTTAACGTCTTCTTCCATTGCCATTTTGACACCTCTCAAATACATTATCGTCTCTCCTAAATTCCTCTCCCCGACGGGGAGAGGACGAAGGTGAGGGGGATGCCTTGATTTTAACCTTTCAAACTAGTTAGCAATTTCACCGCGCCATCGATGATTGCCTTGGGACTGGCCGGGCAACCCGGGATATAAGCGGAGACCGGTATGGTCGAATTGATTCCGCCTTTTACGTTATAACATCCGGCGCAGACGCCTCCGGAACAGGCGCAGGAGCCGACCGCAATTACAAATTTCGGTTCCGCCATCTGCTCGTAAATCCTGATCAGCCGGTCCTCAATCTGCCGGGTTACCGGGCCGGAGCAGACTAGGATATCCGCGTGCCGGGGCGTTCCTTTTAAGAGTACGCCGAAGCGTTCTAAATCATAGCGCGGGGTCAGCGCGGCGATAATCTCGATGTCGCAAGCGTTGCAGGCTCCGGTGTTAAAATGGATAATCCAGGGTGATTTGATTCTGGCCCAGGTTACGATTTTTTTAGTCAGTCCCATAAACTTTTTGTCATTCCCGAATGCTTAAATCGGGAATCCATTTTTTTATCTCCTCTCCCCATCGGGGAGAGGATGAAGGTGAGGGGGCTTGTCTTCCCCCCATGTTATTTCCGTATCAAAATAAAGAGCCCGACGATGGCTCCGCCGATATAAATGAAAGCGACCGCGAAAGTGGAAAGCGTTTCCTTGGGAACGGTTGTCATCATCAGAGCCGCAACGTGTGCCAGGGTGAAGAAAAAGGCAAAAGGGAAGAACTGGCTGTAATCCGGATGCGCGGTGTTGTTGTAGCTATCTTCACCGCAGGCGTATGCTTTCCCTTGACCGGCGGGATGACTCGCCGGGCGGAAGGAAAGCCGGGAGAGCAGCCGGGAGAGCAGCCAGAAGGCCGCCAGCATGATGATGAAAGCAAAAGGCGGCGCCAACAGAATGTGGTTTGTGGTTATCATTTTAGCCCTTTAAATTCCGTAATTTTCTGATGTCCAGCGAATCGTGATGGTGGTGCAGTCCCAGGACAATTCCGACGGCGACCGCAATGACCACCACTTCGATTACGATTAAGGTGATTACCAGGGCTTGCGCCAGCGCCGTATGGCCGGTGACGTGTCCGACTACGATTATCAAAAGCGTTACCGCCTTGATTAATATCTCTACGCCGATGAGCGCCCGGATGAGGTTGTAGGTCACCAGGATACAGTAAATACCGATAACGGAAAGCAGTATGACAAAAGGCCCGAACGACCAGAATAATTGCAGGGCTTCGCTATTCATCTTTGGGCTTCTCCTTAAAAAGAATCACCACTCCGAAGACACCGGCCAGCAGGATAAGCACCTGACCGATTAAATCAAAAGGCCGCTGGTTCCAGATTATGTTTCGCACGTCTTCGCCGGCTTCCGGAATTGTCAGCGGAGGCGTTGGTTTCAGATTTAATATTACCAGGGTTAGGACCACCAGTATTATAATCAGCGGTAAGAACTTAAACCGGCCCAGCCGGTCCCGGTTGTGCTGCGCGACTTCCTGATGGCTCTGGGGCTGGGTCATGGTCGTAACGCTGATGAATACCACCGAAATCAGGCCGGCGCAGACGGATAACTCAAAGACGGCGGCTAACGGTGAGTTGAGTCGGAACATAACAATAGTCAGCACCGCGCTGGTCAGCGCCAGGCCGATGGCGGCAAAGAGCAGGGTGTTGGTCATCACGGTCCATAAAGCGGCCAGTGTCAGGATAATTAAAATTATGATGTCTATGGTCATATTTTTATTCTGTCATTCCCGCGAAACATCCAAATCTGTCATTCCCGCGTGTAGTAAGCGGGAATCCATACGCTTCTCGGACTGGATCCCCGATCTAAATATTCGGGAATGACAACATATTTACTTGAAAAATGATGTAATAAACGTATCGTGTACAAACGGGAATAAAATACCGGCTCCGACCGTAATCGCGGCCAGAAGTAAAGCCGGAAGCAGGAGGTTAAAGTTTGCTTCCTTGGTGGATTTTAACTCTTCCTTTATTTTACCAAAAAAGACCCGGCGCTGCATAGAAAGGAAATAGGCGAGGGTGATGGCTCCGGCCATTACCGCAATTGCGGAGTAGGCGTGGAAACCGGCCTGCCAGAGCGCCACCACGATTATAATCTTACTCCAGAAACCGGAGAGCGGCGGTATCCCCGCGGCGGAAAGAAACCCGATTATCGAGGTTGTGCCGGTGCACGGCATCCGCTCCGCCAGTCCGCCTAATTCCTCCATATTGCGCGTATTGGTCCGGGACTCAACCGCGGCGGAATTTGTAAAGAGGAGTGATTTGAAGATGGAATGGTTAAAGAGGTGAAAGATGGCGCCGAAGATTCCCAGCGGGGTGCCGCAGCCCAGACCGATGATGATGTAGCCCACCTGGCTGATGCTGGAATAAGAGAGCATCCGCTTAAGATCTTTTTGTCCCAGCGCCGCCAGGGCTCCGGCAACGATGGAGATTGTTCCGACTAACAACAGGATGTTGTTTAAGGCGTAATTAGGACTGAGGACGAAACCCACAATTCGAATTAAGGTGTAGATGCCCAGTGTTTTGGTGACGATACCGGCCAGCAGGATGGAGACCGGCGCCGGAGCTGCCGAATAAGCATCGGGCAGCCAGCCGTGAAAAGGCATAGCCCCGCCCTTAATGAAGAGGCCGCAGATAAAAATGCTTACAGCCAGAAGAGTCAGGCGGCTGGTCGGCAGATTACTCAGGGCATGGCTGATGCCCGGAAATCCGGTCTCTCCGGAAACCATCAGCAGCAGGGCGATTGCAGCCAGCATCATGACGCTGGCCAGAGCGGAGAAGATGATGTATTTAAATGATGCTTCAAGCGCGTCCCGGTCCTTTTGGAGCGAAATCAGCACGAAAGAAGCAACAGCGGTAATTTCCATAAAAACGTAAAGCGAGAAGACGTCAACGGTAGTTACCACGCCGTTCATTCCGGCCAGGATGAGGAGCATGAGGTTGGTAAAGTTGAATTGCCGGTTTTCATCTTTAATCAGCTCTCTGCCGGCCAGGATTGCTGCCAGCACGACTATCCCGATGGAGAAGAGCATTACCCGGCTCAGATTGTCAACGGCCAGGTTGAACTGGAAGAAGGAACCGGAAATATTAGCGTTATTCCAGAGGTCTGTGCCGAAAAAGGCGGCCAGGCAGACCTGGGAAGCGGCCAGTATCAGGCTGAGCCAGAAGGCAAACCTCCGCATCATGGTCCGGGAGGGCAGGTTCAGAACCATCACGCTGAATAAGGGTATTAGGATCAGTAAAGATGTCACGTAATCTCCTTTTTTCTTCTCCTCACTTTTTTATCCCCTCTCCCCATCGGGGAGAGGGCGGGGGTGAGGGGGACTTACATCTTACCCGACTGCAACAAAAATACGGCAATCAGCAAAAATCCGACCAGCGACCATACCAGGTACGTTGCGTAATTTCCGGTGTGCGCTTTCCTGATCTGGTTGGTGCAGGCGTAAGTTACCTTTACGACCAGAGTATCGTAGACCCAGTCGATGGCCCGGTCGCACCGCCAGGCAATTTCGGAAATTATATTTATGATTTTAAGCCCGATGTTATACGGGTCAAAGAACCTTTTTTCGGCTTTATCGTAGATGATATGCAGGACCGGCGCGTAATGAATGTGGTCAACCGCTTTCAGCCCGCTCCCCTTTTTCTTCACTCCGAAGCGATGGTTGAGGAAAGCGCCGGCCAGTACAATTATTGTAATGACAACTAAGGCGGTGTTGGCCGGCCACCCGGCGAATTGATGTCCTTCCAATCGTTCCGGGCTGAGAATCGGTTGAATCAGGGCGTGGATCGGCAGTTTGTTGTATATACCGAAGACGATACAGCCCAGCGCGATTATTATCATCGGAACCAGCATTAAAGGAGGCGCTTCTTTCACGTTCCGGTGTTCGTCGCGCAATTTACCCAGGAACGCGGCGTGCCCCAGTTTCAGAAAGGAGGCGGCGGTGAAGAAGGAACCGATGACTGCCACGAGGTAGAAGATTAAGTTTCGTTCCAGGGCGCTGTCATAAATCAGTTCTTTGGAGAAGAAACCGTTAAAGGGCGGTACGCCGGAGATGGAGACCGCGGCCACGATAAAACAAGCAAAAGTTATCGGCATCTTCAGGCCCAGGCCGCCCAATTTTTCCAGGTCGGTGGTGCCGGCTTGCTTCTCCACGGCTCCCCCGGTCAGGAAGAGGCAACTCTTATACATCGCATTATTAATCATGTGGAATAAGCCGCCGATGATTCCGATGGGGATGGCGGTGCCGATGCCCAGGACCATGTAGCCCACCTGGCTGATGGCATGGTAGGAGAGCAGGCGTTTATAGTCCTTCTGAACCAGCGCCATCATAACCGCCAGGATGATGGTGACTGCTCCGACAATCATCAGCATGGTGCTTACCCAGGAGCCGGGATGCAGTTGGAACAGGTCCAGGGAGATGCGCGACAGCAGGTATATTCCAACCAGTTTTTCCAGGGCTCCCGGCAGAAAGGCCATGAACGGAAGCGGCGCATCCAGGGCGGCATCCGGAATCCAGGAATGGAAAGGCATGGAACCGGCTTTAGAGATGGCGCCAATCATCAGGAAGACAAAAGCCAGGCCGCCGAGCGCATCCAGGGGCAGGTTGATTCCGGAGATGGTCCGTGTTCCGGCGAGGTGGCCGGTCAGGACGATGCCGACCATCAGGCACAGGTCAGTGATACCGACGATAATCAGGGCTTTGGCCGCGGTTTTAAAAGCCGATTTATTCCCGACGGCAATCATCAGGAAGAGCGTAACCAGCATCCCTTCCCAGAAAAAGAGTAGTAAAAGGAGGTTGTCGGATAAGACCGCGCCGTTGACCAATCCGATCGTAATCAGGAAATAGGCGAAAAAATGTTTCGCATATGTTTTGTCGGACAGGGAGACGGTTGAGTAGAGCGCGATTAAGAAACCGAAGGCCGCGGTTGCCAGAATAATGAAAGCGCTGAAGTGGTAAAACCGGAGCGAAAAGTCCAGGCCGATGGCAGGCACCCACGGACAGAAATAAGCCAGGTTACTTTTGAAAAAGACCGCGGCTAACAGCAGGTTCAGGCCGGTGGCTGACAGCACGATTACTTCTACCGGGCCCCGGACCTTTTTGGGAATTAAGAGGGCCAGTATTCCGGCAATCAGCGGTACGATTAGAAATAAAAGTAATACATTATCCATTTTTTCGTGTCATTTATTGCATCTGGTACTTTTATTACTGTAGCGGTCGGATTTATCCGACGCATTTGTCGTTCCCGTATAAACCCAAATTTGTCATTCCCGCATGTTTTAAGCGGGAATCCATTTCTTTTATTTCCTCTCCCCACGGGGGAGAGGACGAAGGTGAGGGGGATTAATTTACCATCCCCACCATTCCCTGAATTGCGGTCTGGATGAAACGAACCGGGTAGTTGACCAGGATTCCGCCGGCCAGGGAAAGAATTGCCAGGAGCATTACGCAAGCGACCATCATCCGGGATTTTTCTTTTGCCTGCGAGGTCTGCGGCTCGCCCATAAATACCAGGTTAAACAGCCGTAAAAGGTAGAGAATAGTCATGAAGGCTCCAACCAGAAAGACCAGCGAAATTGCAATTCGGCCGTTGCTGATTGCGCCGGAAAAGACCAGGTACTTACTGAAGAATCCGCCGAAGGGCGGGATGCCCATCACCGAAAAAGCGCAGCCGAGAAATGCGACGGCCGTCACCGGCATTGTCCGGAAGAGCCCGCCCATCTTGGTGATATCCCTGATACCGGTATTCTGCTCGATAATGCCGGCGCAGAGAAAGAGCCCGGCTTTGGCCAGCCCGTGCATCAGTATGTAGAGTAATCCGCCGGCGATAGCGGCCTGGTTTCCGACGGCTAATCCGAAGAAGATAAAACCAATCTGGCTGATGGTGGAATAAGCGATGATACGCTTCAGGTCTTTTTCAATTAGGGCCGCGCCGGCGGCAACCAGGGCGCTGGCCGCGGCGATTATCGGTATAACGGTGTGCCAGAGCGCATCAAGCGTAAAAGTGGCCAGAAAGAGCCGCGCAAAGACGTAGGTTCCAATCTTAACCAGGATTGCGGCGTGAAGCATCGCGGTGACCGGCGAAGGCGCTACGCCCGCATCCGGAAGCCAGGTATGAAACGGCAGGGTTGCGGACTTGGAAAAGATGCCGGCCAGGATTAAGAGCACCGCGAGATTGGTAACCGGGATAGTTTTTAAGGATTCTTTAATTATTGCCAGGTCGAATGACCCGGTTTGGCTGTAAATAGTGATAAACCCGATGAGCATTGCCAGGGCGCCGAAGATAGTTACCAGGAACGCTTTATCCGCCTTCAGGACATGCGTCTTTTCCCGGAAGAATCCGATGAGGCGCCAGGAGGCAAGCGCGGTCATTTCCCAGAAGAAGTAGAGGAAAATAAGATTTCCGGATAAGACCAGGCCCATCATTGAACCCAGGAAGAGCACCATCATAAAATAGTACTCGTTCTGGTTTTCGTAGTGGCTGATGTAATCAAAAGAATAGAGGACGATAATGGCGCTGATGAAAGATGAGACGCAGGCCATGAAGACCGCCAGCCCGTCGGCAACCAGGACGAAGTTAAATCCGAGTGCCAGTTCTTTACTGAAGGTTAGGGTTCCGCCGGAAAGTATCAGCGGTATGAGGGTTAGCGAGAACGCGAAGGAGCAGAGCACAAAGAAGAGAGCCAGGAGATTACGGAGGCGGGATGAAATCCGACCGGCCACCGGCAGGAGCAGCGAGCCGGCAATCGGGATAAAGACAATGCCAAACAGAATAAAGGCGTAGTTCATCAGCGATTGTGTGAAATATTATCGTGAAACTTTGCTTGATTATTTTGCGGCCAAACGGATAAAAAGACAAAAAAATATTACCGCTAATATTATATCACAAAACTCATTTTATTTCCTCTCCCCCATGGGGAGAGGATGAAGGTGAGGGGGGAGTGATGGGGGTTGTCATTCTGAGCCGTTTTTGCGAAGAATCTATCCCTTTCGTTCCTCTTTTACTCCCTCCCCCCTTGCGGGGAGGGCGCGGGAGGGGGGGATGAGGCGGTGATGTGGGCCGTGTCAATCTTTTCCCAGAAATAATTCCCTATTTAATTAAATCAGTGTATAATAAAAACATGCGGCGTCAGATGAGATTCGTGACTTTTTTCGTTTTGTGTCTGCTTTTTATCACGAGCACGGCGCAGGCGGCACAGTTTACAGAAAGCGACTGGCAGGTTGCTTTTAACAACAAAGTTACACACGGGGAACTTGAATCGGAGATTGCTACCGGCCGCATTGACATCTTAACGGATACTTACGCTATTGAGGTTGACTATGCGCGGAACTACCGCTTGGCTATCAAGCAGGCTCTTCAATATGCGGCGGAGACCAAGAAGACACCCGGTGTTGCCCTTATTATGAATGGTAAACAAGATACCGTTCAAGCGGCGCAAGCCGGTAAGAAACTTGCGGAA
>JAPLMK010000003.1 GCA_026387085.1 Candidatus Omnitrophota bacterium
GCTCTTAAAACTGGTAATCGCGTTCTGTTCTACGGTAAGCGGATGTAACTTCGCCCCTAAGCGGTAGGCCTGTTTTTTCCATTCCGCCGTGCTGGAAAACTCCGCGGCAAAATGCGGCTCCCAGAACGCGATGTGAAAAACCCGGCCGATGCCGAATATCAGCACCATCTTCACGCCTTCCTTGCGCAATTTTTCAATTTCTCCCGGATAAGCAGGAAGTAGTTTTGGGGTTGCAAAATGGCGCTGGCTAACCGGTACGGTCAAAGACCCGAGCGGACCGTAGAAAGCGCCTTCCATCGCATTTTGAAAAGCGCCGGGATTATCTGAAGGCAGGGTCTTTCCGCTCCGGTCGCTCCACTCGTCCATATTAAAACCGTGCACGTGCCGGCAGTCAACGTTCCATTCCTTCAAAAAATAAACAGCCCATTTATACATCCCCATCGGCCCGACCGGCAGAATCAGAATCAATTTTCTCTTTTCTTCTTTTGCCGCGCAAATTTCCAGCGCAATCTCGTGGCCCATCTTAACATCAAACTCTTCCAGGGACGCGCAAGAAACCGGAAGAAAATTTTTATTCCACCAGGACTGCCGGTCACAAATCGACTGGGCCGGATTACTGCAACACCGGTCAATCTTAGCCAGGTTCCAGCCCGCCGGAAAAAAATTCTCCAGCAAAGAACCTTTCAATGTTTTCATCAAATCCATAACATCTCCCCCTCGCCGTTCCTCTCCCCCCAGGGCTGCAAGTCCGCCTCAGGCGGGGAGATGATTTGTTATTATTTTGTATAGACAGCGGCTACTTTCTGAAACGCCGCCACATAAAGTTCCATATGCTTTAAGGTATAAACCGGGTGCGTAAAGAATGACATCGTCCTTTTGGAGAGCCAGTTCGCCTTTTTGCAATCAAAAGTCGCGTAATCAATCTTCCGGGCGTTAGGGTCGTTAAAAGGATATTTTAGCCGGCCAAAGCCGTTCTGTTCCAGATAGGCCTTCTCTTTATACATTTCCGGCCACTGAACACCGTAAACCGGAACGCCTTCGGCTTCCATGGCGCTCACAAACTGTTTCACCGAAACCTTGAGCCGGTCCGCATCCAGCACAAACGGAGCCCACCAGAACGCATTTTCCTGCTCTTTGGTGTCCAGCGGCGGATGCAAAACCAGCGGGTGGTTTTTCAGGGCTTCAATCAAAAAGCGGCCGTTCTTTCTCCGGTTCAGCAAATTCCAGGTGTCAAGCCGCTCCAGTTCGCAAAGACCAATCACCGACTGCATTTCGGTCAGGCGATAGTTAAAGCCCACCCGGTTATGGATGTAAGTAAGCTTCGCTTCCAGTTCCAGCAATCTCAATCTCTCCTTGACGTCATACCCGTGATCGCGAAAAGAACGGCATTCCCACTGCAACGCTTCGTTGTCGGTTATCACCGCCCCGCCTTCTCCGCCGGTAGTAAAATGCTTGCTCTGGCAGAAACTGAAGCACCCGGCATCACCGATAGTCCCGGTCTTCTTTCCTTTATAGATGCCGCCAAAGCACTGGGCGCAATCCTCAACTACAAAAAGATTATGCTTTTTGGCAATCTTCATTATCGGGTCCATATCGGCCACCACCCCGTAAAGGTGCACCACGATAATCGCCTTTGTTCTTTCGGTAATTTTATCTTCAATATCCGCCGGGTCAAGGGTGTGGGTCTCGTCCACATCGGCGAAGACCGGCAAAGCGCCCGCCTGAAGAATACAGAACGAGGAAGCGATAAACGAATAGGAAGGACAGATAACTTCATCGCCCGGCCCTATCCCCAAAGCCGCCACCGCCGTATGAAGAGCGCTGGTGCCGTTGCTGGTTGTTATCCCGTATTTTGCGCCGTTCCACTTTGCCCATTCATTTTCAAACTTAACGCCCATTTCACCGGTCCAATAATTGACCTTTCCGGCGCGCAGTGGTTCCATCGCCTTCTGGATGGTGGTCTCCTCAAAGGAAGGCCATTTCGGAAAAGACACTTTATTTATCGCTTCCCCGCCTTCAATTGCCAATTTTTCCGCCATATTTTTCTCCTTCGCCCTACAATTTAATTGTTCGGCCGGTGCGGGCTGATTCGTAAGCCGCCAAGACCAGTTTTTGCGACCACAAACCATCCTCCCCGGAGATGACCGGTTTACGGTCTTTCAAAATTGCGTCAGCAAATTCTTCAATCTCCGCCTGGTAAGTATTTACCAGCGGAAACTTTAAATCCACTCCGCCCGACTGAGCCCTTTTCTGGTCGGCTTCATAGCCCTTCATCTCTTTTTCCACAAAAGCACGCGCAGTTCCGGCCGGTCCCTGGCCGATGGTTCCTTCCGCCAGAACCGAACCGACGCTTCCGTAAACCTCCAGAAAATTACGGGAAGAGTTATCCGGTATGGAAAAAAATGAATCAACCATGCCCAGGGCTCCGTTCTGAAAACGAACCGTGGTAAGGGCGCTGTCTTCCGCCGGATATGATTGAACGAGATTACCGGTAAAACAACTAATTTCCGCAACCAATGATTGAAAAACATATTCCAGCAGGTCAATCAGGTGGTTACCCATATCAATCAGGGAGCCGCCTCCGCCCTGCTCCGGATTCTGCCGCCAGGCGCCTTCCATCGGCGGATACCAGCAGGAAAGCTGAGCCCGGCCCAGAACCGGCTTGCCGATACGGCCTTCAGAGACCATCACCTTCAACTGCTGGTGAAAACCATGAAACCGCATCATATAACCTACCCCTAATTTCCGGTCCTGCTTTTCTGCTTCTCTAATCACTGATTCGCAGTCGGAAAGTGTCAGGCATAACGGTTTCTCCACCAGGACATCCTTGCCGGCGCGCAACGCCGCTATCGCCTGGTTCGCATGCAAAGAAGCAGGCGTCGCAATGTAAATTGCCTGAATTTCCGGGTCCGCCAGCAGTTCTTCTTCGGTGTCATACGCCTTTACTTTCAAATCTTTTGCCATCTCTTTCGCCACCGGAAGGTTGGCATCCATAACCGCAGTTAAACAGCTGTTCTGCGCCGGCACAATCCCTTCCGGAATAGTACGTCGCCGCGCAATCCCGCCGCAACCGATTACTCCCCAGTTAACCATAAAATATCCTCCTACAACGATGCCAGCAACTTCAATACCGCTTCTGTAATCAAATCCCCTGCTTCCGGCGCCAGATTACTGCTGCGCGCCAGGCGTTCCTCATAACCGGTGCCTTCGGAAAAGGCCTGCCGGGTCGGTATATATCCCAGGCTGTTGTTAGTCAATTCAATTACAAACATATGCTTCAATTTTGATTCGGCTTTTATCCGCAGGCCGTATTCCACAAAAACTTCCCCCGGTAAAAAGGCAAATCCGGCATCGTTTATCCGCGCCGCGCCCACCGGCACCTCTTCCTTCTTTTTCCCTTCGTCAACAACCAGAAGCATCTCTTTCAACCAGGCGATTTCATCACCAAACACGTTGCCCCGGAGACGTAATTCCACCTTATCCGCTTCCGATAACTTTGCCGGGTCCCCCTCAATCACGCGCCGGGCAAAACCCAATTCCGTTTTTTCGGGCTGCCGCACTTTAATTTCCAGCTTAACGCTACCCGCCTTAACCATTCGGAACGGTTCGCAATTAATCTTTTCGGAAACTTTTATCGCCTCGGCCGCCAGGATGGTGCCCAGCCATTCGGTATGCGCAAAATAACCGGTCTTTGCTTTTCCGGTCCAAAAATCCAAATGATTGATATTACCGCAGGCGCCGTTAAAAAAACCCACCAACACGTTTTCACCTTTAATTTTACGCACTAACCGGCGGATGACCCCGGGATAATCAGCCGAAATCAAGTTACCGCCGATAGTATCCGGGTGACAGGCGAAATTAACCAGAACCGCCCTTAAGTTATCAGATTCATCTTCTATCCTCATAACCGCTACTTCCGGGTCAATCGGACCGGTTGATTTTATTATATCCGGATTGCCCTTTCCGATTATCTTCTCCCAGGCATCACCGGCGCCGGGATTAGTGCGCACCGTCCCATCCTTCATCAGATAACGGCGATTAAAAGAAATATCATTTTCCACCCCGCTGCCGAAACCAATACGGCCCGGCGCCAGGTTTGAAACCGCCTGACGAACCGAACCGGCGATAAGACCGGGCAAGGACTGAGCGTACTTTATGTCCTGGACAACACCAAAAGCGCCGGCTGTAGCCGGACCGGTATGGGTGTGAGTGCTGTGGATAAATATATTCCCCGGCGGAATGGAAAATTCCCGATTGATTAATTCCTTGGACTCATTAATCGTTTCCGGCAGAAGGGCAATCAGGTCGCAGGTAATCAGAGCGGCCTGCTCTTCCCCGGCTTGGAAAAGAAATGCCTGGACAAAAAGTTTATCGTGAACGCCGGTGCTCTTCCGGTCTTCAAAATAACCGAGCAGAGAACTGCCGACCGGCGGGGTTATGTCGACTTCAGCCAGACCAATTTTTGGTGTCATTCCAACCTCCGAAAATAAAGTTGTTTTTTGATTTTCCGCTTAAATTTTATCTTTTCAATCCCTCTTCTGTCAAAAATTTAAGACCAAAAACTTCAAACATTACCCGCCGGGTTTTTGGCGACTGGCGCTGAAAAATTTCTACTTTAAAACCGTTGCGGCGCAACGCTCTCCTTAAAGAATTTTCCGTGAAAAAAATCTCGGAAAGCCGCCGGCTTCCCAATTTCAAGGTTAACTGCAAACCGGTGGCCGCAAAAAACAAGCCGTTAATAAAAACGAATAAAAAATAGCCGAGCCAAACCGGGTTCCGTAAAATAATTCTGGCCCGGGAAAGATAATAACCGGCCGAATGCGCCAGAATATAAATGCGGCCGCCGTTTTTGGATGCTCGGTTTAAAACAGCCAGCGCCTGATTGACCCGCACCCGGTACAAAATAAGCCGGCAGATTACGTGGGTAAAAGACCTTTCCGGCAAAGCGACCGCGTTAATTTCGGAATTCAGGAAAGAATAGCGTTCCCGGGGTATTTTTTTTTGACGGAACAAAAATTCGGCAAACCCGATTAGAATTTTAGGATTAAAACAAAAAGCCGCCAGCAGAGTTTGTCCCCCGCCGCAGCCGAAATCGAGCACAAGCGAATCTCCGCCGATATTTAGCTGTTCTAATACCGGCTTTATTCCGTTCTGTTCAACCTGGTTATTGTATTCAATCAGATGATAGGCGAGTGAAACGCCGGACGGGGATAAGACTAAACGCCCTTTTTTCCTGACTGCCAGGCCAAGCGAAAGCAGGTCCGCCCCGCCCGTAATTACGGAAGGATAACCGCTCAACCCCTGTTGAAAAGAATAGAGACCGGACAACACTTCCCGCAAAGACCGTTCCGACCATACCCGGCGCAGGACATCTTCGGAAAGAAGGCGGCTCTTCATCGCTGGTTCTTCTTCGGAACAACCCCGAACCACGAGGCAACCCGATACCTTAAAATCAGGAAAATCATCCTCAATGCCAGAACTATTGTCTTTCCTTTATGCCCGGTTACCGAAGAACGACCCACGCGGGGAAGATAATTAACCGGTACTTCAATATATCTTAAACCGTTAAGCACTACCAGAATCATCATCTCCGGGCCAAAATACTCTCCGTGCACCGTAAACTGCTCCTCAATCTTCCCCAGCGCCTCCCTCTTAATCAACCTCATCGTACAACCGACATCGGTGAAGGTCGTGGTATTAAAAAGAAATTCCAGCAGTTTGGCAACTCCCCAATTCCCCCACTTCATCAGCGAGCCCATGTTGGCGCCCTCCCAGATAAGAACCTGGGTGGTCCGGGTGCCGAAAACAACTTCAAAATCATCGGCATAGGCAAGCAACTTGATAATATCGCGCGCCAGAAATGTTCCGTCCGGTTCACAAATAACCATCAGGTCTCCGGAGGCCTCTTTCAGCCCGCGCCGGATCGCGGCGCCATAACCCTGCCTGGATTCAAAGACCTCACGCGCCAGGGTCTTTCCGATTTCAGCGCTGGTACCGGCCGCCGCATTATTATTAACCGCCAATACCTCATCCACCACTCCGGTCTGAAAAAAATCATCAATGACCCGGCGGATGGAATCCTTCTCGTTGTAGGTTGGTAAAATCACCGAAACTTTTTTATTCTGCCACATAATTCTCCCGCCACCTTAATTCGTCCGCTTAAAAATCACAACGTAGGGATTCGGATAACACCAATCCCTGGGGGACAGGGCCGTCCGGTTAAACCTAAATCCGAAGACCTGCGCCGGATTCTCGAACTTTTTCCAAACCCGGTAATCCCGCAAAAAATTGTTCAACGATTCCCCCGGAATAGACTGAATCTCATATTCGCTGCAAAGGAAATACTCCGGCTTGTCCTTATCCAGCAGTTTTTTGTCCAATCCAACCGGAAACAAATTATAGCGGTAAAAAGCAAAAGGCGGCGTTCGAAAAGGAGCGGGGGGCTGCATCAAACCAATGCTTTCTCCGGGCGCGATGTTATGATTAATCCAATCACCGGCTTCATCCCGGACATTACGCTGGTTGAATATTTTAACATACGATACCGTGTAAAGCAACTGATAAATGAATGCGCAGATACAAACCGATCTGAAGAGATTATTCCACATTTTACCCGGGAAGCTGCCGAAAAAAAACCGTGCGACAATCAGGCAGGCAAACGGCGCGAGAAATACACCCCCTCTCCGAACATACCACGGAGTAAAACAACTGAAAAATAAAAAGGAACAAACAAAAAATAGAATCAAAAAAATATCTTGCCGCTTATTCGTCTTGTTTTTTAAATTTAAAACTACTCCAAAAAGTAAAAGGAGAACGAAGAACAAACCAAAACCGGCTTTCAAAGCGCCGAAAAGATAATATACCGGGGCAAAATGGAAAGCAGGTTCCATTTGTTTGTCATATTTCAGTACTTCTGCATAAGCGCTATGAGCGATAACCGCATACGGATTGGTCAAAATAAAAACCGCCGCGGCGCAAAAAAGAGCCAACACCGTCCCTTTAAGGAAAATATGTAAATTGTCCCTGCTTTTATTTTGATGATAATAAATTAAAAAACTTATCGGCAGCGAAACCAGTGAAAAAATAAAAAAGACTATCGATCCGGCCGCCAGCCCGGCAAAAATACCGGCAAGCGCATAAAATCTCAACCGATTTTTTTCAAGCAAGAAACTGGCCGCGTAAAAAGACAACAGCACGAACAAAAACCCGAAAGTATAAGGAGAAGCGTAATGATTCCTGACAACAACAATCGGGGCAATTGCAAGCAGGAAAGCGGCCAGCATTCCTTCCCGGGCGCCGTAAAACTTCTTGCCCAAACGATAAAGAAAATAAACAGCGGCGGCCGTTGCTAAAACACCCAAAAACCGAATAACCATATAAATATTTCCCATTTCATCCGGGTTAAGCAAATAATACGACAGGTCGCTTTTAAGATTAACGAGCCCGGTTGGTTTCAAGAGAAAAAGCAAAAATCCGCTCGTGTAAATATAGGCCCCGCCACAAGAAAAAATCTTGGGGTTGAACTCCCGCTTCTTTAAATCAATATTCGACAACCCGATTATGGCCATATGTTCATCCGGGGAGTACGCCCTCAATAGATAGGTTCGCATTGCATTGACGGTCGCTTTTTCTACCAAAAACTTTTTTTTACCTACGGTTACATTGAATTTTTGTTTTTCGTTATAGGTTAACGGATATTCATAGTTCTCGTATTTTATCGCATCCCTAATCTCCGCCCTGGTTTCTTTCATCAACGGAACAAATGCGTTCAAAAACGCCTGATTCTCAAAAATCAACTTCGCGCGCTCCTGGCTCGGAACTCCCCAATTAATACCCAAAACATTAAGCAAAAGGGCGAGCAAAATAATAATAACGACGCAGAACTTTTCTTGTCCAGAAGTCATTGTCCCTTCCCGGTATTTGATTAAACCCAAGACGCCAAACGCGTTACCGCCTAATTTCCTTTCTTTTGTTTTCGGCAACGAGCCATGCGATTTTTTTTATTCCCAGAAAACAGAAAAAATACTGAATCAAAACAACCAGAGAACGTATCCCGTAAACAACGCTCCTCGCAAAATTAATTGAAGATGCTTCATCGAAATACCTTACCGCGATGGGAATATCGCCGACTTTATACCCGAAATACACTGCCTGTATCAAGATCTGGGTATCAAAAACAAAGTCGTTGGAATTTTTTTCGTAAGGAATCGCTTCCAAAACTTCTCTCTTGTATACCCGGAACCCGCTGTGCCATTCCCCAAGATTTTGGCCGGTGACAAAATTTTCAACGGTAGTTAAAAATCGGTTTGCCAGATATTTATACCGCGGCATTCCGCAACCAAGCGCTTCCTTTCTGGACCTTATTCTGTTTCCCAATATCACGTCGCAAACGCCCAAATCCAAAAGGCCCAGCGCGTGTGGAATAATCCTGGCGTCATACTGATAATCCGGGTGGAGCATAATAACCACCTCCGCGCCTTTTGCGAGAGCGAGCCGATAACAAGTCTTTTGGTTTCCGCCGTAACCTTTATTTTCTTCGTGCAAAACAACAGTCAGACCAAGCGACCGGGCGATAGCAACAGTATTGTCCTTGCTTTTATCATCTACCAGAATTATTTCATCAACTGTCCCCGCCGGTATTTCCCGTATGGTTTTTTCTAAGGTTTTTTCAGCATTATATGCCGGCATCACCACGATAGTTTTTATCATCATTATTTTGTCCCCGGGTCAGAATGCGCCTTAAACCTCTTGCGGGATGCCGCCGCATTGAAAGCATAAGCGGCAAAAAGAATAATATAAGGCATAATCGCTTCCCGATACCGCAATACCGTCTTAAAAAACAGTATTACCGGCAACGACCAAACGAT
>JAPLMK010000052.1 GCA_026387085.1 Candidatus Omnitrophota bacterium
GAAATGTTCAAATTAAAGACGGGGTAACCTTTAAGTATCCTTCTGACATAGAAATTGGTGATAATTGTGTAATAGGAGAATTTTGCTATCTTGTAGGCAAAGGTGGACTTAAAATAGGTAATGATGTTCTTATTGGTTCAGGCACAAAGATTGCTACCTCTGAACATATTTTTGAAAATGTTAGTTGTCCGATTCGAGAACAGGGACTTAGATTTTTTCCAATCACTATTGAGAACAATATCTGGCTTGGATTTAATGTCATCATTCTGGCTGGATCAAAAATTAGTGAAGGAAGTATAGTGGGTGCGAATAGTCTTATCAATAAACCATTTCATGAAAAAAATGTAATTCTTATAGGCTCTCCTGCTAAAATATACAAGGAGAGAAATTAATGAGAATTCACTACACACTCTGGTTCTTTGGGCTATCTGGAATCTTATTACTGGCATTTTGACCCCCCCTGAAAACTGTACCACCCTTGAGAAAAAAGAAGGCGTTTCCGTTCCAACCCAAATCGCGGAAACGCGTGCGGTTGTAGTGCCGGGAGGGGGACTCGAACCCCCACGAAGATTACTCCTCAAAGGATTTTAAGTCCTTTGCGTCTGCCGTTCCGCCATCCCGGCTAATGAGTGCTAAAGCATTGTCCTGATTGACTCTTACAGATTTTAACATATTTGGCTCATCTATAGAAATAGGGTTTGGTGTCCGTATAGTGTCCATTTGGTGTGAGCGTGGAGAGCAAATGCAACAAGCTTATTAATTCCGCATTCGTCTTTCCGGGTTCTGGTTTTAGGTGTCACGCTTTCCAACTGCCTTTTACGCCTCTCGTCCCGGTTCCCTGTTTCACAGATCCAGTATCCGCGCAGTTCCAAATGCATCGACTAACTCGACCCGTTTCGTTATGCTTGTCTTCAAATATCGTCGTTTCCCGACCGGAACTACGGTACTATTTCCACCTTCTCCGGCCGTCGCTTTAATCGGTTGTCCCATGCTCTCCAGCACCACGAGGTCTTCCGGTTTCAGCGGAAGTTCCAGCATCTTGTCCGCCGATATATGCCAGTAGACAGCATACGTTGCCTTCTTCCTTTCGAAGGTGAAGGCAATCACGTCCTTGCTGCCGCCGGCAACATTGATGACCTGATCGCAGGGGACCAGTTCGAAATTGTTTCGTTCGTCCAAAAGAAGAATGAACTCCTGTTCGGCATCACGCAGCATCTGTTTTTGTTCATCGGTAAGCCACTTTCGTGCCCGTACCTCTTCCCAACGCCGGAAGACCTCCAGGTTGTCAGCCGTTCTCGGGTGTTGCGAAAATATTGCCGGATCGGCCTGGATAGAGACGGGGCAATCCCATGCCGCGGCCTTGCTGGTAACAAACTCCAACTGGTCGGGCTGTGTCCCGATGGTCTTCTCGCTGGGAAGCCAGTAACCCAACCACCCGAAATTCAGACGGGTGAAATTGTCCCGCATTCTGGGCGCTTCCCGGAACGGATGTCGTATGGTTTTCTCTTTCAGCTGTTCAGGACGGAAAGTATCGAACGCATTTCCGCCTGTCAGCATATGCCAACTGAAATGGGTCTTTGCCGCCCCCTCTGCGAACAATGGTTCCGGTTTCAGTTTGCGGAACACCCTGTATTGCGCGCCGGCGACGTGATACCAGAACGGAGGATTGACGCCTTCCGAGCCGTCGAAATAAAAGAACTCGAAGCCAGCATCCCAGAGTTCAGCTATATCGTCCGCCACCTCATCCTGCAGGTCTGAATATTGGTCGATATACACACTGGTTGCGCCGAATTCGCTGACATCCAGTAAACCGAACATGGTGCCTGCGCATCCGGCATGGGCCATTGTCTTGTCAATACCGCGCACACAACCGTAGAACATATAAGGAGGTGTCGTAGTGTACCCCTCATACGAGAGCAGTTCCGTTCCGATCTTCAGCACTTTCCTGTTTGTTGTCATCGTCGAATGTCTGGGGTTCTGCTGAATGTGGATCGTGGTGTCGTCGATCCCGAGAGGCCCGGCTAGCGTGAAGATGCGCAGAAGATTCAGCCGGCGATCAGGAATGGGCGTAATGTACCTGCTGTCCCGGCCGATGTGGCTGTGGAGAAAGTGGCAGCCCGGAGTAATGCCGGCTTTTTTGATCTTGTCCAGCATCGCATTCAAATCTGTTTTTCCGTTCGGGTACTCCTGCCGGTAGACATCGTAGTTTCCGACGAGCCGGTAGCCATTGTTTCCGCTTTCGAGGAACGCCGAATAGTAGAGACACATAAGCTTGAATCCGCCCATCTTGGCGTACCTGATGTGTTCATCGACATTGGTCGGATTTACGTTGTGTGTCCAATAATACGAAGCATTATAGAGGTCTTGCCTGCGACTGGCCACCCCGCGGGGTAGTCCATAATCCGCCTCAACGGTGGCGATCTTGTTCAGAAGCTCGTTCTTGGCGCAGGCGATCAGCACGGCAGTGACTCCGGTGAGTTTTACTTTTTCATCCGTGCCTGCCTGCAGAATCCGGTAACCTTCGCCTTCTTCCGAATCGGCATTCGCGCAGGGGTCTGCGGCAAGCAGATTGACCGCTACTTTATCATCCCATACTACGTTCAGCCAGTCGCCCCAATGACCCCGTTCGCGGACCGGCAGGCGCAGGAACCACATTTCGGATATGGGCGGTTCGGTCATGGCAATGCCGTAGTTCTCCGTCAGGCGGAATGCCTCCAGCGTGAAGGCAAGATAATCCTCGGCGATTTTTACCGAGACGGTGGTTTCCCAGGGGATCAGTTCGTAACCGATGATTAATTTATCCCCCTCCTTCCGGACCGCATTGGATTTGAATGTGGTCTTCTTGTTCGGGTATGCCAGCTTGATTTCGTTCTGGTACGGACGTGGCTCAGTTATGGTGCTGACCGGAATCCGTTTCCCTTGTATCAGGCATTCGGTGTTGGTTGGTTTGAACACCAGACTTCTGGCGATTCCATCACTGGTGAGGACCAGTTTTATCTGTTGATTCTCAATTGTCACATCCTGCGTTTTGTCCATGGTCGACTCCAATAAATCGATACCCTCCGTTTATTTATTTTATCTTAATCCGGCCTCTTCTGCCAACACAAGAAAGAATTTGCCCCACCGTGCTGTCGTAATTAGTTTTGGTTTTAATTGACGCAATAGACATGTTGCCAGTAAAATGATGGTAAGTAAAGGCATCAGACTACCCAATTTAACCAGGAATTTAAAATCTCTCAATACTAAAGGAGGCGTTATGTTGAAGAAGAAGATTTGGTGGTTGTCCGGATTGCTCGCGCTATTATGCATTCTTTCGGTTACAGAATTAACCGCGGCCGGGGTCTACGCGCAAAAATGGCTGGAGGCAACCGTTGGCACCAACCTGGCGTTAGGCAAAAAAGTTATCTTCTCTATGACTCCTAAATACGGCCTTACTTCTAAAAACGGAACCGACGCCGTTGATTTAACTGACGGGTTATTAGCGACATACCCGGAGGATAAGATCTGGTTTGACGATAAGGCCGTGGGCTGGTGGGAAGGTAGCCGGGCGACGGAGGGCATTAACCTGTTGCTTGACCTGGGCAAGGAATCTAAGGTGGACCGGGTTGTTATCCGCTGCCTGGGCGGTTCCGAGCAGAATAGTTTGCACGCGCCGAAACAGTTTGATGTTTTTGTGTCGAAAGACGGCGTCAAATTCTACCAAACCGCTTCCCTGCAGAAACTGGAGCCGAGCGAAAGGGCGCAAAGTGATTTCAATAAGTATTACTTCCTGGAGGAGCAGCAGGTTGCCTGGGTCTATCCCTTTGTCCTGGCGGTACAGGCGGATGCCCGGTATATCGGGGTGCGGATACGCTGTAAGACCGACTCCCTTTTCATTGATGAACTGGCGGTGATGGAAGCTACTCCCGGGGAAGGAAAAAAATCAGGGTTCAATAAAGCGTATTCCGGGGAGGCAAACGCTTTCGTAACACGGGGCATCATCGTTAAACCGCGCATCAACAAACTGGTAATCTCCACCAACATTCCCACCCCCACCTCTCTGATTATCCAGGACATGCGCGACGCAGCTACCGCGAAAAATACCGCCCAACTGGTGATGGAACTGCCGGAGGGGATAACGGTAACAACCACCCAGCAAACCGTGCAAACGGAAAAGATAAAACTGGACGGGAGGGACTACACCCGGCTTACCATGCCGTTGCCTCTTTTGAATAACTGGCCCCAAACTCCGATGTTCTTTTTTAAGGCGGAAAAAACTCCGGCCTCAGGAGTTCCGGCTGTTTTTTACGTGCTTTGTGACGGAGAAGTTCCGTTAAAACAGGTTGTGCCGGTGGAGTTGATTATCATACCGGAGGTTACGCCGGCCTTAAAACGGCTGCACGTCAGTTTGACCTGGATGGCTGGGATTTAACGCGGTGTCTTTTTTCCCCCACTGGTGGGGTGGTACACCTCCTGCCGGGTATTCGAAATTACTGGCGGATTCCCGGGAGAAGGGTTTTAAAATCGTGATGTGCGATTCGCCGATGCACCGCATGGCCGAACAGCCGGGCGGGAATGTGCCCGGGTGTGAAATGTACTCGCAAGTTCCGGCGGGCAACAGCACTAATGTCTGTCCGTCATATCGTGGAACGTACTACACAAAAGAACTGGCCCGGGTGGAGGCCATGGTTACAAAAACCCGCCCTGATTTTGTCTTCTGGGACATTGAACTCTGGTATGACGGAGCCATGGACGCGCGGGCGGGGAGATGCAGCCGTTGCGTGGCGGGCCAGGTTGCTTCCGGAAAACCGATGGAAGCATACCTGATTGACCAGGCGACGCAATCCATGAAAGATTTGTACGATGCGGTAGCAACCAGCAGTGTTGGCTTTACGATGCCCGTGGTGGCCTGTTACGACTACCACCCCTATAGGAATTTCTATCATTCGATAGTTGATTTCAACCAGGTTTATCCTAAATATGTAAGCCTGGCGCAACCCAGTTTGTACGTGGCCGGCAACGCGCAGGCGGTGCATGATTCTATCCGGGGAAACTACCGGCTGATGAAAGATAAACAGATTGTGCCGTGGTTATCAACGGGCTGTTACGGTGAAATCGACCCGCGCAAGGCGGAGCACCAGGTGCTGGAGACCTTGCTCAACGGCGCTTCCGGGCTTACTTATTACTGGTACGGTGATTTTGATACTCCGCTGGAGTTCTATTACCACGCGAAGGCGCTGGCCCAAATTGCGCCGTATGAAGATTTAATCATGGACGGAGAAGTGCTGGAGCCGACCGGGACCAACGATAAGTTGTGCTATTCCGGGATACGGAAAGGGAATGAGATGCTCTTGCTGGTGGGCAACTACCAGAAGGACCCCGCGAGCACGGTCTATACCGCTCCCTTTACCACTGTAACGCAGATAAAGGATTTGCGCTCCGGCAAAACAATTCCGGCTGTAAATCCAATTAAACTGGACCTGCCGAAAGACGAAATACGGTTATTATACATAACAGGGAAATAAGTTTCCCGCCAATTACTTATGACATCCAGAACGTTAATGAGGGATACGTTGGCCCGGCGGAAAACAGACCGGATTCCGATGACCGATATGTGTTATTGGCCCGAGACGATAAAAAGATGGGAGAAAGAAGGTCTTCCCCCCGGAACTGACCCGCTGGAATATTTCGGACTGGACCGGATGTTTTTGTATTATCCGGAAGATTCTCCCGGGTTGAAAATCAGCGTGATTCAGGAAGACGATGAAACCGCGGTGGTGAAAGATGAATGGGGCCGGACAATCAAGAAGTGGAAAAATAGAACCGCCACCCCGGTAACGATTGAATACGGGGTCAAGGAGATATCAGAAATCCCGGCGTATATGAGCCGTTACGATGAGCTTGACAGTGAAAGCGCGGAGGAGAAACAACTGGCGGATTGCCGGAGGAGCGCGGACCGGGGAGATTTTATCGCCATCTTCCCGATGGAACCCGCCTGGTTTGTCATGGAGCATCTGCTCGGTTTTGAGGAAGGCCTGCCGGCATTTGTGACCAACCCGGATGAAGTTTCCCGGGCGATGCGGAAATTGATGGATTACAGTTTGAAGCACATTAAGTGGCTGATAGAGGTTAAAGGCATAAAGTTTGACGCGCTATACTTCTCCGCCGACCTTTGCTACCGAAACGGCATGCTCTTTTCTCCGAAGATATATCGGCAACTGGTGATGCCTATTCACCGGGAGTACAAGCGCTTCTGTGATGAGCACGAAATGTTCTTTATGCTGCATTGCGACGGTGATGTGCGGGAATTTATTCCGCTGGTCATCGAGTCCGGTTTCGACGCGATTGAACCGTTGGAAGCAAGGGCGGGGAACGATGTCCGGGAACTAAAGGCGTTATACGGAGACAAAATTACTTTTTTCGGGAATATCAACGCCGATGTTATTGCCAACGGTACCGAGGCGCAGATACGGGAAGAGGTTATCTCCAAAGTCAATATCGCCAAACAAGGCGGCGGTTATATGTATCACATCGACCACTCTGTTCCGCCGACGGTAAGTTTCAAAAATTATTCTTTGTTAGTCAAGACGCTCAAAGAAGTTGAAAAGATAAGCGGTGTGGGATAATTCCGGTTAAAAATAATTAAAGGATGCTTTAATTTGCAGAAATAATTTCGGCAGAGAATATAAGGAGACAGGATGCAGAAGCAATTTAAGTATGCGGTTAACACAAACAGTTTGAAGGATGTGAGTTGTCAGGACGTAGTAAAACTGTGCCTCAAGGTCGGAGCGGACGGTGTGGAATGGGGGCTTCCTTCCCTGGAGAAGGCCGCTGCCGCCGCCGCGGAAATGTACCGGGTAACTACGGATGCGGGCCTGGAGATATGCAGTTACATCAACGGCGGCCATTTATGGAAGACAGACCTCATCCGGCGATGGAGCGATGCCATCAAGCCGGCCGGCGGAAAAGTTCTCCGGGTGGCGCCGCCCTGGTACGCTTATAACTTTGAGGAATCGCTGCACCAGAAGGATTCCTATCTTGACCTTGTGAAAAGAACCAGGGATGGCCTTGAAAAACTGGTGCCGATCGGGAAAGAATACGGAATCAAATATGTGGTCGAGATACATGCTGCCGGCATCTCTGCCTCTGTTCCGCTTGTGAGGCAAATGATGGACGGGTTGGACAGCAGTTGTGTTGGCATCATCTACGACCCGGCCAACGCCTTGATTGAGGGCGGTATTCTCCCCCGGGGCGCGGTGGAAGTTATGGGACCATACCTGGCGTATGTTCACGCGAAGAACATCGCTTTTTCTTACGCCGGGCAGCAATTGCCGGGCAAAGTACGGCGGGCGGAATGGAACCTCAAGACCTGTTCCCTGGAATACGGAGCGCTTGATTGGCTGCTGGTCTTCTTTGCTTTGAAACTTGTTGATTATCACGGCTGGATATCTTTTGAAGAGTTCTTCCGGGACCCTTTGTCCGCCGAAACGGAATTGGCAGGCGCGGTCCGGTTCGCAAAATTATGCGCGGAACACGCTCCCGCGCAACCCGAAGAGCCATTCACTACGTTTAACGACTAAACAAGTTTTTAACATCCGGAGGAATGATGGGGCAGAAAAAAAGTTTTAAAATTGCCGTATGCGCCCTGGGACGCATCGGCTGGCGCCATGCCGTGCATGTGCAGGCTACGCCGGGTTTGTCGCTTGCGGCCGTGTGCGATTTAAACAAAGAGCTCCTGGTAAAAGCCGCCGGAGAATTCAAGGTGCCGACCTACACCTCTTTCGCGAAGATGCTTTCCGCGGCGGGCGCGGATATGGTCGTCATTGCCACGTCTTCTCATCTGCATTTCAGCATGACCAAAGATGCTTTGAAATGCGGGTATCACGTGCTTGTCGAGAAGCCCATGGCGAAAAATGCGGGTGAAGTCCGGGAGATGATTCGGCTGGCGCGGAAAGCCGGAAAGTACCTGACGGTTAACCAGAGCATGCGCTACCGGCCGGATGTCAGGTACATAAGGGAGACAATTAAAAAGGGTGTTATCGGCGATGTTTTTCAGTTGTATATGGGCATCAATAATAATTTTTCCGAAAGGACTGATTGGCAAATTTGGAAGAAATTTAACGGAGGCATGGTGGCCAATTGGGGGGTTCACCTGGTCGATTCCATACTCCAGATGACTGACCAGAAACCCCGCCATGTTTTTGCCAAGTTAAACCGGATTATTGATCGGGGTGATGCGGAAGATGCATTTAAGATTGTTATAAAATTTAACCGGGGGCTTGTGGCCGAGGTCGAGGCGCAGAAAGCAAGATACGGGAAACTTTTGTGGCAGGCGTGCGGCACGAAAGGGACGATTGCGGTTGAAAATACCGGAGGGATGGTCATCGAGATTAAAACCAGGACGATTACCGGCAAAGAGACCGTGGAAAAGGTGGACTGGAGGGTTCACACCGAGGACCTTCCTGCCCACTACCGGGACCTGGCCAAAAGAGTTTTTAACGGCCAGCCGCCTCCGGTGACCCCGGAAAGCGTGCTGACGCAGTTCAAAATAATTGATGCGGCCAAAAAGAGCAACCGGATCGGCTGTTCAGTGGAAGTCAGGTAGACAGGGGTAAAATGAAAAACGCGGTATTGGTTCCGGCGGTTATTCTTTTGGCGCTGGGGTTTAGCGCCTGCGGTAAAAAGCCGGAGGGTAATTTTACCTATCTTATCCGGCCCAGGCGGTTTGCCGGCCAGTAGCGGAAGAGAACCTTTCCGCGGATATCTTCCTTCGGCAGAAATCCCCAAAGACTGCTATCATCACTGTTGTTCCGGTTGTCTCCCAACACAAAAAGTTTTTCCGGCGGCACCTGGTTTAAGGCATACCGGTAAATAATAAAACTTTCTTTCAGGTAGGGTTCATCCGTCGGGTTACCGTTCAGGTAGAGCTTTTTGTCGGCTACTTCCACAGTATCGCCGGGCAGCCCGATTACCCTCTTCACCAGGTATGTTCCCGTATCTTTAGGATCTTTGAAGATGATGATGTCGCCTCTTTTTACAGCCGTCACCTTTATTAGCGCCATCTTGTCCCCGGGCTCGATAGTCGGTTCCATGGAATGGGTGTCGGTATAAAAGAACCCGCCTTTTTCCACGCTGAAGAAAAAGAAAATGGAAACAAAAAAAGCGACGGGAATAAGGTATTTAATGAGTATTTTCAACATAAAATAACTTAACGCAGTTTATTCTTCATAACCGACAGGTCGATCAGGTGTTGTTTCTCTTCGGTGATAATTTTTTTGATAATTTCCCGCGTTTTTAAATTTTTTTCCGGCACGAAGTTCTCAATTTCGCGAAAGAGAAGCAGCGTGCTTCTTTCAAACATAAGCGCGATATTGATTGCGGTTAAATCACCTTTTTGCGCCGCCTCAATCATAAATTCCGCCTTATTTTCTTCCGGAAACATGCGGCCTTCCATCAGTGCGTTCAGGTAGGACTCGTATTCGCCCGGATAGTTTTCGGTTGGTTGGTAATCTTCCAGGGAATCGAGCAATCCGGTAAATAGTTTTTCGTGATATTTTTCCATATCGGCTATGCGTCCGGTCAGGTTTCTGACTTCTTCTGCCCGCGCGTTTTGGGAAAGGAAAAGGTAGTAATCGTAACCGGCTTGTTCTTCCCGGACTGCCATCTTCAGCATCTCCCGGACATCAAATAGGTTGGCCATGCGCCTCCGCTTCTAATTTGCGTTTAAAATCGATATTATCATAATAGCATAACGCGGGGTCATTGTAAAAAATAAATTCCCCCGGTTTATGCTATAATTAATAATTTTCAGGAGGATATTATGCCGTTGATTGATATGCCGTTAAAAGAACTGATGGTTTACCCGGGCCGCAATCCTTGTCCGGCGGATTTCGATGAATATTGGGACAAGGGATTAGCCGAGATGAAATCGCTTGACCCGCAGATTGAACTCGTTCCCCAGGATACCGGCTCAACTTTTGCCGAGTGTTTCGGCCTCTATTTTACCGGAGTAGGCGGCAGCCGGATATACGCTAAATATCTCCGGCCCAAAAAGAGCGTCGGCCGGCATCCGGCCGTAGTTATGTTTCACGGTTATTCTCAAAATAGCGGTGAGTGGTGGGATAAACTGGTCTACGGCGCCCAGGGTTTTTCCGTCTTCGCGTTAGATTGCCGGGGCCAGGGTGGCCTTTCTCAGGATATGGGCGGAGTTACCGGGAATACATTCAAGGGCCAAATTATCCGCGGTCTGGATGATAAGCCGGAAAAACTGCTTTTTCGTTCCATCTTTTTGGATTGCGCTCAATTGGCCGGTATCGCCATGAAGATGCCCGAGGTTGATGAAAAACGGGTCGGCGCTTTGGGCGGTTCGCAGGGCGGCGGATTGACACTGGCCTGCGCGGCGCTGGAACCCGGGATAAAAAAGGCCGCGCCTGTTTTTCCGTTTTTGTGCGATTATCAAAGGGCCTGGGAGATGGACCTGGCTAAAGGGGCTTACGAAGAACTTGCTAACTATTTTCGTCAATTTGACCCTTTACACGAGCGAGAAAGTGAGATTTTTATGAAATTAGGTTACATTGACAACCAGCATCTGGCAAAACGCATCCGGGCAGAAGTGTTGATGCCGGTTGGATTGATGGATACTACCTGCCCGCCCTCAACCCAGTTTGCGGCCTACAATAAGATTACTTCGACCAAAAATCTGCTCATCTATCCTGATTTCGGGCACGAAGGTCTGCCGGGTGTCAATGATCTAATTTTTAAGTTTATGGCGACGCTTTAATTCCGGCCGGATTGGAACGGTCCCAAAAATATTAAATCAGGGCTTATGTTTGATCTAACCTTCTATCAGTGGTTGGTGTCAGGGCTCTCGGCAGTTATGATCGGTCTCGCCAAAACCGGACTGCCCGGTATTGGAATTCTGGCCATACCGCTTATGGCTTGGGTCTTGCCGGCTCGCGCCTCTACCGGGGTTGTCTTGCCGATGCTGATATTTGCCGATTTTTTTGCGGTCGGTTGTTATCGTCGTTTCGCGGTGTGGCCCAAACTGGTCCGCCTGCTACCCTGGGCGGCGGTAGGTGTCTTTTTGGGTTATCTGGCGCTGGGCAGAGTTAACGACCAACAGTTGAAGCCGATAATCGGCGGAATAGTGCTGGTGATGCTGGCGCTTAACTTCTGGCGTAATGACGGCAAAGAAGACCGGCCGGTCCCTACCTGGTGGTGGTTTGCCGCCTTGTTCGGTCTCCTGGCCGGAGTAACAACCATGATGGCTAACGCCGCCGGCCCGGTAATGGCCATTTATCTTCTGGCGATGCGGTTATCCAAGAATGAATTTATCGGCACCGGCGCCTGGTATTTTCTCTTGGTCAACTGCTTTAAAGTTCCCTTCAGCGCTCATTTGGGGTTGATTAACAGCCAGTCATTTCACTTTAACCTGGTCTTGTTTCCCCTGGTTGCACTCGGCGCGCTGGCCGGGATGAAATTGCTGAAACATATTCCGGAGAAAGTTTTTAATTATCTCGTCCAGGGCCTGGCTGCCTTGGCTGCGATAAACTTGTTGTTTTAAGGTATTAACTTAATTCGCGCGAAGTTCGCCTGACTGAAAATGCTGAAAATAATTAACAATTTTCTGCGCAAGAAATATTGGATTTACGTCTTTCCGGCGCTGATGGATTTTTCGCTGGGGTTTTTGCTTCTCTTGGTATCAATAAAAGCAGTCCAATTGGGTACGGCTCCGTTTAAACTGGGCATATTGGGCTCGGTTTGGGGAATCAGTTACTTTATTTCAAACCTGGTCTTAAGCCGCTTCGCCCACAAAAGAACGGCCAACCTATTCATGGTCCTGGGTTGCCTGTCTTTTGTCGCCATTGCGCCGGGTTTCATCTTTTTCCATTCTCTGGCCGCTCTTTTTATCCTGGCGTTTCTGCTCGGTCCGGCCACCGCCTTCTTCTTTATCGGATTTCAACTCTTTATGGGCGAGGGCGCCAACCTTTCGGTGCTTAAAAGCACGGCGCTTTATACTCTCGGTTGGAGCACCGGGCTTGCTTTTGGTTTTTTAGTTTCCGGCGCCCTGGTAGGTCTTCCGCCGGTTATTTCAATCCTGCCGGTAGTGGCAAGTTCGCTCTTGATTATCCTCGGGCTTCGATTTATCGGAAAATTCTCCGCCCGGGACCGGGCAGGGAAGAAAAAAGAAAATAGGCATGTTTTTTCCGGTTTGGATAAGACGATATCCCCGGGGACAGAAAAGGCCTATCTGCTCCTGGGTTGGGTTGGTATCTTTACCGTTTCGATTGTAAGCGGCGGTATCAGATTTCTTATGCCCAAGTTAATTATTGATTTTTTCGGCCTTTCTCCGGTTGTTGCCGGCGCGCTGCTTTTTCTCTCCTTTGTCATCCAGGCGGTCTTCGGGCTTTTGCTGATGAAATTTCCGGGTTGGCGCTATAATTTCAAAGCCCATTCCCGGATGGAACTATTGGGGCTGGCCGGGGTATTTCTCGCGCTGGTAACTTCCGGCGTAACCGGGGTGATTATCCTGTCGGTGGTTGTCGGAATCTATTCCGGACACGCTTTTTACAATGGCGTATTTTATTCCCTTTGCCAGCATCAGAAGAGAGGCCGCAACGTCGTTGTTAATGAATCTCTGGTAGGAATTTCCGCTATCATTGGTCCGCTCATTTTGGGCGTGGCCCTCCAGGCCGGAATCAGTTACTTTTTTCTCGTCCCGGTTCTGCTGATTGCGGTTACCTATTTTATTCAGGCGTTTCTGGTCCGGTCGGTTGCTTCATAAAACACCTTCGTATCGCATGATAAATCACAGCCCGCGCCAAGGGTACTTCCGGGATGACGAAAAATAAATAATTTATCTGGTGCGGGGCAGTTGACGGATAGCACAATGCTGAAAATAATTAACAATTTCCTACGTAAAAAATACTGGATTTATCTCTTTCCGGCGCTGATGGATTTTTCGGTATCTTTCCTACTTCTTTTGGTCTCGGTAAGAGCAGTCCAGTTGGGTACGGCTCCGTTTAAGCTGGGCATCTTGGGCTCGGTCTGGGGTATCAGTTATTTTATTTCAAACCTGGTTTTGAGCCGCTTTGCCCACAAACGAACGGCCAATCTGTTCATTGTTCTGGGTTGCCTGTTTCTCGTCGTTATTGCGCCGGGTTTCATTTTCTTCCACTCTCTGGCCGCTCTTTTTATCCTGGCGTTCATGATCGGTCCGGCAACCGCTTTCTTCTTTATCGGATTTCAACTCTTTATGGGCGAGGGCGCCAACCTCCCGGTGCTTAAAAGCGCGGCGCTTTACATCTTCAGCTGGAGCGCCGGCGCTGCTTTTGGTTGCTTATTTTCCGGTACCCTGGTGGACCTTCCGCCGGTTATTTCAATCCTGCCGGTAGTGGCAAGTTCGCTTTTGATTATTCTCGGGATTCGATTTATCGGAAAATTTTCCGTACGGGAGCAGGAAGGGGACGCAAAAGAAATGAGACATGTTTCTTTTGGTCTGGATAGGGCGGTATCCCCGGGAATAGAGAAGGCCTATCTGTTTTCGGGCTGGGTCGGCATCGCTACGGTTTCGGTTCTTCTCTCCGGCATAGTATTTCTTTTGCCCAAGATAATTATCGAAAAGTTCGGCTTTTCTGCCGCGATTGCCGGCATAATGATATTTATTTCCTGCGCGGTCCGGGCGCTTTTCGGGCTCTTCCTGATGAAATTTCCGGGTTGGCGTTATAATTTCAAGGCCCATTCCCGGCTGGAACTATTGGGGATTGCCGGGGTATTTCTCGCGCTGGTAACTTCCGGTATAACCGGGGTGATTATTCTGTCGGTGATTATTGGAGTTTATTCCGGGCACGCTCTTTACAACGGTGTATTTTATTCCCTTTGTCAGCACCGCAAGAGTGGTCGTAATATCAGCATTAATGAATCCCTGATAGGGGTTTCCGCTATCATTGGTCCGCTCATTTTGGGCGCGGCCCTCCAGGCCGGAATCAGTTACTTTTTCCTCGTCCCGGTTCTGCTGATTGCGGTTACCTATTTTATTCAGGCGTTTCTGGTCCGGTCGGCTACTTCACCAAACGCTTCTTCATGATAACCAGGGAGAGGATAAAAGAGGCCGCGGTAAGCGCTATCAGCACGCCTAAGCTGACGAAAAAGAAACAATCCACCTGGTTCATAGCCAGCTGACGGATAACAATAACCAGGTGTGTCAGCGGAAGAACGAGCGCTATTTTTTGCACCCATCCGGGCATGGCCGAAATCGGGAAAAAGACGCCGCTAAAGAGGAACATCGGGGTGATGAAGAGAAAGAACGGGAAGTTGAATTGGTCGATTTGACGCACCAGCCCGGTAAATATCATTCCAATTGAAGCGAAGAGAAGGCCGGAAATAAAAGAGACCGGAATAATCCCGAGCGCGGAAGGGTATTTCAGCAAGCCGAAGAACGATACAAAAATAACCATCAGGCAACTGGCAATCATGGCTTTAGTGGCGCCCCAGAGGAGCTCCCCGGTTACCACATCTTCCACCAGCAGCGGCGTGGCCAGGATGGCATCAAACGTTTTTTGGTAGTACATTCTGACGAAAGAGGCGAAAGTGGTTTCAAAGAAAGCATAGTTCATGATGACGGTGGAGATTATCCCGGGCGCGATGAAGGCAAGGTAACTGATTTCCGTTCCGTTGTAAGAGACCGTTTTTAAAAG
>JAPLMK010000058.1:0-10942 GCA_026387085.1 Candidatus Omnitrophota bacterium
GGTCAAGGCCCCGGGCTTCGGAGACCGCCGCAAAGAGATGCTCCAGGATATTGCGGTCCTGACCGGCGGACAGGTAATCGCCGAGGAATTGGGCCTCAAGTTAGAATCAATCGACCTCTCGATGCTGGGCAAGGCAAAACGGGTATCGATTGACAAGGAGAACACCACCATCGTGGAAGGCGCCGGCAAAGCATCCGATATTACCGGACGCATCAGCACGATTAAAAAAGAGATTGAAAAGAGCGACAGCGACTACGACAAAGAAAAACTGCAGGAACGACTGGCAAAACTGGCCGGCGGCGTAGCGGTAATCAATGTCGGCGCTCCGACCGAAACCGATATGAAGGAACGGAAAGCGCGCGTGGAAGATGCCCTTTCGGCAACCAGGGCAGCGGTTGAAGAAGGAATCGTCCCGGGCGGCGGCGTGGCTCTGTTACGCTGCGGTTCCGAGATTGATAAATTAAAGTATGATGACGAAGAAGAAGAGCGCGGCGGACGAATCGTAAAACGCGCCCTGGAAGCTCCCATCCGGCAGATTGCGGAAAACAGCGGGAAAGAGGGCTCGGTAATCGCGGAATACGTCCGCAACCAGGAAGGGAACATCGGCTTCAACGCGGAAGACAACAAGTACGAGGATTTAGTAAAAGCCGGTATCGTGGACCCGACCAAGGTTGTCCGTTCTTCGCTCCAGAACGCAGCCAGTATCTCGGCGTTGATTCTGACCACCGAAGCGCTGGTGGCGGATAAGCCGGATGATAAGAAAGAAACTCCGATGATGCCTCCGGGCGGCGGGATGGGTGGAATGGGCGGAGGAATGTACTAAAGAAAATAGGATTGGATCCCCGTTTACTACACACGGGGATGACAGCTAATAAAAAAGGCGGGGCTTCAAATGAAGCCCCGCCTTTTTTTATTTCTTGTCATTCTGAGTGAAACGAAGAATCCGGTAATTAAAAGCGAGATCCTTCGCAACTACGTCTCAGGATGACAAATTATGTCACTTTACTTCGCCCATACTCTTCTTCAACGCTTCCTCGGACAATTCCAATTCAACCATCTTTCCGTTAAGGTAAGCATCATACGAAGCCAGATCAAAGTGGCCGTGCCCGGAGAAATTAACCAGAATCACCTTCTCGCCGGAAGCGGCTTTCGCTTCATCAATCGCCGCCTTGATGGCATGTCCGGTCTCCGGCGCCGGTATAATTCCTTCAGTCCGGGCAAAAAGCAGCGCCGCATCAAAAACCTCTTTCTGTTGGTAAGCCCGCGGTTCAATCATCCCTTCGGCCGCCAGGAAAGAGACCAGGGGCGCCATACCGTGGTACCGCAGTCCGCCCGCGTGAACCGGCGGCGGTACAAACTTATGGCCTAGAGTAAACATCTTCAGGAGCGGGGTTAAACCGACGGTATCACCAAAATCATAAGCAAACTTACCCCGGGTCAACGAAGGGCACACCTTCGGTTCAACCGCCACAAAACGCAGGGGTTTCCCGGCCAATTTATCAGGCACGAAAGGAAAACAGATGCCGGCGAAGTTACTGCCGCCGCCCACGCAGCCGATAATTATATCCGGGTAAATCCCCGCCAGCTTCATCTGCTTCTTTGCTTCCAGGCCGACTACGGACTGGTGCAAACAAACGTGGTTCAGAACACTTCCTAAAGAGTAATTGGTATCCTCGTGCTTGGCCGCGTCTTCCACCGCTTCCGAAATAGCTATGCCCAAACTGCCCGGACTATCCGGAAACTCGGCCAGAATTTTCTTCCCGCTATCGGTGAGGTTAGTCGGTGAAGCATGGACCTCCGCGCCCCAGGTCTCCATCATAATCCGGCGATATGGCTTCTGCTGAAAACTGACTTTAACCATATAAACGGTGCACTTCATCCCGAAAAACTGGCAGGCAAGCGAAAGAGCGCTCCCCCACTGGCCGGCTCCGGTTTCGGTAGAAAGCCGCTTTACCCCTTCTATTTTATTGTAATAGGCCTGAGCGATGGCAGTATTTGGTTTATGACTGCCGGCCGCGCTGACGCTCTCGTTTTTGTACCAAATCTGGGCTTTAGTGCCCAGTGCCTTCTCCAGGCGCCTTGCCCGGCACAGGGGCGAAGGCCGCCAGAGCCGGTAAACTTCCAGAACTTCATCCGGAATATCAATCCAGCGCTCCTGCGACATCTCCTGGGCAACCAGTCCCTTGGGAAATATCGGGTAGAGTTCCTCCGGCTTAATGGGCTGGTTGGTGCCAGGATTAAGCGGCGGAGCCATCGGTTTCAATAAATCCGCCTGGACGTTATACCATTGCTGCGGTATCTCTTTTTCCGAAAGTAAAATTCGCTCTTCCATCTCTCCTCCAAAAAATTCCGGAATTTTGTTAACCGCGCCAAGCAAGCTTGGCAACTACAAAAGACACTATTCTGTCATTCTGAGCGCAAGCGAAGAATCTCGTTGTTAAAAGAGAGATCCTTCGCAACTTCGACTCAGGATGACACCATAAAGACTGGCGGGCTTTGCCCGCCGACGTGTCCGCCGAAGCCCGCCTACGCTAAAGCTACGGCGAGGTAAACTTTAGCGAAGGAGGAAGCCCGCTATGGCGGGCGAAAGCGGGGCCGACGAGAAATCGAACACTCCGCTCCGCTTCGTTTTCGAGAAGGGTGCTTCCCTTCTCGAATGACTCATCCCCACCACGACTGCGCAGGGAAGTTCCTTCCCCTGCACCCCATCAGTTCGAATCTCTCACGGTGGGTTTAGCGGGGCCGACGAGATTCGAACTCGCGATCTCCTGATCGACAGTCAGGAATGTTAACCGCTACACCACGGCCCCAACTAACCTTATAATTATATCGCAAAATGCATCTTAAATTCAAATAACCCGGTATTTAAAGATCTTCTTTCAGAAGTTCCCCAACTAGTCTAATAATTATATCGCAAAACGCATCCTAAATTCAAATAGCCCGGCATTTAAAGATCTTATTTCGGAAGCTTTAACTGCCGGGCAGAAAACGCAAATATTGACCGGGGAGAATATTTTAAAGATAACGCGGAACAAACTTACGGCTCGCGGCAAGCTTCAATAAAAGCAGCGATATTTTCCAGCGGGACTTCCGGCTCCAGGATATGGGTAGGTGAAATAATGAGGCCTCCGTCAAAACCAAGGGTCTTCTTCCGTTCCCGCACCACTCTCTTCACTTCTTCCGGCCCGGAAAAAGGCATCGTGGACTGAGTGCCGATGGTTCCGTCCAGAACCAGTTGCTTCCCGAATTTTTTCTTGACTTCCTGCGGATTCAAACATTCCGGCTGAACCGGATTTAAGATGGTCACTCCGATTTCAATTAAATCCGGGATAATCTCCATGATATTGCCGTCGCTGTGATACCAAATCTGAATATCCGGCTTAATCCGCCGCGCTTCGGCGTAAATCTTCGCCCAGCGCGGCTTCATAAACCGGCGCCAGGCCGAAGCGGAAAAGATCAGGCTCTGCTGGCTGGCCACGTCATCGCCGGTAATAACATAATCAACGCCGGCCCGGGCCGCCGCGGCCGCCACCCGGAGGTTGCGCCGGACAAACTGGTCTAAAATAAATTCGCACCACTCGGGCCGTTCCACCAGGTCCATCAGGAACTCTTCGTAGCCGCGCACCTGCCAGGAATCCTCGTACATATGGCCCAACCACATCGTCGCTACTCTGCCTTGTCGGTGCGCCTGTTGAACCTTATCAGCCATTCCGGACTCTTCGAAAACTGCCTGGCCGGGAAAGGGAAAACGCTCCAAATCATGAAAACTCTTTGCGTTGCGCAGGGGGCTGACATAACCGGTAAAGTGATAGAACTTGGCCGGAATTTCCAAAACGCCAAGCCCGTTGATAAAAGAGCCTTCCGGCTTGTCCGCGTCCGCAAAATAGGCCGAGTAATCCGGTTTCGGAAGACCTTCCGGTTCCTTAAACTGAAGCAATTCCGGATAATACATCTCGAAATATTCACGCAGGTCCGCGTCAGATTTCAGGGCATATTTCTCGCAGAGGCGCCGGGCCAGGTCCGGGGTAAAAGCAGCGTAAAAAAGGAAGCCGTCATGGGGCTGGTGATTTACGGTGGCGTGAAAAATATCCAGTTGGGTCATAAATTTAAACAGCAACTGTTACGGATAGAGTTCCGGATTATAGAATTCAAAAACATTATTGTAATTAAGGTCTACCTGCGTACTTCGTCCGGCGGTTACGGAAAAGGGCACAAACCAGGCTACGGTCCTTTTACCGATTTTACGGTAGGCGCCGACAAAATAATTACCCGGTTGAAGATAGCGCACCAAAACTTCACCCTTAGCGTCGGCGCGCTTGGTAACAATACCGGTGCGAATCTGGCGCAAGCCGACCCGCCGGCTGTTCTCAATCTCCTTAACCAGGTAAGTATAACGGAAAAGATGGTACGAACGTTTCTTGTTCTTGCTCTTCTCCGCGTCCTGTTTAGCCTTAAAATCAATCACCCCCAAATCAATCTCTTTATCCAGAATAGTAACCTGAGTGTTACTCATCGGAAAAGATTTCCCTTCAAATTCAAGGGCAATCCTGGCCGATACCGTTCCGGTTGCGGCCGCGTGCAATAGCGACGGCAAAAGAACTAAAGCGAAACCGAGCGCAACCAAACCGGTTAGTTTCTTCATGTTCACAATAACCTCCGTTATAATCAAACAGGACGAAATTCTTGGGCCAACACTTCGGAATAACCGCACGACTCGCCATGACAATCTAAGCTCTTTAATAGTATAATAAAAGACGTTGTTTGGTCAAATTAAACACACCCCTAAAATGCAAAAAAAAGACCGGCGCATACCCGAAGAGACCGTACGACGCCTCTCCCTTTACCTGCGAACCCTGCGTTTTATGGAAAACAAAGGAGTGCAGGTCATCTCCTCGGAACGGCTCACCAAACACCTCAATATCACCGGCGCCCAGGCGCGCAAGGACTTAACTTATTTCGGCTCCTTCGGCCAACCCGGAGTAGGATATAACGTAAATCGCTTAAGAAAAAAGATAGAAGAAATACTCGGGCTCGACCACAGTTGGAATGTAATACTGGTTGGTTGCGGAAAATTAGGCGCAGCCCTGCTGGCTTATCCCGGTTTCCGGCGTTTCGGATTCAGAATCACGGCTGCTTTTGATAACAACCCGGATAAAGTAGGCCGGACCATCGGAAAAGTGCCCATCATCACCGACCAAAAAATGGAAGAATTCATCCGGAAGAATGACGTCAAGGTAGCAATCATAACCGCACCGGCTGAGGCGGCTCAGGAAATAGCCCGCCGCCTGGCCGAAAGCGGAATTTCCGCCATCCTGAACTTCGCCCCCCGCTATCTGGTCATACCGGAAAAGATTCAGATTAAGAGCGTTGATATGGCGATGGAACTGGAGAGTTTGGTTTATTACCTGAAAAACCACTAAAAACGGTGAATGGAAAATAGTAAATAGTGAATTGTAAATGGTGAATGGAAATTTCGTAAATCTTAAATCAATAACTTCTACTGTTCACCGTTCACTATTCACTATTCACTGTCTTTATGCAGCGAGGATGTGGGCGAGGCGAAAAATTTCCCGGTCTAATTCTTTTTTTTCGCAAGCATCAAGCAGATTCCTGGTAACCACTTTATTGGCTTCCAACCCGACAAAAAACGCTCCTTTGTCTTGGGCGAGCGCTTCTACCGCCCTGGCTCCGAAAAGAAAAGCCAGGTGCCTGCTGCGGGCTGAGGGCGCGCCTCCGCGCTGGACATACCCCAGAATCGAATACCGCACTTCACCCGGATAACCGACCTGTATCTCTTTGGCCAACGTTGAAACTTCGGCCGCGCCTTCGGCAACCACCGCAATCATGCTCCGCTTGCCTTTTTTTCTCCCCTCCAGAAATTGCGCCAGAATCTCCTCCGTACGGAACGGAATCTCCGGAACCAGGATAATCTCCGCGCCGGCCGCAAGCCCTACCTCCAAAGCCAAAAAACCTTTCTCCCGGCCCATCACTTCTGTCAGGAAGACCCGTTCGTGGCTGGTAGCGGTATCACGAATCTTATCAATCGCATCCAGCGCGGTATTGACCGCGGTATCAAACCCGATCGTCTCGTCGGTTCCGGCGATATCGTTATCAATGCTGGCCGGCACAAACGAAATCGGCATTCCGGTTTCCGAAAAGGTCGCCCGGCAGGCAGCCAGAGAACCATCGCCGCCGATAACAACCAGGCCTTCTATCTGCCGCTGATTCAATTTACGGTAACACTCCCGGCGAAACTCTTCTTCCCGGAAACCGGGACAGCGCAGCGTCTTCAAGATGGTGCCGCCGTGATTAATGATACCGCTAACCGAGCCATGGTCCATCCGGTGAAAATCATCTTCAAACATTCCCTGAAAACCGCGCTCGATACCCCAGACCTCCCAGCCAAAAGAGAGCGCCCGGCGCACCACCGCCCGGATGGCGGCATTCATCCCCGGCGCATCACCGCCGGTAGTCAGAATTGCAATACGCATAATTTGGACATCACTTAAAAAAGACCTGGGCCAGTTCATACCACTTCCGGTCAACCACCTTCAGGTTATTAACCGCGTCCGAAAGCGGCACCGCCAAAACTTCCTGCCCCTTAAGCGCGGCCATCATTCCGAATTTTCCTTCGGAAACCAGTTCCGCTGCCTTGACACCGACCCGCAGGCCCAAAATCCGGTCAAAAAGAGTGGGGGCGCCTCCGCGCTGCATGTGGCCGATTACCGAAGACCGGGTCTCAATTCCGGTCTCACTTTCCACGTACCGGGCAATCTTTTCGCCCAGGCAGCGCTTCTGCAGAATTGTATGGCCGAATTCATCCTTGACCTGCTTTTCAGATTCATCTTCCTGAAATTCCGCTCCCTCCGAAACAACAATCAAACCGAACTTTTTTCGCTGGTAAACCTTTTTAAGGTGGTTGACCATTGCGGCAGGGTCCGCCTTAAATTCCGGCAAAAGAACCCAATCGGCTCCGGAAGCCATCGCGGTAAAAAGCGCCACCCAACCGGCATGCCGTCCCATCACTTCCAGAACCATTACCCGCCGGTGGCTGGTTCCGGTGTCAACCAGGGAACGGCAGGCATCCAGGGCCCGGGTCACCGAGGTATCAAAACCAAAGGTGTAATCGGTGCCGGAAAGGTCATTATCCATAGTTTTAGGAACTCCGACCACCTTGCCGCCCCGCTGAAATAATTTATTGGCTACGCCCAGAGTATCCTCGCCGCCCATCGCCACCAGCGCATCCAGCGAAAACTTCTTCATCGTCGCTTCCACCGCTTCCGGACCACCCTCTTTTTTAAACGGGTTATACCGGCTGGTTCCCAGGATGGTACCGCCCTTGTCGACGATATTTTCCACTTCAGCCAGGCCCAGCGGTATTGCGTTTCCTTCGGCCAGCCCTTTCCATCCTTCCAAAAATCCGACGCATTCGTAACCAAAATCAAGCGCCCGATAGACGCAACCCCTGATTGCCGGATTCAGGCCCGGGCAATCACCGCCACCTGTCAGCATGCCAATCTTCATTTATTTTGTCTCCTTTTTTTTCCTTCCAAAAGATTCAAAATGCGCAGCGCTAACAGCGCCGCGTTTTTAGGACCCTGTTTGCCCAACCCTACGGTTGCCAGCGGCACGCCGGAAGGCATCTGCAAAATAGAAAGCAAGGCGTCAACTCCGTTTAACGGTCCGGTTACCACCGGGATGCCGATTACCGGCAAGGTGGTGTGGCTGGCAATAAAACCGGGCAGGGCTGCGGAAAGACCTGCCGCCGCAATAATCACCTTAACCCCCATTCCGGCTGCCTTGCGGCTGAATTCCGCGGTTTCATCCGGTTTGCGGTGCGCGGAAATAACCTTTATTTCATACGGCGTCCGATTCTCTTTTAAAACCTCTTCCGCTCCCGCAATATAAGAAAGGTCTGATTCGCTGCCGACTACAATCACGATTTCAGCCATAAACACCTCATTAATGGTTTATTGTCATTCTGAGCAAAACGAAAGATCCTATTATTGAAAGAGGGGTCCTTCGCAAAACCGGCTCAGGATGACACGTTACGTTCAGAAAGACGGCTTAGCGCTTCTTTGATACGGCTTTCATCCAGAGTAATTGAAAACCGGACATAACCATCTCCGCTCGGTCCGAAACCGCAACCGGGGGTCGTTATGATTCCGAATTTTTCCAGAAGACGGGTAGAAAATTGAGTGGAATTCTCTCCTTCCGGCGTTTTCACCCACAGGTAAAACGTGCCAGCCGGAACAGAACAGGCGATTCCGATCTTATTCAACCCGGAAACCAGCGTATCCATCCGGCGCCGATACATCCGGCGCAAATCTTCGGTAAATCCTTCCGGCGCGTCCAGCGCCGTTGAACCGGCGGCCTGAATCGCCTCAAAAATACCGGAGTCCAGGTTTTCCTTGACAGTGGCAAGTCCGGCCAGAACTTTTTCGTTACCGCAGGCAAAACCGACGCGCCATCCGGTCATATTGAAAGTTTTAGAAAGAGAATGAAACTCGATGCCGACTTCTTTTCCGCCGGGGAACTGAAAAATACTTTTCGATTTTTCTCCGTAATAAACCTCCGAATAAGCAGCGTCCGCAGCCAGGATGATACCATGTTTCTCGCAAAAAGAGATTGCTTCTTTCCAGAAAGAATCCGGAGCCGCGGCGCCGGTGGGGTTGTTGGGATAGTTAAGAAAAATGAGGCGCGCCTTATTGAGCACGGAATTCGGAATGACAGAAAGGTCGGGCAGGAATCCGTTGGCTTCCTTCAGCGGCAGAAAAAACGGGTTGCCGCCGGCCAGAATTGTGGCGTTAGCGTAAACCGGATACCCTGGTTCCGGCACCAGGGTAACCTCATCCTGATTCAGGAAAGCGAACGGCAGATGGCCGATGCCCTCCTTGGAACCGATTAAAGCAACAACTTCTTTCTCCGGGTCCAGGGCAACGCCAAAGCGTTTTTTAAACCAGAGGGCGCAGGCCTGACGAAAAAAAATCTTTCCCCGGCCCAGCGGATAACGATGGTACTCCGGCTTGGTTACCGCCTCCTGCATTGCCGAAATCACAAAATCCGGGGTAGGCGTATCCGGGTCGCCGATGCCGAAATCAATGACATCAACCCCGGATTCCTGCAGTTTTCTCTTTTTACGGTCTATTTCAATAAAGAGATAGGGTGGTAATTTTTGAAGCCGCCCGTTAAATTCAATTATCATAATAAAATTTCCGGTGTCATTCTGAGGCGTCAGCCGAAGAATCTGACGTACTTTGTCATCCTGAGTAAAACGAAGGATCTAATCCTTTAAGTACGAGACCCTTCGCTACGCTCAGGGTGACACTTCATGTTGTTTCAATAAATCCGCCATGGAATAAAGACCGGGTTTCTGCTTGCTCAAGAAGAGCGCGGCCTTAATGGCGCCGGAAGCAAACGTGTTGCGGGAACTGGCCTTATGGGTTAACTCAATACGCTCGCCGGAAGCGGCAAAAATGACGGTATGTTCACCGACCACATCGCCCAACCTCAGCGCGTGGATGCCGATTTCGGCCGGCTTTCTGGGGCCCGGCTTGCCCTGCCTTCCATAAACGGCCACCGCCGCCAAATCATCATCGTGAACCGCAGCCACAATTTCGGCTAATTTTTTGGCAGTACCGCTGGGCGCGTCAACCTTCTGGTCATGGTGCGCCTCTATAATTTCCACCTGATACCCGGGCAGATTTTTGGCAACTTCAGCCGCAATACGAAAAAGGAGATTCACGCCTAAACTCATGTTGGGCGAAATCAAAACCGGCGCTTGGGCGGATGCCGCCTTTATCTCCGCCAACTCCGGTTCCGTAAATCCGGTGGTGCCGATTACAATTCCTTTTTTCAACTGCCGGCAGACCCTGAGATGGTTCAGGGTAGCGGAGGGCGAGGTAAAATCAATCAAAATATCAGCGCCGGACATTATCTTTTCCACGTCATCAGAAACTTTTATTCCGGCCGCCGCCTCCCGTCCCAAATCCGGATGGCCTTCTCTTTCCAAAGCACCGGCTAAACTAACCTGCGGATACTCGGATAAGAGGCCGATTATAGCTTTGCCCATTCTTCCTCCGGCCCCGGATACAACCAATCTCAGCGACATAGTATTTAAATTATATTCCAAAACTTGCCTTTTAGTCAACGGAATTGTAATATATAGAGCGCTCGGGGAACTGATTTATGGAAAAACAAAAGCGACCCTAAAAGGGTCGCGCTACGTTAATTTGGTTATTTCGTAGTGCGAGGCTTTTAGCCTCGCTGATTTACAACTATGGAAAAATTAGAAAAACTGATAGCACAATTAGACGACTTTAACCCCGAAACCAGAGAAAAAGGGCTGCGGGAATTAAAGGCGCTGGCAGAACAAGGGATAATTAAAACAACACCGGACCGGGGCTGGGTCAACCTGCACGGCCACACCTTCTTCTCTTTCAACGCATACGGATTTTCACCCTCCCGCTTTCTCTGGGAATCATTTTCACTCGGCCTGGAAATGGCCGGAATCGTTGACTTTGATGTCCTTGACGGCCTGAAAGAGACGCTTGACGCCGCGCAAATTTTAGGCATTAAGGCCGAGGTCGGAATAGAAACCCGTGTCTTTGTTAAGGAATACAGCAGCCGGATTATCAACTCGCCGGGAGAGCCCGGCATATTTTACCTGATGGGCACCGGCTTCTTCCGCCCGCCGGAAAAAAAGAGCCCGGCAGAAATAACGCTGAACTCTCTGCGCGAACAGGCAAGCGCGCGCAACCGGCTCGTTATCAAAAAAGTTAACGAGTATTTAAATCCGCTCACCATTAACTACGAAGATGACGTGCTTCCGCTGACACCAAAGGGCAACGCAACCGAAAGACACATCCTGTCTGCCTATCACCGAAAAGCGGCTGTGGTCTTTCCGGAGATAAAGAAACGGATAACGTTCTGGTCCGAAACA
>JAPLMK010000058.1:11006-26853 GCA_026387085.1 Candidatus Omnitrophota bacterium
AAAAACCGCCTGACTTTCAGGAACTTTTACGCTCCAAACTGATGAAAGGCGCTGTAGTTGGTTATGTTAAGCCGGGCCCTGACACTTTCCCGTCACTTAAAGAAGCGGTGCAGATGATAAGCGCAACCGGCGCCATACCAACCGGAACCTGGCTGGACGGAACCAGTGAAGCCGAAAAAAACCCGGAGGAATTGCTCAATTTCATGAAAGAGGCAGGGATGGATATGCTCAACGTTATCCCGGAAAGGAACTATCATCTTAAAGACCCGGCCGAAAAAGCGGTTAAAGTGGCCAATTTAAACAAATTGATGGCCACGGCCCGGCAACTGAATATGCCGATAATTGCCGGAACGGAAATGAATAAATACGGACAACCGCTGGTCGATAACTTTGATGCTCCGGAACTGCGGCCTTATCTGGAAGATTTCCGGAAAGCGGGACAGTTGCTGTGGGAACACACAAAACGCGGAAAAAAGAATACCACGGAAGCACGGAAGAAGGGAAACACGGAATAAAATAACTTTACATAGGAAGGACTAACATAAATTAAAATTTTCCCGTGTTTCCGCAGTTTTCAGTGTCTCCGTGGTAATATTTTGTGGTTTTATGGTTAATTTTGACAATACCCTTTTATGAAACTTAAGGAACTTTTAGCCGAAAAACGGGTGGTGATTACAGACGGCGCCACCGGGACCTGGCTGGCGGAAAAAGGAGAATTATTGCCGGGCCAACCGCCGGAACTCTTAAACCTTTCTAATCCGACGGCAATCAGAAAAGCCCATCAGGAATATCTTGAAGCGGGCAGCGAAATAATTACCACCAATACTTTCGGAGCAAACCCTTTTAAATTAGCCCGGCTCAATCTTGCGGAAAAGACGGAAGAGATAAACCGCCGGGCAGTTCTCCTGGCGCGTGAAACGCGCGGTGACGCCCAAGCCCTGATTGCCGGTGATATCGGTCCCAGCGGAGAACTTCTGGCTCCGCTGGGAAACCTTTCCGCAAAAGAACTAGCTTCCGGTTACCGAAAAGTGATCTCCGTTCTGGAGGACAGCGGAGTGGACCTCTTTCTCTTGGAAACATTTTCCTCCATACAGGAAGCAGAAATAATCGCGGAAACAATTTCGAAAACAAGTTCCCTGCCCATCATAGTTTCCCTGACTTTCACGCTCGGAAAGCGGGGCCCACGCACCCTGATGGGTGAAAGTCCCGAAGACGCAATCCGGATATCCGGAAACTCCATCTTCGGCCTGGGCACAAATTGCGGCGAAGGCGGCCGGGAAACAATAACCATCATATCCGCTCTGAAAAAAGAGACCGGCCTGCCGTTATGGGCAAAACCAAACGCCGGAAGACCGCGGATTTTAGAAGGAAAAACCATCTTCCCGGAAAATCCGGAAGACGCCGCAACCACGGCGCAAGAATTGGCTGAAGCCGGCGCCAAATTTATCGGCGGTTGCTGCGGTAGCACTCCGGCACATATCAGGGCTATTAAAAACCGCCTCCACAACCGCATAAAATGAGATAAATGCCGCCTCCGGACTTCCCGGCAAAGAATAATAGATATCCGGACCGGCCGGCACCCAACAGAATCTTGCCGGTCAGGTGAAGAATGTGGACGGCCGCGCTTTCTATCAGACCGGCAAATTCTGGGTGGATTCAAAAGTTCAGACGGCAGGCAATCAACAGGCAAGGAAAATACAGGCAGGCGGTCCCGAATACTTCCAACTTCTGAAAGACGAGCCGGAGAGCGCCCGGTTTTTGGCGCTGGGCCAAAACGTAAAATTTCTGCTCCGCGGTCAACTTTACGAAATCTACGAATAAAACAAAAAGAGAAACCGCCGATACTTGGCGGTTTTTCAATCATTCAATTCGGCCCGGCCCCCTTTTTCCAATACTCCGGAAAAAGGGGGCTTGAATAAACGCCCGCCGTCACTTAAGCGTGACAAAAACTTGCATTCCTGACCCGGATGGGCTATAATAATAATTTCCGATAATTTTCTATATAATCAGGAGGTACCTTGTGATTAGCGCAACCTTAAAAGATTTTTTGGAAAGCGGCCTCTATTTTGGTCATCCCAGCAAACAGTTTGACCCGAGGATGAAACCCTTTATTTTCGGAAAGCGCCAGGGCATTTATATTATCGACCTGGAAAAGACCAAGGCCTGTCTGGAGGCAGCCTGTGAATTTCTTAAAGAATCCGCCGGCGAAGGAAAAAAAATCATAATCGTTGGCACCAAGCGTCAGGCGCGGGAATTGGTCAAAAGCACCGCGGAGGGTTTGGGAGTGCTCTTTATGGCCAATCGCTGGCTGGGCGGAACGCTGACCAATTTCCAAACCATGAAAAAACGGATTGACCGCCTCAACGACCTGGAAAGCAAAGAAGCAGCCGGTCTCTTTGAAAAACTGACCAAAAAAGACGCCTCAACCGCCCGGAAAGAGAAAGAGCGGCTGATGCGAAACCTGGAAGGCGTGCGCAAATTGGACCGCATTCCGGATATTATGCTGGTAATAGACACCCGGAAAGAAGAAAATGCTATCCGGGAAGCCAAGAAAATGGGCATGAAGGTAGTCGGCGTGGTTGATACCAACTCCAACCCGATTTTACTTGACTACCCGATTCCGGCCAACGATGACGGCATTAAGGGTTTGCGCCTCCTGCTCGCCGAATTAGGCGCGGCAATCCAATCCGGTCAGGAAGCAAGAGCGCTTTTAAATAAAGAGGCGAATAAGAAAAAAGAGGAAGAAGCCGCCAAGGAATTAGCCCAGAAGAAGATTGAGGAAGCAAAGAAGAAAGAAAAAGAAATTCCGCCACCCGAAAAAATCAAGCCGGTTCCGGTTCAAACCGTAGCCGCAAAAGAAACAAAACCGGTTCTTCCGGAAAAAGCGCCGGTCGAAACAGTCCTCGCCAAAGAAAAGAAGCCGGAAACAACCGAAAAGAGTAAAACGGCAGATAAACCCAAGCCCAGACCGCGCATTCGGGCAAAAATACGCCGAACCACGACCACTAAAAAAGTCGTTACTAAAACAAAAAAGACCAAGTAAGGAGAATATAAATGAAGATTGACACCAGCATAATTAAACAACTCAGGGAAGAGACCGGCTTGGGTGTGATGGATTGCAAAAAAGCGCTGGACGAAGCGGCCGGAGACATAAATAAAGCAAAAGCGCTTTTAAAGCACCGGGGGTTGGAAATTGTCGCCAAAAAAAGCGGACGGACCGCAAATGACGGAATAATCGCCAGCTACATTCATACCGGCGGAAAAATTGGCGTTCTGGTAGAGATTAACTGCGAAACTGATTTCGTGGCGCGCAACGAACTCTTTCAGGCTTTTGCCAAAAATATCTGTCTCCAGATAGTTGCCAGTAATCCCTCTTGCATAAAAATAGAGGAAATTTCCGAGGCAACGCTCGCGGAAGCAAAAACCGTTTGGGAAAAAGAGCTTAAAGACAAAACCGGCACGGGCCGGGAAAAAGCCCTCGAGGGAAAGCTGGCCGAATTCTACCGGGCGCATGCTCTTCTAAGCCAGGCCTTTATCCGGGAGCCGGAGAAAACAATCCAAGATTATCTTAATGAAGTAACCGCCCGCATCGGCGAAAAAATTACCATCCGGCGCTTCGTTCGCTGGGGCCTGGGCACATAAATCACAGGGATGTCATTCTGAGGCACGTTTTGCCAAGGAATCTCGTTTTTAAAAGCAAGATCCTTCGCTGTTGCTCAGGATGACAAACTCCTTCTTTTAATGGCGCAAAATTACGTCATTCAGAACCGCGTCCCTGCTCATATTTTTCTCGCTAACCTCTCATCCACTAACCCGGAATTTTTCTTTCTGGCCGGATACTTTCTGCAAACAAAAGAAAAAACCGGCCGTTATTTCCTTAATTACCTCCGCTGGGAATCCCACGAATTAGAAACCATCCTTGATAGCGCCGAGGCGTTCACCAACGAACTCTTTTTTTTCCGGGAATTATTGGCCGGCATCCGTTGGTTCTGCCGGGCTGCTTTCACCCTGGAGGAAGGCGTCATCGACCGTTATGATACCCGGCAACTTAAAGAGAGCCGGAAGGGAAAAGACCAGCTGCTGGTCGAGGCGGAAAAGGTTCTCTCGTACTTCTACCGGGTAATCCACCTGCTTTGCGCCGAAGCGCTCGGAGTGATGGAGAAATATAACGTACCTCAACCGGAAAAAGCAACCGCCAACCCTTACATAAAACTTCAAGGTCAAACCCGGCTGGAAAAAAACCGGTCCGTAACCGAAACGGGGACCGAAACAACTTCCGTGGAGCTTCTGACCACCGAATTTATCAGTGTCGTTGAATTACTCGTCTCTTTTCAGGAAAGTATCGCGCAAAAAAAAACAGTCATTAATGAACGGGAAATAGGCCAAACCTTAAGCGGTTTTCATACCCTAGAAAGTTTTTACGACAGTCACATCCACGGCACAATCCTGGAAAAGAACGAACCGGACTTCTGGAGCCTGCGGGGCCACATCGCCATGAGCCTGCGCCTGTGTGAAATCACTAAAGATTTAACGCACTTCTACGAGCGCCACTTCCTGACCACCAAGGACCCGGCAATCAGGCGCAAACTCGCAGATTTAATCGATGAAAAACGCCTGCTCTCCGTCATCATTGATTTTGCCTTGAAATATCTTGTCCATTACGGTAAATCAGGCATAGACCTGTCTTTAGACCTCTTAACCAAAAGCACCGGAAAAATTCGGCGCGTGATTAAAATTCCGGTTGGCGTAGACGGAATACACGCCCGGCCCATGACCTGGATTTATAAGATTTGCCAGCGCCACGGAGCGGTTGTTTTTGAGGTGGGCGGCGAAAAATTTAAGGCAGACAGCATGCTTTCCATGCTGACCATGACCGAGGCCATCGACCGGGTAATCGGCCTGTCAGACAAGGAAAGCCAGATTGCCGTCTCCGCCGGCACGGTAATCAACGAACTGGAAGAGCGGGAAAAACCGCTGGCCGTGAAAGGAAGGCATTACGCTCCGGAAACGATAATCGAAATTCTGGAAACTTTCCGGGCGGAAATCCGCAAAAAATCCGGGACCAGGTTTTGCGACATAATCGCCACCGGACCTAAAGAGGCGGTGGACAGCATTGAACTCCTGGCTCAAAAATTCTTCCGGAAAGAAGATCTGCCCGACCGGTTCTCTTATCTCTTTGAATGATGTAAAAACATCTAATATCTTATGAAAACTTATCCTGTTCCAGAGGCCGGGAAAAATGCCGGGAGTTATGGTTTTTCACCGCAGGCAAGCGCGGATATAAATGTCGCCGCCCTGCAGGCAGCGCTCGACGGCGGCGGGATTATAACCATCGGTAAACCCGGGGTCTACGACCTTAATAATACTGTTTTTCTTGATTCAAACACGAAACTCATCTGCGCGCCCGGCGTTATCTTCAGAAAAGTCGCCCCCTATTGCAATGTCCTGATTAACCGGGGCGCCCTGACGAAAGAATATAACGAAAACATCACCATCGACGGCCTGGAAATATCGGTCAACGGCCAGGAAGCAATGCCGACTTTGGTCTACGGGCTGCGCGCCCAACTGGGCTTTTTCTATGTAAAAAACCTGACCATCAGAAACTTCACCTGCGCCGACGGCAAAGAACGCCAGTATCTCCTCTATATTGTTACCTGGTCAAACCTGCTGATTGAAAATGTCCGCCTGGCCGGGGACAAGGACGGCATAAAACTGAACAACGGCCATGACGCCATCATCCGGAACCTGGATTTGACCACTTATGATGACGGGCTGTCCCTGTGCGGCACTGATTATCCATCGACACTACTGGAAGTCGGTGATGTATATAACGTCTGTTATTCCAACGTCACCGACCACCAGTATAAGAACATCTTCGGCCGCACCTGTCTTATCTACACCGGGTCCTGGGCCGATTACAAGAAAGGAAACAGGTATGACAGCGGCGATTTCTGTCTCAATCAGGGAAAGCTGTACCAGGTTATCAACGACCCCTGTTTTTCCGCTGTTTCATCCACGGCGCCCGTCCAGGAAAGCGGCATCGTTACAAGTGCCGATAAAATCTCCTGGCGTTTTATCCAGCCCTGCGATTTCTACCAGACCAACGTGTATAACGTGACATTTGACAACTGTATCTTCGAAAAATCGGGAAACATTGTCGCCAGCTGGATAGTTCCCGTCTGGATGTGGAAGGAATATGGCGGCGGTCCGCACCGGCCGTTCTATCCCGGAACTGAGGGAAACTCCGGCTCCTGGGGAATCTCCGTCAACAACTGCCGGATAACCGGGAAAAATCCCCAGGTGCTGGTAAACCTTATGGGCAATATGAAAGATGTCACGATAAACGGCTGTTTTTTCAATAACCCCCGGTGCACGGTAATCAATGTCGACCAGGATTCCGTCAATCAAGAATTAATAGCATCAATCAACTGCTGCACCTTCCTGGAAACCGACAGTCCGCCCGCAACTGTTTCCGACGGCGGCAAAGACGCGTTACCGGACCATCAGAACTGCCCGATACTGCGGCGGGATATTGAAGAGGCCGGAAAACTCGTCGTTGTCCACAACGGAGGCAAAGTTCATTGCGTCGCATCCGGCAACTCATACCGCGGGTCCGGATTTGAATGTTCGGTTTCCAATAATTCTCAATTACGATTCCGTTCCATGGACATGCCCCTGAAAGACCTTAAAATATTAAAACCGTTAATCGGCGACGTATGCCGGGGACTGGATGGCCTCTATCTATACACGTCATCCGGCTGGGAAAATCTTTCCGGATGTTTCCAATTACCGCTGCGAGGTGTAAAATAAAAAAAAGAATAAACCCGTCCGCGTTGGCAATCAACGGCGGTCCGAAGGTAAGATTAAAACCACTGCCCGGCAGGGGGCTTTTAGGGCCGGAAGAGAAAGCGGCGGTGGACGCCCTCTTTGACGAGGCAATTGCTTCCGGGGAGGCCTTCGGATACAACGGTCCGGCAGAAGAGGAATATTGCCGGGAGTTTACGGAATTCATGGGCGGGGGCTATGCCGATGCCGTTAATTCCGGCACCTCCGGCGTTTACGTAGCATTACACGCGCTCAATCCGGAACCATTCACGGAAATAATCGTCAGCCCGATTACCGACTGCGGCGGCATGATGCCGATTACACTGCTCAACTGCATCCCGATAATCGCCGACACCGAACCAAATAGTTACAACACCGGGCCCGATCAGATTGAAAAATTAATCTCCCCTTTGACCAGCGCCATCCTGGTTGCCCATATCGGCGGCGAACCGGCTGACATTAAAGGCATTGTCGCAGTCGCCAAAAAGCACCATATCCCGGTGATAGAGGACTGCGCTCAATCCCCCGGAGCAAAAATCAACGGGAGGTTGGTTGGCACTTTCGGAAAGATAGCATCGTTTTCCACGATGTTTGGCAAGCACTTCTGCACCGGCGGCCAAGGCGGCATGGTCTATACTGAGAACGAAGACCTCTACTGGAAATCCCGCCAGGTCTCCGACCGCGGCAAACCGTTCGGGCTTCCGACCGGCTCCACCAACTCCATTGCGTCCTTGAACTTCAACCTTGACGACCTGGCCGCCACCATCGGCCGGGTACAACTGAAGAAACTGCCCGGAATACTGGCAAAACGGAGAAAAATTGTGGCTCAACTCCGGGAAGAGTTCAAAAAACTACGGGTGGTTTCAATCCCAACCGTACCCGATGACACCCACCCTGCTTACTGGTTTCTCCGGTTGCGGTTTCATCCTGAAACCGTTACCTGCGACAAAGAAACCTACTGCCAATCACTGACGGCGGAAGGAATGCCGGTTAACCCGAACTATAACGCCCTGCCTCACACATACGATTGGTATAAAAACCGTTCCGTTTTCGGAACCAGCGGATACCCCTGGACGTCTCCCCGGTACAAGGGGGACCCGAACCAACAGTTTCCCTGCCCTAACGCCCGGGCGGCCATAAGCCGACATTTTAATCTCGGTATATCTGAATCCTGGAGCAATAAAGACGTAGCCAGCATCACTGCGGCTTTAAAAAAAACGGAATCCGTATTTTTAAAATGACCGCAAAACAATCACGGAGATACTAAAAATGATTATTGACTGTCACAGCCATCCGGACTGGTGCCAACATGATCTGAAAAAATTCCTGGCGAATATGGAAAAATACCGCATCGACAAATCATGGCTCCTCTCCTGGGAATGTCCGGAAACAGAATGCGACCCACACTATCATGATTCAATCCCGATGGCAGGAAAAGACGGTCCCATCCCATTCAGCCGCTGTGTTTCGTACATAGAGCGCGCGCCGGAAAAATTTATCCTGGGCTATGCGCCTGACCCCAGGCAACCGTATGCCATGGACAAACTCCAGTCCGCCATAGATGTTTACGGAGTGCGTGTTTACGGCGAGCTAAAACTGCGGATGATGTACGATAACCCGGACGCCTTGCGTATCTTTCGTTTCTGCGGTGAAAAAAAATTGCCGGTCACCGTACACCTTGATTACGAATTCGCAACCGGCGTAAAATACCCGAGGCCCAACTGGTGGTACGGCGGCGGCATCGAAGCGTTCGAAAGAGCAATCCAAAAATGTCCGGGCACAAACTTCCTGGGCCATGCCCCCGGATTCTGGACACACATATCTAAAGATGAACGGTACGATAAAGAATCCTACCCAACCTCTAAAGTCATTCCCGGCGGCACTCTCCTTTCCATGCTCCGCCAGTACCCCAATCTTTACTGTGACCTATCGGCCGGTTCCGGACTGAACGCCTTAAAGCGCGACCCGGAATTTACCAAGGACTTTTTGCTGGAATTCCAGGACCGCATCCTTTACGGCCGGGATAACTTTGATAATGGTCACCAGGAATTTTTAAATAAATTAGGTTTGCCGGAAAATGTTTTGGTAAAAATTTATTCCGGCAACGCCTTAAAACTGGTTCCGGAAAAAATATGAAAATATATTTGATGACCGATTTGGAAGGGGTGGCCGGAGTGCTTGACTTTGATAACTGGTGTATTCCCAAGGCCCGTTATTACGAAACAGCCAAAAAACTACTGACCCTGGAAGTTAACGCCGCCGTTGAAGGGTTCATGAAAAGCGGTGCGAAAGAGATTATAGTGGCTGACGGCCACGGTTGGGGTGGAATCAACCCGGAACTCCTTAACCCCCGGGTAAAATTGATGCGCGGCTGGCCTGCCGGTTTTCCTTTTCTGCTGGATAAGTCATACGATGCGGTGGCCTGGGTGGGCCAACACGCCAAAGCCGGTACGGAATATGCCCACATCGCCCACACCCAGGCCTTTGAGTACGTTGACCTTTCCGTCAACGGTATCTCTATCGGAGAATTCGGACAATTCGCAATGTGCGCCGGCGAATTAGGCATCCCCGCCATTTTTGCCTCCGGAGATGAAGCGTTCACAAAAGAAGCGAAGGCGCTGGTCCCCGGAATTAAGACGGTAAGCGTTAAAACAGGAACAACCCCGGGCAAAGGCGACGATTTAACCGATAGCATGTACGGAAAAAGGAACTTATCCGCCGTCCACCTGCACCCGGTAAAAGCACGGGAACTTATCAAGAAAGGCGCTTTCCAGGCGGTTAAAAATATAAAGAAAAAACGTTCCGGTAAGATAATTTCCCTTGACCAACCATTCGAAAGAACGGCTATCTTCCGGACCGGGTCAGGTTCAACCCAAGTAATATCGCGCGAAAGCCACCAAAACAGCATTGCCGCGCTCTTAAACCTTCCTTTTCAAAAAGTGTCCCGGGAAAATGCGGTCCAGTTATTTAAAACCCCGGGAGAAAAAATATGAAGGTTTATATTTCAACAGACATGGAGGGTGTCAGCGGGGTAGTGACTTTCCAGCAGACCGGCCGGGATGAAAAAGGCGAAGAATACGAAAAGGCGCGCCATTTATTAACCGCCGATGTCAATGCGGCAGTAGAAGGCGCCCTCTCTGCCGGGGCCCGGGAGATAGTAGTAATGGACGGTCACGGCGGCGGCCACCATTTCATTATTGAAGAACTCCACCCGGCCGGCCGGTACATCATCGGACCCGTCAGAATTCAGGCCATTCCCAAGTTAGACAAGAGCTTTGATGCGATGCTTTTGGTCGGTTACCACGCCATGGCCGGTACAAGAGGAGCGATTCTGGACCACACGCAAAGCTCCACAACCTGGTACAATTATTTTTTAAATGGCATTAAAATGGGCGAAATCGGGCAAGAAGCGGTTATCGCGGGTCATTACGGAATACCGGTTGTTTTTGTCAGCGGGGATAAGGCGGCTTGCGAAGAAGCCCAGGACCTTTTGGGCAACATTGAAGTGGCTTCGGTCAAAGAAGGCTTAACGCGCACCTGCGCTGAAATTTTACCGCCGGTCAAGGCAAGAGAACTTATCAGGGCCGGGGTAACCCGGGCTTTGAAAAGGCTTCCGGAATTTAAACCATACTTAATCAAAACTCCGATTGAAATAAGGCTGGAAACCCAAAATACCGATGTGGCCGATGGATACGAAAGCGCCGGATGGAAACGGATTGACGGCCGCGCCGTAACCAAAATTGCCCAAAGCGCCCTGGAGATTCTTTAAGGTTTGCCTAATCGGTAAATTAAATAATACAAATTACCCGCGTTTATTCCGTTCTTCCGCTAATTCCGAGAGACGGCGGTAAAACTCTTCCCCGAAACGTCCGAAACGCCGGATTAACCCTTCCTTCACAAACTGGTAAAGCCGGATATTCTTTTCCCGGCCGTAAGCCCGGGCATCACGGCAGACATCCCAATGGTTAAAACAGAGAATCTCGAAAGGCGGCCGCTCGGCAATTCTAACCGGGTACAACAGGCAGGAAATCGGACGATGTATCCGGGAATTACCCTTATCCGCGGCCCGCTCTAAACCGCAAAAGATGGTACCTTCTTCGTTAACAGCATAGGCGCATTCGCCTGATTCTAAAAGAGGCGTGGCAAAAGAACTGCTTCCCGACCGTTCGCACACCCCCCGGCTCTCAACCGTCTTTACCCCTTCTTTAGTTAAAAAATCGGCGATTTCCCGGTAGTTGTTTTCGTAAACCTCAACTTCCGAAGCGGTCAGCGTGGCGCCGCCCTTACCGCTGACGCAACAGAGGCCGTGGCAGGATTCAAGATGACAGCAAAAATATTCCTGAATAACCTCGTCACTGACAATGATATTATCGATTAGAATCATAAACTCCTCAGGGGCAGGACTTGGAAGGTTTAAATCCTTCTGTTCGGGATGCTTACAAGTGGGCTCAGAAGGAAACGGATTCGGCTGTCTCACTTCACTACGTTCGACTAGGCCACCCGCCCATTCGACGCTACTATTCGTCGCTTCTCATAAACGGGCTCCCATCGAATCCTTCTTATTCCAGGATGCGTAAAAGTGGGCTCAGAAGGATTCGAACCTTCCACCCCTGCGTTATCAGCACAGTGCTCTGCCAACTGAGCTATGAGCCCGACGTACCCTCATAACAAAAGAGCGACAAGATAGATAACTCCCGTCGCTCTTTTGTTAAAACAATATAGGTGTGCAACCGCTTTTTTGTTTTTTTAAAACACACCGAACTTCTATCACCTCGGCTTTTTGCTGCGGAGTTTTAGCTCCGCTGCTTCGATTTCCTCTTTGAAAGGAGGTGATCCAGCCACACGTTCCCGTACGGCTGCCTTGTTACGACTTCGTCCTCCTTGCTAAACATACCTTCGGCACCGCTCTCCAGAAAGTTACCCTCCCGGTTAAGCAAATGACTTCGGGTATCCCCAACTCAGTTGACGTGACGGGCGGTGTGTACAAGGCCCGAGAACGTATTCACCGCGACATTTCTGATTCGCGATTACTAGCGATTCCAGCTTCACGAGGTCGGGTTTCAGACCTCGATCCGAACTGAGACCGGTTTTATGGGATTTGCTCCACCTTACGGTTTGGCGTCCCTTTGTACCGACCATTGTAGCACGTGTGTTGCCCAAGACATAAGGGGCATGCGGACTTGACGTCGTCCCCACCTTCCTCCGCATTGTCTGCGGCAGTCCCCTCAGGAACCAAAACTTACGTTCTGGTAACAAAGGGCAAGGGTTGCGCTCGTTGCGGGACTTAACCCAACATCTCACGACACGAGCTGACGACAGCCATGCACCGCCTGTACTGGTTCCAGATTGGATACTGGTCGTCCCCGTTTCCGGATTCTACTTCCAGCATGTCAAGCCTTGGTAAGGTTTTTCGCGTACCATCGAATTAAACCACATGCTCCACCGCTTGTGCGGGCCCCCGTCAATTCCTTTGAGTTTCAGCCTTGCGACCGTACTTCCCAGGTGGGGTGTTTAACGCGTTAGCTACGACACTAACCCCTAGAGGCTAATGCCTAACACCCATCGTTTAGGGCCGGGACTACCAGGGTATCTAATCCTGTTTGCTCCCCCGGCTTTCGCGCCTCAGTGTCAGTCTTGAACTAGAGAGCCGCCTTCGCCACCGGTGTTCCTCCTGATATCTACACATTTCACCGTTACACCAAGAGTTCCGCTCTCCTTTTTCAGACTCAAGTCTTGATAGTTTCCAACACATTTCCCCGGTTAAGCCGGGGTATTTAATGCTGGACCCGTCAAACCACCTACACGCCCTTTACACCCAGTCAATCCGGACAACGCTTGCCCCTTCCGTCTTACCGCGGCTGCTGGCACGGAATTAGCCGGGACTTCCTCCGGTGGTACCGTCAATTCCGGCTTGCGCCGAAACTTCGTCCCACCTGACAGGAGTTTACGATCCGAAGACCTTCATCCTCCACGCGGTGTCGCTGGATCACCCGTTAGGGCATTGTCCAATATTCCCGACTGCTGCCTCCCGTAGGAGTCTGGGCCGTATCTCAATCCCAGTGTGGCTGACCATCCTCTCAGACCAGCTACCCGTCATAGCCTTGGTGGGCCATTACCCCGCCAACTAGCTGATGGGACCCGGACTCATCTTTCAGTGATCTCCGGATTGCTCCGAAAACCTTTGGCTCCTTTCCTTGCGAAAAAGAGTTTTATGCGGTATTAGCCCCGCTTTCGCAGAGTTATCCCCCACTAAAAGGCAGATTATCCAGGTATTACTCACCCGTTTGCCGCTTTCCACCAACTCTTCCCCCTTGCGGAGAAAGAATCGGTTTCGTCGCTCGACTTGCATGTCTTAGGCACACCGCCAGCGTTCGTCCTGAGCTAGGATCAAACCCTCAGAACATACAAAACGCAAAGCTGTCACACACCTATATTTTGTCAAAGAACTTCTAAAAGCATCTACCCTTTATTATATTACAAGAAAGGGTTTCCTGTCAAGTGTTGTTGTGCTTAATGTTACTTAACCGGAGGTGCCGGAGGTGCCGGCGGTGCCGGAGGTGCCGGCGGTGCTGGCGGCATACCTTCCGGAGGTGCCGGCATTTCAGTTCCCGGCATGGGCGGAGGTACGGCTGGTCCAGCGGATTTCTTCGCTTTCGCTACGGCTAACACGATAGCGATGACGATGATCACGATCAAAATCACGATCACCGAACTGCTACTTTTCTTTTGTTCTGCCATTGTTTGTTTTCACCCCCTTCGAAAATAATTGGAACTTAACAGCCCTATATTTTAACATATTCCAGAATATTGTCAAGAGCAAAGAAATAGTGATATAATTTAGAGGAACGGTAAAAGACAAAACTAAATGAATAACTTCAGTGTCGTAATACTCGCGGCGGGCAAAGGCACCCGAATGAAATCTTCCGTTCAAAAGGTCTTGCACACCATTTTCGGCAAATCCATGATTTCCCACATCGTGGAAGTGGTGCAGGGTCTAAGCCCGGATAAAATCCTGGTGGTGGTCGGACACCAGAAAGAGGCGGTTAAGAAGAACCTGACCGGAAACAACGTAGAGTTTGTAGAACAGCTAAAACCGCTGGGAACCGGTGACGCGGTAAAACAAACAAAGAAAATCCTTAAAGATTACCCGGGGAATGTCCTGATTTTATGCGGAGACACCCCACTCCTGCAAGTAAAAACGCTGAAATCACTCCTAAAACTGCACCGTCAAAAACAAGCCGCGGCCACCATCCTTACCGCCCTCCTGAAAAATCCTTTCGGTTACGGCCGGATTAAGCGTAACGGCACCGGTACGGTAGAAGCAATCGTGGAAGAAGCAGACGCCCGGACCGATTCAGCCCCGAAACTTTTTCGCAGCCTTTCCCTGGTAAAACCCAACAATGTCAAAGGCGAATACTATCTTACCGACGCCATTCGCATTCTGCGTGATGACGGCGAACGTATTGCCGCCTGTCTCGCCCGGGAACCGGAAGAGGTCATGGGAGTTAACACTCCGGCTGATTTGAAAATTGCCCGACAAATCTTAACCGCAAAGGGGGAGAAAAATGAATAATTGTCTTATTTTCAGCGGCAGCGCCAACATTGCCTTAAGCACCAGCATCGTCAAGTATTTGGAAAAAGATTTAGGAAAAATGTCCCAGGACCGTTTCAGCGATGGGGAAATCTCAATAGCAATTGAAGAAAACGTGAGAGGTAAAGATGTATTTGTGGTGCAATCCACTTCTCCGCCGGTTAACGAAAACCTGATGGAGCTCCTGATTATGATCGACGCTTTCCGCCGCGCCAGCGCGGAAAGAATAACTGCCGTCATCCCCTATTTTGGTTATGCCCGGCAGGACCGCAAAGATAAACCCCGGGTTCCGATAACCGCAAAACTGGTCGCCAACCTCCTTACCGCCAGCGGAGTGAACCGGGTCATCACGATGGACCTGCACGCGCCTCAAATCCAGGGTTTTTTTGACATCCCGGTCGACCATCTCTTTGCCGCGCCGGTTACGACAGCGTACTTTCAAAACAAAGAAATAAACAACCCGGTTGTGGTGGCGCCGGATGTGGGAAGCGTTAAGATGGCCCGGGCTTTTGCCAAAAAGATGCGGGCTGACCTGGCAATTGTAGATAAAAGACGAGATTGCCCGGACGAGGTTGAAGTAGTAAACCTGATCGGTAACGTCCGGAACAAAACCGCCATCCTGGTTGACGATTTAATCTCCACCGGCGGCACCATAGTGGAGGCCGCAAACGTCCTGAAAAAGAACGGCGCCGTAGCGGTTTACGCCAGTTGTACGCATGGGGTGCTCTGCGGAGATGCCATCGCCAGGCTCAAGAACGCGCCGCTGGAAGAACTGATCATTACGGATACCATTCCCCTGCCGCCGGAAAACAAACTGCCGATAATCAAAATCCTGTCCGTAGCGGAAATGCTCGGGGAAGCAATTAAACGAATTCACCTTTCTTCTTCCGTCAGTTCGTTATTTATTTAAAAAACGTCTGGCTGTCATTCTGAGGCGCAAGCCGAAGAATCTCAACTACGCGATCCTTCGCATCCGCTCAGGATGACACAAGAACTAAAAACCTATGAATACTAAAATCGGTTGCCGGGTCGAAACAGAACTTACCTTCCGGGGCTGGCGTATGGTGGTCCTGGAAAATAAAAACCTGCGGGTCAGCATCCTGCCGGAAAAGGGCTCGGATATCATTGAGTTCCGTTATAAACCGCTGGACCTGGATATAATGTGGGAAAGTCCTTTGGGGCTGAGGTCAAAAGAATGGTTTTTGGCTACCAACGGCGGGGGCGCCCAGGGCAACTTCATGGATTACTACGAAGGCGGCTGGCAGGAAATTATGCCTAACGCAGGCCCGGCTTCCGAATACAAAGGGGCAAGCATCGGGCAGCACGGAGAGGTCTGCTTGTCTCCCTGGAAATGCCAGGTCCTGGAAGATAACTCCCATCGGGTTTCCGTCAAAATGTCAGTGGAAACACACCGCACGCCTTTTCGCCTGG
>JAPLMK010000058.1:26878-30766 GCA_026387085.1 Candidatus Omnitrophota bacterium
GCCTGGAAAAGGTCTTGACTTTGGAAAAAGACGCGCCGACGCTCTTCCTGGAAGAAGCGGTTACCAACCTGTCCGAGGAAAAGATGGAATTCCTCTGGGGCCACCACCCCGCTTTTGGCGCGCCCTTCCTGTCCGGTTCCTGCCGGCTGGAAATCCCCGGCAACCCGCAAGTGGAAATTATCGCAGGTGACGGCGCTTCGCATACCAATCTCCTGCCCGGCAAGGGAAAATGGCCAACCGTTTCCGGCAAAAAAGGTCCGGTTGATATCAGGGAAGTCCCTTCTTTTAAAGATAAAGTATCCAATCTGTTCTTCCTGACCAACCTCAAGGAAGGACGTTATCGGATTAAAAATCCGGAGAAAAAACTCTCATTCATGATGGAATGGGACGCGAAAATATTCAGCCATCTCTGGTATTGGCAGGTTGCCGGCGGCAGTTTCAACTACCCGTGGTGGGGCAGAACCTACAACATCGCGCTGGAACCATTTTCCGGGCCGCCCACCCTTGCCCAGGCGGTTAAAGAAGGCAACGCCCTGTCTTTGAAAGCCGGAAAAACATTAAAAACAGCGCTGGCTGCTTCGTTTGTTGCCTTATAAATAAAATGTCATTCCCGCATGCTTCAAGCGGGAATCCAAACCTTTCTTGCTGTCGTTCTGAGCGCCAGCGAAGAATCTGATGTTTTGCGCTACACGATGCCCTGCTCAAGCATGGCCGTACCGACCTTTTCAAATCCGGCAATATTGGCGCCAACCACGTAGTTCCCGGCATATCCATAATCTTTTGCGGCTCGGTCCGTTGCCTCGTGAATGCTTCGCATAATCTCTTTGAGCCGCCGGTCCACCTCTTCGTTTTCCCATAACATCCTGATGGAATTCTGGCTCATCTCTAAACCGGATACCGCCACGCCTCCGGCGTTGGCCGCTTTTCCCGGACCGTAAAGAATCTTCGCTTTAATAAACTTTTTCACGCCTTCGGGCGTAGTCGGCATATTCGCCCCTTCAGAAATAACAAAGCACCCGTTTTTAAGAAGCGTCTCCGCGTCTTTTTCGTCAATTTCATTCTGGGTGGCGCTGGGAAAAGCCGCGTCACACTTAATTCCCCATGGTTTCTGCCCTTCGTAGTACTTTACGCCGTACTTATCGGCATATTCTTTGATGCGGCCCCGCTTGACATTCTTCAATTCCATCAAAAAACTTAGCTTATCGGCGTCAATACCATCCGGGTCATAAATAAAACCATTGGAATCGGACAGCGTAACAACCTTCGCGCCTAAATGGTTTAACTTTTCCACCGTATACTGGGAAACATTGCCGGAACCGGAAACCACGCAGGTCTTTCCTTGAAATGAATCCTTGCGCGTCTTCAGCATCTCTTCCGCGAAATAGACCGCGCCGTAACCGGTGGCCTCCGGACGAATCAGAGAGCCGCCCCAGGTCACCCCTTTTCCGGTAAGCACTCCGGTAAATTTATTGACCAACCGCTTGTACTGGCCAAAAAGATACCCAATCTCCCGTCCGCCGACACCAATATCTCCGGCCGGAACATCCGTATCGGGTCCGACATGACGAAAAAGCCCAGACATAAACGACTGGCAAAAACGCATAACCTCGCCATCCGACCCGGCCTGCGGATTAAAATCAGAACCACCCTTTCCCCCGCCCATCGGAAGCGTAGTCAGCGAATTCTTGAAGACCTGCTCAAAAGCCAAAAACTTCAAAATGCTCAGATTTACATTGGAATGGAACCGCAAGCCGCCTTTATAAGGTCCGATGGCGCTGCTGAACTGAATCCGGTATCCGCGGTTAACCCGGCATTTCCCTTTGTCATCTACCCAGGGCACCCGAAACATGATTACCCGCTCCGGTTCTACCAGGCGCTCCAATATTCCGGCTTCCTGATATTCTGGATGCCGGGACATTACCGGTTCCAGGGAATCCAAAACTTCTTTTACGGCCTGGTGAAATTCCGGTTCTCCGGGATTTTTCTTCTGCACCCATGCAAAAACTTGTTCAGTATAAGACGCCATCTTCTCCTCCAATAAAAAAGGTGCGAACTTCCCCGTTCGGGAAAGAAAGCACCTTTGCTTTGCTTCTGGGATAGTTAAATTAACGGAAACTTCCTTGTCTCCGCTATCCCTTAATATTCTTTAAAATCTTAACATACATTTTCCCCTAAGTCAAATTAACAGCTTATAACCCCGCCGCCTAAGACCGTGCCTCTCCGGTAGAAAACGATCGATTGGCCCGGAGTTACCGCAAACTGGGGTTTATCAAACTTTACCCGGACTTTCCCGTTTATAGGTTCAACCATTACCGTGGTTTCCGGATTCCGGTAGCGGATCTTTGCCTTCGCTTTAAATATTTCGGAAGGTTTTTCGCCAATCCAGTTAAGGTCTGACGCCAGAAGTTCCTTACGAAAGACCGCTTCTTTTTCAGCCACTATCAGGGCATTGCGCGCCGGGTCTACCTCCTTCACGTATACCGGCCTGGGCAAGGAAACCCCCAGGCCATCCCTCTGGCCCACGGTATAGAAGGCAACCCCCCGATGAGAACCCAGTAACTTGCCTTCCGGTCCGAAGATGGGACCGGAAACCGCCGCGCCGGGAAACCTGTCCCGGATAAACCGGCCGTAATCGTTATCCGGAATGAAGCAAATTTCCTGGCTGCCTTTCTTTCCGGAATTAGGTAATCCGAAAGAATGCGCTTTCTTCCGGACCTCCTCTTTGGTAAGCCCTCCCAAAGGAAAAAGGAGCGCGGATAGCTGTTCCCGGGTAAGATTATAAAGAAAATAGGACTGGTCCCGTTTAGCGTCAATGCCTTTTTTCAAAAAATAATGCGCGCCTTTCCTGGTAATCCTGGCGTAATGGCCGCTGGCAATGTAATCGGCGCTGACTTCCTTCGCCTTTTTCAAAAAATAATCAAACTTAATCCGGCGGTTGCACATAATACAAGGATTAGGCGTCCGGCCGGAAAGATAGGTCTGGCAAAAGTAATCAATGACTTCTTTCTGGAATACCTTGCGGCAGTTCAGAACATAATGGGGGATTTTAAGGATTCGGGCGACTTTTTTAGCGTCTTCAATAGCGGAAAGACCGCAGCAACCTCCAACCTCCCTGGTCATAGGCCACAACTGAAAGGTAAAACCGATTACTTCATGGCCGGCTTCCTTTAAGAGAGCGGCGGCAACCGAGGAATCAACGCCTCCGCTCATCATAACCGCCACGCGGGATTTTTTCATTATCTCTATTTCAATTTCGGATTTAAACTACCCGTGCGGTAACCTTCCAAATCAAGAGTTACAAATTTAAAATCAAGTTTCTTGAAATATTTGGCTATCTTGATATGTTCGGCTAATATTTTATTAAAATTGGAAGGGTCAACCTCTATTCGGGCAATTTCCTGGTGATACCGGAGCCGGATATTCCCGGTGATGCCCAAAGAACGTAAATATCGCTCGGCTTTATTCACTCTTTCCAGCGCTTCGCGGGTCAGGGGAGTCCCGTAGGGAATACGGCTGGCTAAACAAGCGGCGGCCGGCTTTTCCGCGGTAGGCAAGCAAAATTTCCGGGAAAGGGCGCGCACTTCTTCTTTAGTAAATCCGGCTTCCAATAAGGGGTGGCGTACGCAGAGTTCCCGGGCGGCCTGGTTGCCGGGCCGAAAATCGGAAAGGTCGCTCTTGGTGGTGCCATCAACCACAAAAGGCAGATTTTTCTGTCCGGCGATTTTCGCCAGAGTTTGGAACAGTTCTTTCTTGCAAAAATAACAGCGGTTAACCGGGTTGGCGCGAAAATTCTTATCTGCCCATTCCCCGGTCTTTACTATCTTATGTTTTACGCCGAGACGGCAGGCAATATCCCGGGCCTCCTTCAATTCTTCTTTCGAATAGGTT
>JAPLMK010000074.1 GCA_026387085.1 Candidatus Omnitrophota bacterium
CGGTTTCTGAATTTGCGCGATAACATTTGCCATCGTGTAGGTTTTACCGCTGCCGGTAACGCCTAAAAGCGTCTGGTATTGGTTTCCGGACTGTAAATTATCGGTCAGGGTTTTGATGGCGGCCGGCTGGTTACCCGCCGGCTGAAAGCTAGAAATTAATTTAAACTCCATCACATTATTATACTCTATTTGGCGCTATTATTTCAAGTATCCGGCTCCGACTTGACAGACCAATATGTTGTGTTTTAAAATGTAAGAAACCACAAGATGTAGGCTTATATCGGCTTTTTTCAGTTCTTTGTTTTTGTTCGTTAATCACCGTTTATCGATTCTATGCGTTGCCCGTTTTGCGGTTACCTGGAAGATAAGGTTGTAGACAGCCGTCTCTCGGATGACGGAGGAAATATTCGTCGTCGGCGAGAATGTCTTTCCTGTGTCCGGCGTTTTACAACCTACGAAATCGCGGAAGAAAAGCCCTTGATGGTTGTAAAAAGAGATGGGCGGCGGGAACCGTTTTCGCGCGCCAAGCTTCACGCCGGAATCGCCCGGGCGTTTGAAAAAAGACCGGTTGCCACTCAGGAGATTGAAAATCTGGTAGAACATATCAGCGGGGAATTGCGGAGTCAATACGAAAAGGAATTACTGTCGGCCAAGATCGGCGAATTGGTTATGAAGAGCCTGGCCCTGATGGACCCGGTCGCTTACGTGCGTTTCGCTTCTGTTTACCGGCAGTTTACGGATGTTACTGAATTTGAGAAGGAAGTAGCGCGGTTAAAAAAAGATGGAATCGATTAAAGAGGTGCGGAAGCGAGACGGAAAGGTTGTTCTTTTCCAGAAAGACAAGATTGCCGAGGCGATTTTTAAGGCCGCCGCCGCGGTGGGTGGCGCGGACCGGGCTCTGGCCGACGACCTGGCTGATGCGGTCAATATCTATCTGACCCGGGAATTCAGCGAATCGGTTCCGACCGTAGAAGAGATTCAGGATATCGTGGAGAAGGTCTTGATTAAAACCGGGCACGCTAAGACGGCCAAGGCCTACATCATTTACCGCCAGAAGAGGGCAAAGGTCAGGCAGGTCCGTTCCGGTATCCTGCCGGAAGAGACGAAGTTAGCCGCGGCTGAAGCGATTAAAATCAGGGAGTCCACGGACCTGGCTTTGTTTGTGCGCACCAGCCAGGAAGATATCGTCTCCTGGGACCGGGAAAAGATTGTGGAGGCGCTCTGCCGGGAGACCGGTATTTCCAGAAATATCGCGGATATAATCGCTTTAGAGATAGAGGGAGAGATTATTGCTTCCAGAACCCAGACCCTGACGGCGCCGCTCATTCGGGAGATGGTTAATGCCAAGCTGGTTGAGTATGGTTACGAAGAAGAACGGAGGCGTCACACGCGGCTTGGTCTGCCGCTCTATGATGTGCGTCAGGTGATAACACTGCCGAACAAGGAAAACGCAAACATTCCCCACAACCCGGAAGCGACAAACCTCTCCCTTTCGGAAGCGATCAAAAAGGAGTTTGCCCTGAGGTCTTTTCTCCGGAGGTAGCGGATAGCCACCTTTCCGGCGATATCCATTTGCATGACCTGGGCATGATTGATCGGCCGTATTGTTCCGGGCAATCGCTGGAGTATGTGAAGAAATACGGGCTTTCCCTGCCGAATGCGCTCAATATCGCCAAGCCGGCGAAACATCCGGAGACCCTGTTGGCCCACATGGTTAAATTTTCCGCGGCTCTTCAGGGGCACTTTGCCGGAGCCATCGGCTGGGATGCGGTTAATTATTTTTTCGCGCCTTTTTTAGTCGGGATGTCAGACAGAGAGATGAAGCCGCTGGCCCAGATGATGATTTATGAGTACAGCCAGCAGGCAGTGGCGCGCGGCGGACAGGCGATATTCAGCGATATAAATATTTATTGGGAGGTGCCGGACCATTTCGTTAAAACGCCGGCCATCGGCCCCGGCGGACAGTATACCGGTAAAACTTATAATGATTACCAGAAAGAGGCCCAAAAATTCGCCTGGGCCCTGTTCGAGGTTTATCTGGAAGGCGACGGCCTGGGCCGGCCCTTTTTCTTCCCCAAACCGCTTTGCCATTTGACAAACAAACTTTTTGCCACGGACGGCGCCGAAGATTACCTGGCTCTTATCAGTCGGGTAGCCGCCGAAAAAGGCAATACTTATTTCGTTTTTGACCGGGGCAAGACCGCTAAGATTTCCGAGTGCTGCCGGCTTTCTTTTATCCTTGATTCGCAAGACCTTTCCGAGGCGGTCACGCCCTGGAAGATGCGTTTTTGCGCTTTACAGAACGTAACCATTAATTTGCCCCGGGCCGCGTATCTTGCCAACGGCAGCGAAGAAAGGCTTTTCGCGGAACTGGACCGGATGCTTTCCTTATCGGTAAAGGCGCATCAGCAAAAACGGGTTTTCATTAACCGGCTCCTGGCTTTGGGAGATAAGAGCCCACTGGCTCTTCTTACGATGAAACAGGACGGAGAAAACTATTTACGGATGCACCGGGTGACGTATCTGGTTGGTTTAATCGGCCTTAACGAATTGGTGCAGAGTCACCTGGGTCAGGAACTGCATGAATCCGAAGCAGCGCTTCGGTTTGGTTTGAGGGTTATTGCCCATCTTAACCTCGCTTGCCAGCGTTACAGCAAAGAACTGGGTATGAAGTTTGTGCTGGAACAGACTCCGGCCGAATCAACTGCTTACCGTTTGGCAAAATTGGACCTGGCGCATTTCCCGCTTCAAGCGCATAAGGTGGTCAAAGGAACCCCGGACAGCGGCGGAGCTTATTATACCAATTCGACCTATTATAATGTTTCCATACCGTTTTCGCCGGTTGAAAAAGTGAAGATGGAGGGATTATTCCATCCCCTGATTGAAGCCGGCGCCCTTACGCACGTTTGGCTGGGCGAATCGAATCCGGACCCGCTCGCGCTGGCCAGTTTTGTTAAAAAAACTTTTTTGCACACTCAGAACGCGCAGATTGCTTTCAGTCCGGAATTCACCGCCTGCCTTGATTGCGGCCGAACGATACGCGGATTAAAAGAGCAGTGTTCTTATTGCAAGGGAGCTCTTGCGTCGTAAAAGATAAGAATTATTTTTTGCGCGCCTTTTCTGTCAACAGGAGGTCATAATGGAGAAACAAGATTTTGTCGTGTATCTTTCCCAAAATCCGGAACAGTTTGACTCTCAGGAGCAGGAACAGGACGGCGCCCCGGGCGTGCTGGTGGAGAACAAGTCTTTCCAGACCAAAACGTTCTTCCCGGAAGAAACCATTTCCGCTTCCGGCCTCTCCCAGCTTCTGGTTGCCACCCACCAGGGCAGAAACGTGGAGCACATCACCCGGGTCACCGGTTACTTTTCCAAGGTAAGCGGTTGGAACAAAGGCAAGGTCGCGGAACTGATTGACCGCCACCGCACGCCGGTTTCCTGAAGCGTGTCATTCTGAGCGGTAGCGAAGAATCTGTAGTGCAGTTCTTTCAGGTTCGCTAATGCAACAGGAGGGGGAATGGTCTCGATCGAAGATTTTAAAAAACTAGAGATTAAGGTGGCGAAAGTTTTGGAAGTTAATCTTCATCCCGGCGCCGACCGGCTCTATGTTTTAAAGGTTCTCTTGGGTAATCTGGAGAGTAAGGACGAGATTACCGGCGAAATTGTCAACACGCCCGAGGTTAGAGAGGTAGTCGCCGGAATCAGGCCTTACTACACACCCGAAGAATTGGTTGGAAAACAGGTTATCGTGCTGGTCAATTTAGAACCGGCAACTATCCGGGGCGTCCAGAGCAACGGGATGGTCCTGGCTACCAAGGATAACGATAAACTCTCCATCCTGACCGTTGACCGTCCCGCCCCAGAAGGCAGCATTATAAGTTAAGGTTCCCGGGCAAGTATTTTAATGCCGGGGTTGGATTTACCGCGTCAAGAATTATTAAACCTCCATGAAAGCAAAAATTACTTCCGCAATTCTCGGGATGAAGGCGGAGATGGTTGACGCCTTGATAGGCTTGGTCAGCATCCCGGCGGTCAGTCCTGTTTCCGTGGGAGGCGACGAAAAAAGGAAGGCGAAATTTGTGGAGCGAATCTGCCGGGAAATCGGTTTTGATGAAATCCTTCATTATGACGCCCCTAGTCCTTTGGGTCCCAGACCAAACCTGATTGCCAAATTAAAAGGGAAGGATACATGTTCCGGCCGGTTATGGGTTATTACCCACCTGGATGTTGTTCCGGCCGGCGCGAAGAATCTCTGGCGGAGCGACCCGTTTAAACCTGAATTAAAGAACGGCCGGATATACGGACGGGGAACGGAAGATAACGGCCAGGACCTCATTGCTTCCCTGTTTGCGGTCAAGGCCTTGAAAACCATCGGGTTGATGCCGGAAAGAGAGGTTTGCGTGGCGGTTGTTACCGACGAAGAGACAATCAGCGCTTACGGGATGAAG
>JAPLMK010000040.1 GCA_026387085.1 Candidatus Omnitrophota bacterium
TATCTTATCACTTTGCCTGAAAAGAGGTCAAAAGGCCGATTTATCACCTCTGCCCAAAACTACACATCCGGAAACTCTTGGGCGTATTGACAAGGTTAAGTAAAAAATATAATATACTCTCAACTGGGCGCCGAACCAAAACCCCAAAAAAGGTAAATTCTCAGCCAAAAGGGCGATATGAAAAAACGGGGGATAAAGAATTGAGAATAAAAGTCCTCTACGAACCGGAAGCGGTTAACGCCTGCTTGAAACTTTTCCGCGAAAAAGTTTTCCAATTCCGGTCGGTATAATGCATAATAATTATGGCGGATTTTCAGATTGAAAAAATCATCTATTACCACGACACCGACTCCGGCGGGGTTGTTTATTACGCCAACTACCTAAAACATCTTGAGGAAGCCCGGACAGAATATTTTCGCAGCAAATCCCAGGAATTAAAAAAATGGTCGGAACAAGGCGTTCTGTTTGTGGTGACGCGGGTGGAAATAGATTACCGGTCACCGGCGAAATATGGAGATATTATTAAAATATCAGCCACCGTGAAAAACCTGAAAACCGCCGTAATTCATTTCCATCAGGAAATTACGGAAAACGCCCGGCTTCTGGTAGAAGCCGAAGTAACCGTGGTTTGTGTCGGAAAATATTTTAAACCCAGAAGGATACCAGCCGAGATTAGCGAAGCGCTTCTTCCCGGGTGATAACTTCCGCATTAAAACGGACAACTGACCTTTGAAAAATAAGATGGAAGAAAAAAAATTCCGAAAATTGGTAATGGAGGCGATCGACGAATTACCGGAGGATTTTAAAAGAAAGATCAGCAACCTATATGTGGTGGTAGAGGATTTTCCCTCCGGGGAAATACTGAAAGAACAGGGGATTAAATCACCCTATTCCATACTCGGTCTTTACCAAGGCATCCCCGTGAAGAAAAGGGGCGTATCTTATACCAACTTTTTGCCGGACCGAATAACTATTTATCAAAAACCAATTGAATCGCTTGGTAAAGAAGCTGACCAGGTCAAAGAAAGGGTGAAGGAAGTATTCCGGCATGAATTGGGCCATCATTTCGGATTCAGCGAAACAGAATTGGCAAAAATTGACATATAACTACCTTCGGATATAATATAATAAATACCGAGGGGCATCAGATTGCCCGGTTCGAAATTAATATTTTAACCGGGCCGGGATATTTCGTTTTGTGCGGCACGCAGAAGAATTCCAATTAAAAATATTTACGGAAAGGAGGAATTATGGGCTTTTTGAATGAAGAAGACCGGAAAAGGATTACTGAGGAAGAAGAAATCCGGAGTCAGGTGCGCCGGAAGTACGAACAAAAATCTTCGGGTTTAGCGGGAGTTCTCTCCACGTTGTGCCCCGGACTGGGTCAGGTCTATAACGGCCAGATCGGCAAGGCAAGCTTATTTTTCTTCTGTTTCATCGTCGGCCTCACCGTTCTTTCCCTCGGAGCAACCACCCTGATTAAAGGTCCTTCCTCCGGCGCCTCTTTCAACCTCGCCAGCAGTGCCGGCATTTCAAAAGAAAAACCGGTGGAAATGAATGAGGAAGGCATCGTAACCGCCGAGGTTAATGCCGGAATAACAAAACCTGACCAGGCGAAGCAAACTCCGGAAACGGAAAAATTAAGCCGGGAACAGAAGACGGTTATCAAGGCGCTGGCGTTGACCGGTCTGGGCGCAATCATTGCCATCCTGGCAGCTCTTTTTGCGATCCGGGATGCCATCCGGACCGCCCGCCGGAAAAACCAGGAGTAGAGAAAGTAGTCCAGGAAGGCCGTCAAAATCAAAAGGGGGTATTGTGAAAAAACTATTTGTGATTTGGCTGGGCATGTTTATCCTTTTTAACGGATTATGCTACGGAAAGGAACCGGTGAAAACACCTGCCAAAACGGGAAAAATTACCGCCAAAAACGAAAAACTTTTCGCGAAAGTTGACAAAGACGGTATTATTTTTTACACCGGCGGCACAATGTATACTCTCCAATCGGAAGGCATCAGTTCCTCCGGAAATATGCTCTATTTTGCCGCCAAGGACTTTACCGACAACAAAGACCTCATCACTAAAAAAATAACGAAAATCGAGTGTCGGGTCGATACCCCGGAACGGAAGGTATATAAAACTACCATACAATTAGGCGATAACAGCATCGAACCCGGATACCGGTTGGAGGTTTTTTCGGAAATAAAAAAAGGGTATCCCTTCCTGGCGCTTTATTCTAAATTTTTCTACCTGGGTAAAGACGTTCACAAATGCGGAATAAACTGGGGGCTTAGTTCCCCTTATAATTCCGACCCCTATAAATATTACACGATGCCCCAGGACGGCAAGTTTTTAACCTACCCGCTTAAGGATAAGGACGGTAAAAGCAAGATCGGATACGCCAAGTGGCTTTATCTCCACAACGGCAAAGGTTCGGGTATCGGATTAATCTGCCCGGCCATGATCGGAAAGGGCGCAGACTTCATCTTCATAAATTCGGTACCGCCGGAAAAGGAATTGTCGGAAACCGAATCGTCCGATGTTTTTATGGTCTATCTGCCAATCGAAAAGAATTTTAAAATACTTGATAAGTTATACGATGAGGTTATGAAAATGCAGTGGACTTTCGATTAATGCTCGGGCCGGTAGCACAAAAAAAGCGGGTGGAAATTATTCCACCCGCTTTTTTCACCGCTAAATATTTATCCTTATTTTACCAAACTGGGAACAACCTCGGTGGCTTCAAAAACCGGCACGCCTTTAGGCAGTTTAAAAACAAATGTCTTGTCCTTTACGCCGGTGTTAAATTTCAGATTCTTGTAACCAATCTCCAGCATCACCTTGCCTTCCTTGTCAAAACCCTGGGTATGATAAATGAAGCCGTCTTTCACGCCGATCAGATATTTAATCCGGGCGGGAACCGGCAGGTTCCATCCGGCAATAGTCTTCTCATTTGAAGTTTTTGCCGGTTTTTTCTTGAGCAACGCCCCCTCCAGCACATCCATCTCCTGACCGGCCAACTTCTCCGTGCCCACCACCTTAATATCATAGTCGGCACCCACCATTTTCAGCAGATTATCCACCCCGACAACACCGTAGCCGGTCTCCATGAATTTTTTCTGATACTGCGCGGCCATTCCCGGAGCTGAGGCGAGATCCATCTTGATAATTTTCTGTTCTTCCGGAGGCAGAACATGCTGCCAGATATATTTCCCGTCGCAAACGGTCTCTATTTTCTGCGTCTTTTTCTGTCCCGGAATTGGAATCACCGTTTCGGCGCGGAACTTGTCCGGGGCCTTGGCAACAAAAATATTCTCCGCCGTTACCGTGTCATTGCCCAAAACAAACTTTATCGTCTGTGTTCCCGTAACATCCTTCAGGGTGGCGACCCCTTTTTCCACGCTGGTCATTACCTCGCCCAACGTCCTGGCGTATAGCGGAGAAGTTACCGCGATACCCAGCACTAAAACAACAACTCCCAGCCCCCACAGCAACCATTTCTTCATGCATCCCTCCGTCTCCGCCCCGGCTTCATGCCAAAACGGCTTCTCCGTGCGTTTGCTCCGGCTTGACATATCCGAACCTTTCCTCGGTTACATTATAAAATATGCCATATCCCGTGTCAAGTGCGTTCTAAAATCAACCGGAATTCAAAAGATTCGCGGCATTTTCCGACAGAATCAATCCCTCCTTTTCCTTGCCCAGGTTCAGTTTCCGGAAAAGGGAAAGCGTTTCACCCTGATCCGTCCAGGGTGAATCCGTACCAAAAAGAATATATTTTTCCGGATGATTCAGGACTATTTCCCGAAACTTTTCCGGCGCTAAAAATCCAAGCGAAAACGAAATTTCCATGTAAATTGGCTTGCCCAGCAGGAATTTTTTGACTTTCTCCCACTGGTCCCAGGCGCCCAGGTGCGTTGTCACCAGCTTCAGCGCGGGAAAAAGCAAAATCAAAACCGGTATGAATCAGCAGAATTAAATCCGCTTTGCTGATTTCCTCGTAAAGCGGAAACATCTTTTCTTCGTCGATAAAAAAATCCTGGTAATAAGGGTGCAGTTTCAACCCCTTAAAACCCGCCTTTTTTACCCGGGCGACCTTCTCCGGTATTTCCCGGTCGTCCGGATGCAGGGAAGGGAAGGGGATAATCCTTTCCGAACTGATTTTCCGGCTCCAGTTAAAAATAGAATCAAACTGCGCCGGCTTGGTGGCGATAGAACAAATAACGCTCTTTGCGATTCCGCAGCGTTCCATCGAGGAGAGTAGGGCGGAAACGGTGCCGTTAAGGTGCGCCTTGATTTCGCCATCCCCTTCAAGCGATTTCAGGGCTCTTTCTGCCAGGACGTCGGGAAAAGCGTGCGTATGAAAATCGATGATTTTATCCATTTTTACACTAAAATAATTTTACCCGAGTTTTACCGCAAAAGGCAAGCGGCAGCTGATTTGGTATTGACAAAAAAAAGGCCAGAGATGATAATATTAAGATAATGACGCGCCGAAAGACACTTACACCGGAAGAAGTTCTGAACGCAAAAGTGGTGGTAAACCAGGCGGTCCGTACGGAGGAGAAAGGAAAGGAATTAATTATCGTCGTTTCCCGAAAAAAATCATTCTTCGTGAATCTGCTTTCTTTCGTACTGGTGGTCCCGAAAGAAAAAAAATTGGTGCTGGACGAGTTAGGCGCCGAAGTTTATCGCGACTGTCGCCAAAACCTTCCCGTATCAGAAATTGTGGCTAATTTCCAGAAACGGCACAACGTTTCCGAAGATTACAGCCGCCAGAGCGTCATGATTTACCTGAAAACGCTTGCGCAACGTTCCATTGTCGGGTTTTTAATCAAGGAGTAAAAAATGGCTAAAAAAATCGGTAAACAGCTTTCCCTGCCCAAAAGCGAAGCTTTTAAAATGAGCCTGCGCAACATCCGGATTCGCTTCGGCCGGGCGCTGGTTGTTTCTTCCAGCGTGTTTCTGGGCGTGGCTTTTTTGATGTCCATCCTCACCAGCAGCACAATCACTTCCGCGCTCCTTAAAAACGGCCCGGATGCAATCCGGCTCAGCCTTTCCGTTGATGCTTCCGACTACATGGCCCGTAATATATGGCTGGTAAGTCTTTCGCTTTTGGTATGCGTAGTCGGCATCACCAACTCCATGCTTATGGCGGTAAGCGAACGGAGCCGGGAAATCGGAACTATGAAATGCCTGGGCGCTCTGAACCGGTTTATCATGGAAATATTTTTGATTGAATCCGCCCTGCAGGGATTGGTCGGTTCCCTGGCCGGCGGTCTTGTCGGCGCGCTGGCCATCATCATTTCGTTCTTTTTCCGGTACGGCGGGCAGATTGCGCCTTATGTTCCCTATTTTTCCATACTCAAAGTTTTCATTTTTTCCGTTGTCTTGGGAACCGTTATTGCCATTGTCGGCGCTATCTACCCGACCTATCTCTCAGCCCGGTTGGAACCGGCGGAAGCTATTCGACGAGAAGTTTAAAAATATTTCAAGGAGATTACTATGCCAGAAAAAAAAGATATCGTGGTACGAACAGTTGGCGTGACAAAAAATTTCATGCTGGGCCGCATTGAATTACAGGTCCTGAAAGGTATCGACCTGGAAATCAACCAGGGTGAATATATCTCAATCATGGGTCCGTCCGGTTCCGGCAAGACCACTCTTTTTAATATGATCGGCGGCCTGGATAAGCCCAGCAACGGCCGCGTTTATATTGACGAGGTGGATGTGGCGCAACTTGATGCTTTTGAACTGGCGTGGCTGCGCTGTCGAAAAATCGGTTATATCTTCCAGACATTCAATCTGATACCGGTAATGACCGCACTTGAAAACGTAACACTCCCGATGATTTTTGCCGGAACCAGCCACGATGAATCAGTAGATAAGGGAAGGCAGTTACTGGAGCTGGTCGGCCTGGGCGAACGTATCCTGCATAAACCTTTCGAACTTTCCGGCGGCCAGCAGCAGCGGGTAGCGATCGCCCGGGCATTCGCCAACTCTCCGGCCATTATTCTGGCCGATGAACCAACCGGAAATCTCGACCTGAAAACCGGCAAAGAAATAATCGGGCTGCTGAAAGAAATGAACCGTAAGCAGGGCGTTTCGGTAATCACCGCCACGCACGACCTGAAGATGCTGGATATTTCCGACCGGGTTATTTGGATCCGGGACGGACAGGTAGAGCGGATTGAGAACCGCGCCGACCTTAACATTCAAGTGGGTGCGGTGGAAGGGGAATAAAAGCGCTGGATACTGAACGGTGAACGGTGAAAATTTAAAATCCAATATGCTGGGAATTATCGGCGCCGGCAAGATGGGCTCGGCGATTATCACCGGCCTCCTAAAATCTAAGGCTATCACGGCCGGAGAAATCCTGCTTTACGACCGTGACCCCAGGCAATACGCAAGCCTAACCTCCGTTTATCCGCTTAAAACCGCCCGGAACATTCCGGAACTCGTTTCTCTTTCCGATATCTGTCTTCTGGCCGTAAAACCCCAGGACAAAGAAAACGTCCTGAAGGAAATGTCGGGTATCGGAAAAAGAAAATTGGTTGTTTCCATTCTGGCCGGCATTCCGACCGGATACCTGGAGCAAAAATTAGGCAAAATACCGGTAGTGCGGGTAATGCCCAATATCGGCATAAAGGTCGGAGCCGGAATGAGTTTTTACAGTCCGGGCCGTTTTACCCGGCCGGCCGACCTTAAAAAAGTAGCCCGCCTCTTTGCTAACCTCGGAGAAGTATCCGTAATCGCCGAAGAGAAGATGGACCTGGTAACCGCCCTCTCCGGAAGCGGTCCGGCCTATTTTTTTCTTTTAATGGAAATACTCGCCGAATACGCCCAAAAATCCGGAATCTCAAAAAATGATTCCGCCAAGATGGCACGGCAAAGCGCCCTGGCTTCCGCCTTGCTGACCAAAAGCGAACCGGCCGGACAACTCCGGGCGGCGGTTACCTCTAAAAGCGGAACAACGGAAGCCGCCATCCTGGTTCTGGAAAAGGCCGGAATCCGGAAAATGTTCGGTTCCGCCTTGAAAGCAGCCCGAAACCGCGCCCGGGAACTCTCCCTGTGAAGAACCCCGATATTTTGGTCGTCGGCTCCATCGCCTTCGATACCATCAAAACTCCGTTTGGAGAAAAAAAAGAAATCCTGGGCGGTTCCGCAACGTACTTCTCCTATGCCGCCAGCCTCTTTGCCCCGGTTAACCTGCTGGGCATCGTCGGGTCCGATTTCCCGGAAAAGGAAATAAGAAAATTTGAGAAAAGGGGCATCGATACTTCCGGGCTCCAGGTTCGGCCGGGCAAAACCTTCCGCTGGTCCGGCCGGTACGGAAAGAACCTCAAAGAAGCCAGAACCGTATCCGTTGCCTTAAACGTCATGGACGGATATTCTCCCAAACTTCCAGAACAATACCGGAATTCACAATATCTATTTTTAGCCAATATCGACCCGGAAACACAGCTGAAAACCTTAAAACAGGTTGATTCTCCGAAAATAGTGGTTTGTGACACGATGAACCTCTGGATAAAGACCAAACTGCCCGAACTTAAGAAATTGCTGGAAAAAGTGGATGTTCTCCTCTTGAATGACGAGGAGGCCAGAATGCTTACCGGGCAGGAAAACCTGAGAGCCGCCGGCCGCGACATTTTAAAATTAGGCCCGAAAACCGCTATTATTAAAAAAGGGGCGCACGGCGTAATCATGATTTCCGGAAAAGATGATTTCTTCTTTGCGCCGGCCTTTCCCACCACCGGAGTTTCCGACCCTACCGGAGCCGGGGATAGTTTCGGCGGCGGCTTTACCGGGTACATCGCGGCCCGTAACGATTTCTCAACCGCCCGTATGCATAAAGCGTTATTTTACGGAGCGGCGGTGGCATCATTTACGGTAGAGGGTTTCGGGCTTAAAGCGCTGGAAAAGATAAGCGTTTCGAATGTAGAACACCGGGTCAAACAAATCAAAAAACTGATTCAAATCTAAAAAGAATACCACGGAAGCACGGAAGTTTGGAAGCACGGAAAGAAACACCTTTAATTTAAGTTTTTCAGTGTTTCCGTGGTTTTCAGTGTTTCCGTGGTAAAGATTATTTATTTGCGGTAATCTGTTTCCGAATAACTTAAATTATGGCTAAAATCGGTATTATCGGCGGCTCCGGGTTGGATGATCCGGAAATTTTAAAGGATGCAAAAGAAATCAACGTAGAAACTGCCTACGGAAGCCCGTCTTCGTCTCTTTCTGCCGGTGTAATTGACGGAGTCGAAATTCTTATCCTGGCCCGGCACGGACGGAGGCATACCATTCCGCCCACCCAGGTCAACTGCCGGGCAAACATCCAGGCTCTGAAAGAGCAGGGTTGCACCCATATCCTGGCTACTACCGCCTGCGGCTCTTTACGGGAGGAAATAAATCGGGGCGACATTATAATCCTGGACCAATTTATCGATTTCACCCGGCACCGTAAGATAAGTTTTTTTGAGCATTTCGAGTCCGGGACGGAAAACGCAAAACATACGCCGATGGCCGACCCTTTTTCGGAAGAATTGCGGACTAAACTAATTCAGGCGGGCCGGGAATTAGGTTTGAAGTTGGACGAACAGGGCACGGTGATTACAATTGAAGGGCCAAGATTTTCCACCCGGGCCGAATCCAGGATGTTTCAGCTTTGGGGCGCAGACGTCATTAATATGTCGATAGCGCCGGAAGCAATCCTGGCAAACGAAGCCGGGATTCCCTATGCGGCAGTGGCGATGTCCACCGATTATGATTGCTGGAAAACAGACGAACCGCCGGTAACGTGGCCGGAAATTTTAGCCATCTTTGAAAAAAACGTGGAAAATGTAAAAAAAATACTGCTGAAAACCATTACGAAAATCTAAAAACAGCATGCAAGATACAGCAGAACAGTATACCGGGAAAAACAAAACCTAATTTAAGTTTTATCTTTTTCTACTGGATAACGCATGCTGAACTACGCACCATGCGCCGCAGTCAGATAAATACCTTTCAATGTGAGGTTGGGGTCAAAAATAACTTTTTCGGAAAGATAAGGCAGAAGAATAGCCAGACCGCCGCCGGTTCCAACCACCGTAAATTCCGGTTGCCATTCTTTCTTCAGGCGCGTCAGCAATCCGCTTATCAGGTCGGCAAATCCAAAAACCAGTCCCGATCTCAAGCATTCATCCGTATTCTTACCTACCACCGATTTTGGCGGCTGCAACTTTACTATCGGCAAAAGAGCGGTCTTTTCGGCAAGATAATCACGGCTGATTTCCGGAGAGGGCGCGATAATGCCGCCGGTATAATTACCGGCTCTGGTCACCAAATCAAAAGTAAGCGCGGTACCGCAATCAATCACCACGGCCGGCTTTCCGTAAAAACGGCCGGCAGCCAACGCATTGAGAAGCCGGTCCATACCCACTTCTTTAGGACGGCGCACCTGAACTTTGATCGGCAAGTCCTCCCGCGCCAGGACCTTTACCTGAATTCCGATAGAACCCTCCAGAACCCGAACAACTTTCCCGGTTAAAGCGGGAACAACCGAAGCTATCCTTGCCTCGGTAACATTGCCGGGCCACTTTGTCTGCTGCAGAGCCTTCAGGAAAGAGACGTTCTCGCTATGACCAAAACGCATTTCTCTGAGAAACCTTCCTTCTTTCGAAACAAGGCCGACCTTTAAAACGGTATTTCCCAAATCAAGCGCCAGCAGCATTAGGTAGAACTCCGGTACCACCGTAAGAAGGAAGCCAGGCGGCTCAACTGGTTGGAAACCCTCAATTTTTCCAGCGCTTTGCTTTCAATCTGACGAATTCGTTCCCGGGTAAGATTAAAAGATTCCCCCACTTCTTCCAGGGTTTTAGGATAACCGTCCGGCCCTATTCCAAACCGCTTCTTGATAATACTCTCCTCCCGGTCGTCCAATTGCTCGAAAATCTTCTCCAGCTCTTCCTGAAGCAGGGCGTAGGTAGCCGCGGAAGCCGGGGTCTCTGTTTCCCGGTCCTCGATAAAATCCCCGAAGGTTGTTTTCTCGTCATCTCCGACCGGAGTTTCCAGGGAAATCGGTTCCCGTTGCATACTTTTAAGAATCATGCGGATCTTATCCGGCGCGACCTGAATCTTTCGGGCAATTTCGTCCGGAGTCGGCTCCCGGTCAAGTTCGTGCACCAGGGACCGGGAAACCTTGTTTAATTTATTTATTTTTTCGCGCATGTGAACCGGGATTCGAATGGTGGAAGAATGGTCCGCAATCGCCCGGGTAATCGCCTGGCGGATCCACCAGGTAGCATAAGTGGAAAACTTATAACCCTCCCGGAAACGGAACTTCTCCACCGCTTTCATTAACCCGATATTGCCTTCCTGGATGAGGTCGCGCAAGGTAAGTTTCGGATTGGAATATTTTTTGGCGATGTTGATAACCAACCGCAGGTTTGCCTGGATTAACTGCGCCTTTAATTTATCCATCCGCTTCTCTATAACCGCCAACTGCTTGTGGCTGGCCTTCCGGTCAATGGCAGCCTGAAAGTCATTTTTTACTTCTTCTATATTTCGGGCAATTTCTACTTCCTGCTCATGGTTAAGCAGAGATATCCCCCCGGCTTCTTTCAAATAAGAACGCAAAGGGTTACGCACCTCTTCTTCAGGTAAGACCGCAAAGGATTGCGCACCTCCTCCAATGCCAGGCGCTCTTCTTCAACTTCCTCCTCATGCAGTATAAAAGTTCCGCTATCTTCATCTTCAATCGTAATCTGTAAATCGCTCAACTGGCTGAATATCTCCTCAATCTCTTCCGGAGCATACAAATTTTCCGGTAAAATTTCATTAATCTCGTCATAAGAAAGACGTTTCTGCCGTTTACCCTTTTCAATCAAACCCTTAATATTTTTATTCTTTTCCTTGTTCATTTGCGTTCCTCCTGATTAGGGGCAATCCCTTTATGGCGTTGTTGAACCAGTTCCTGGAAATTACGCATCGCCTCCAAGTCCGGTTCTTCGTTTTTCTTAATCTTTTCGTCAAGAAGCGGCTTTTCTTGCATATTTTTCCGGCGCAGTTTAATCAGCCAATCCCGCGCTTCAAAAAAAAGATTTTCCGGGTCACCGCTGCTCACTTCCAGGCGCGTTATTATCCGGGAAAGGACTTCCATCAATTCTTGATTATCCCCTAATTTCCCCCGCAGTTCATTTTCTCCTTCTTCCTCCGAAAGGCTGATCAGGTTCTGAAAAATTACCTTATGCGCCGGGTCCGTAAAATCGGATTCCGTTAAAGTTTCCCGCAAACATTTTCGTAAATGCGCCCGGGGAAAAGACGTGGCCAAAACTTTCTGCTCGGCATCAATAATGCCTTTCTGGCGATTATCCAGCGCCTCACCTGCCACCCCCTGACTCTTTTCCCGGCCTTTTTTCCTTAATGCTCCTTGAAATTCCAACCGCAAAGCATCTTCATTTAATTGCAGTTTCTGGGCTAAAAGCGTCAAATATTCGTTGAGTTTTAACGGACTGTGAAATGAACGGATTAACGGTAAGGTTTCCCGGGCAATCGCAATCTTTGCCGCTTCTGAAGCAAGCTCTCCATCGTTTCCCGGCCGTGTTTGTCAATCAGGGAATCCGGGTCAAGGCCTTCCGGCAAAAGGACGATTTCCACGTCAAGATCATTCATCAAAATAGTCCCGATATTCAAGGCCTCCATGTTCCTCAAAGCGGCCGCCTTGCCGGCTACATCGCTATCAAAAAGAAGCACGACCCGATTGGTGAAATGATGAATTAATTTGGCTTGATTCGGCGTAACGGCGGTCCCTAAACTTGCGACAATATTTTCAAAACCGTTTTGAAACGGTTTAATCAGATCGAGATAACCCTCCACCAGAATAACCTCTCCCTTCTCCCGGATCGCCTGACGACTCAAATTAAGGCCGTAAAGAATATTCCCTTTACTGAAAGCCGGATTTTCGGCCGAATTCAAGTACTTTGGGTCCGACCCGTTAATGCTCCGGGCTCCAAACCCCACGCATTCCCCGGAAAGATTGAAGATGGGGAAGGTTACGCGCTGGTAGAATCTAAGCCCGGCGTTCTCCAAATCGGCGCGGTTAAAACCTTCATTTCGCAAAAACTTTTCCGTCTGAAAAGAAGCCGGCGCAAAACCAAGCTGGAATTTTTTAATCATTTCCGGACTTATATTCCGCTTTTTCAAATAAACCCGCGCCGGTTCGGCTTCTTTTTCGCGCAACAGGTACTCGTGAAAAAATACGGCGGCCTTATAGTTTAATTGCAGGATTTTGGTCCGTACCTCGTTCCCCCGGTCGTCGCCGGACCTGAGTTCCAAATTAATACCGGCTTTCTTGGCCAGGAGAGCCGCGGCTTCAGGAAACCCGGCATTCTCCATCTTCATCACAAAAGAGATGGCGTCGCCGCCGGCGCCGCACCCGAAACAATGAAATATGCCTTTTTCCGGAGTAACCGTAAACGAAGGCGTCTTTTCGCTGTGAAAAGGGCAGAGGGCCTTGAAATTCCGTCCGGATTTTTTCAAGGTAATATAATTGGATATTACCTCGACAATGTCGGTATTTTCCCGGATGCGGTCAAGAACCGCCCGATTAATTTGGTAGCCCATAAGGTTTAAAATTCATGCTCAAAAATGGCACTAATTCCTATTGTTATACCGGAGAGATTAGAAAATGTCAAGCGTTCGTGTTATACTAAATGCTCGGATGTATGGTTCGTAAAACACCCTGCGTGTCAGACAAAACTACGCAATTCGGGCACGAGCCTCGCCGTGTTCCTGCCTATACCTCAAGGCAAGCCACAGCTACTCATGCCCTCATACTACTTGTTTTGTAGCTGATACTTCGTGAAGTTTTGCAAACCATACATCCTCGTTTGCGGAAAAAACAACTACATATCACAAATGGATAAAAATCTCCTGAAAGAATTTTTTGAAAAACAGCTGATTCCGCTCTGGGGCGTGGCCGGATTAAAAAAAGACGGCCCGCTTCTTCTGCCTAAAAACCTTCAGGGCCGGTTTACTTCGGCCGTGGTCTATGCTTTTCCCTTATCCGACGCTGTCATTGACCTGCTTTCCGGGGGCCCGGACCTTATTTACCTGCACCACTACCGCCAGGTCAATTATCTCCTGGACCGGATTGGAATTCTGGCCGCGGAACTCCTCCGGCAGAACGGTTATTCCGGGTTGCCGGTTCCAACCAACCAGGTGATTGACTGGAAAGAAGAAAAAGGCCTTCTTTCCCTTCGGCAAATTGCCATAAGGGCCGGCCTGGGCTGGATCGGCCGGAACAACCTTCTGATTACACCTGATTTCGGAAGCCGGATACGCCTCTCAGCCGTGCTAACCGACGCGCCCCTTGATGCCGGCGAACCGATTTCTTTCGGTTGCGGAAAATGTACCCGTTGCCTTTCCCGTTGTCCGGCCAACGCAATTAAAGCCGAACTCGGCGATTTTAACCTGGCGGTTTGCCGTCAATTCATCAAAGAAACCTGCGGCCGGAAGAGGATCGGACAAAATATCTGCGGTCTTTGCCTCTGTTCGGCTAAAGACCAACTATGCGATGGGAAGACCTGAAAAACCGCAACTGGTTCGCCTTTTTATCGGCATGCTCGGCGGAGACCCGGAACTCTTTTCCGCTGCAGCCGATATCCTGACGAAAAAATTCGGCCCGATTCTGCTGGAAAGTGAGATTATCCCTTTTAAATTTACCGATTACTACACGCCGGAAATGGGCAACGACCTTTTGCGGAAATTTATCGCTTTTAAGCGCATGGTTTCCCCGGAAAAGTTGGCTTCAATCAAACTGTTCACTAACCGCCTGGAAAAAACCTATTGTCAAAGTAAAAAACGCCGGATTAACCTTGACCCCGGATTTCTAACTCCGGCCAGAGTTATCCTTGCTTCCACTAAAGACTTCAGCCACCGCATCTACCTAAAATCAGGAATATACGCGGAAATAACGTTTCTATTTCACAAAAATGGGCTTGAGTTCCTGCCCTGGACTTATCCGGATTATCGCACCGAACCATACCTGAAGTTCTTTTCCACGCTGCGCAAAATAAAAAACGGAGAAAAAAATGGGTGAAAAAAAATTGGTAAATCCTTTCCAAGTTAAAGGTAACTGGTATAAGGCCAACCTGCATACTCATACCACAAACTCAGACGGAGACAGCACCGTAGCGGAACGGGTCAAACAATACCGGGAAAAGGGTTATTCCGTACTGGCCATTACCGACCACGAAAAAACCAACGACGTCAGCGGGCTCTCGTCAGAAAAGTTCCTGGTGTTGAGCGGAATGGAAACTCATCCTATTTGCCCAAACGATAAAAATGCCTACCACCTGGTCTGTCTCAACGTTCCTTTCGGCCTGGATTTTCCGAAAGACGCCGATGCCAATACCCGGGTCAAAATAGTGCGTCAGGCCGGCGGCGAAATTATTTTTGCCCATCCCTACTGGTGCGGGCTCACCATCAACGAAATAACCGCGGTCAAGGGATACATCGCCATGGAAGTTTACAACGCCGTCTGCACCCGCATCGGCAAGGGCTTCAGTTCGGTACATTGGGACGACCTCTTGGCTTCCAATAAAATAATACCCGCGGTCGCTTCCGATGATACCCACAGCGGTCGGGAAATATTCATGGGGTGGACGATGATCAAAGCCGAACAACTCGACGCTTGCTCCATCATGGAGGCGCTCCGGACCGGCTCCTTTTACGCCTCCTGCGGGCCGACCATCAAAGACTGCCGCATCGAAAAAAATGAACTCGTCCTGCAGTGTTCCGCGGTGAAAGAAGTGCACTTCATTTGCCGGTGGGCAAGCGGGCTTAGTTTCTACGCCGACAATAATGATGATATAATAGAGGCAAGGTGTCCGATAAACGATGCCTTAAAATACGTCCGGGTGGAACTGGTTGACCGGCAAGGGAACCGCGCCTGGAGCAACCCTTTCATTCTTTAACAGAGAGAAAACAAGCTTTGCCTCCTCTAAAATCCTATGTGTAAATTAAGCGTTATCTTCCCGGCCCTAATTTTTTTGTTGCTCGGGACCGCTGTTTCCTACGCCCATTTATGCGATAATGTCTTCCGCCAGGCCGACAAGCTGATTGTTAAGCCGGAAACACACCTCGCCTGGATAACCCGCAGTTTGTGGTTGCTTTCGGCGCCGCCCTCTCTTCGTTACATCAATAAACAAATACCCCGGCAATTTTTGCCCCGCAGAAAGAACAGCATCCACCCGCTATTTTGTTCCCGGTCAGTGCAAATCCGAAACGGCTGATTACCGCTTTGCCGCAATCAGAACAAAAAGTGCTTTCACCGGAACCACCGTCCAGATTACCGGAATAGACGAATCGAAGTCCGGCGTCCAAGCCAATCTGCCGGGCATGGTCTATCGTTTCCGGCGGAGTAGGGGAGGAGGCATCCATTCGATACCGGGGAAAAAAACGGCTGATGTGCCAGGGCGTATCCGGGCCCAGGTTATCCCGGATAAAAAAAGCGATATCTTGCAATTCCGCATCGCTGTCGTTTAGCCCCGGCAGGACCAGGGTGGTCACCTCCACCCAGAGATTCCGCTCCTTCATTAAAATCAGGGTATCCAGGACCGGCTTTAAACTCCCTCCGCATATTTTACGGTAATATTCCTCCCGGAAACTCTTCAAGTCAACGTTGGCCGCATCAAGATAAGGCGCAATCGCCTTAAGCGGCTCCGCTTCGATGTATCCGTTAGTTACGAAATTGTTGGCCAAGCCTTCCTTTTTAGCCCGGACTGCCGTATCAAAGGCGTATTCAAAAAAGACAGTCGGTTCCGTATAGGTATAAGAGATAGACAAACATCCGGCTTGTTTCGCCCGGCGGACAACTTCAGCCGGCGGCAGGTCATATCCGTCGATTTCAACCGTTTCCTTGCCGGCCTGGGAAATATCGCTATTTTGGCAAAAACGGCAGGAAAGATTGCAACCAACCGTGGCTACGGAAAAAGAGGTGGAGCCGGGCAAAAAATGAAATAACGGTTTCTTTTCAATCGGGTCAACGTGAGCGGAGATTGCCTTCTGATAAACCAGGGAGTAAAGGATTCCGCCGCTATTCTCCCGCACGCCGCACAAGCCCCTTTTCCCGGGCAGAATTAAACAACGGTGCGGACAGAGCAGGCAACGTACCTTATCTTCTTCCTGTTTCCGGTAAAACTTCGCCTCAATCATCACGATGCAATATGATAACACGTTCCAACCAAAGATTAAAATTGACCCGGCAACACAAGAAGCGTTACAATTAAGTTATGAAAATCACCTTTCTCGGAGCAACCGAAAACGTAACCGGTTCCAGATTCCTGGTCGAAACCGGAAAATCGCGTAATTTAGTGGACTGCGGCCTATACCAGGAAAGAGATTTCGTCAACCGCAACTGGGAAGATTTTGCGGTGGCTCCCGCCAGTATCGAAAATGTCTTTTTAACCCACGCGCACCTTGACCATTGCGGATATTTGCCCAAACTGGTAAAGTCCGGATTCAGGGGTGCAATATTTTGTACGCCCCCCACCCAGGAAATTGCGCAAATCATACTCCTTGATTCCGCTAAAATACAAGAAGAAGACGCCGTCAAAAAAAGAGAGCGGCACCAGCGCGAGGGCAAAAGAGGCGCCTATCCGGAAATTCCCCTTTACACGGTTGAAGACGCCAAAAATGTCTTTCCGTTATTTAGAAGCATCCCGTACGAAGAACCGACCCGGGTCTCCCCGGAAATCAGGATAACGCTCCACAACGCCGGGCATATCCTGGGCGCAGCCACAATAGAGTTGGAAGCAACCGAAGGCGGGAACACAAAGAGAGCGGTTTTTTCCGGAGATATCGGCCGCTGGAACCGGCCCATCGTGGAGAACCCGACCATACCGGAAAAAGCCGACTATCTTTTCATGGAATCAACTTACGGAGACCGTCTACATGAAGCAGGCGCGGACTCGGAGGCGAAATTTAAAAAAATAATCATCGCAGCACAGCAACAGGGGGGGAACGTGGTTATTCCGGTCTTTGCGACCGAAAGAGCCCAGGACTTACTTTATTATTTAAGTATTTTACTGAGAACCAACCAAATCAAGCCGGTTCCCGTCTTTATTGACAGTCCCATGGCGATAAACATCACCGATGTTTTCAGAAAATTTGTCAGTTATCTCGATGCCGAAACAAGGGCGTTGATTGAAAAAGGAGAATCTCCGTTCAGTTTCCCCCAATTAAATATTTCCCGGACAACCGAAGAATCAAAAAGAATAAACGCGACAAAAGGAACTTCGATTATTCTGGCCGGTTCCGGAATGTGCACGGGCGGAAGGATAAAACACCATATTCGGGAAAACATTACCCGGCCGGAGAGTACTATTCTTTTTGTGGGCTATCAGGCGCAAGGGACGCTCGGCCGGGAAATTACGGAAGGGGCTCGAACAATCAGAATCTTCAATGAAACTTATCCGGTCCGCGCCAAAATTGAAAACGTGGGCGGTTTTTCCGCCCACGCCGACCAGCAAGAACTTCTCCGTTGGGTTTCCGGATTTAAAAAACCGCCGGAAAAGATATTCATCATCCACGGCGAAAAAGAAACCGCGGTCAAATTTGGAGATATCTTACAAAAAAATATCAAGAGCAATATTATCATACCAAAATATCAGCAGGAGATTGTGCTTTAATTTTTCACTGCCGATAAACTGCTATTTTCAAAATTATTTTTTGGGATTTTCGGCTAAATAATCACCGATGAAAGCATCAACCGTATCGTTGATCTGACTGCGCACATTTACAGCCAGGTCCGCCACCCAGGTAATTTCCACTCCGCCACTCTTTTCCCAGGTTGTAGCCCACAAATAAGCTGATTTTACCGGTTTTTTCCTTTCCAGCATCACCACCTGCTTTAATTGCACGGTGGTACCGTATACATACTCTAACCCCGAAACAAATTTCGCCGTATTAACGATGACGTACAGGTAAGATGATGTCGGAAGGCTCAAGGATTTCTCCACCGGAACAACCTTAATACCGGCAGCGCAAAGCCTTGATTCTACGTCGGTTTTTATCTGCTCCTTATTCAAGCCGTCTTTGCTTGCTTCCGGGTCGATATCTTCGACAAACACTCCAACCGCTTTTAAGCCATGAAAAGGTATTCGGTTCTCCGCGGCAGCACCCGGAAAAGAACGCGAGGTTAAAAAGAAACCCATCGCTAATAGCAAAACCGCGTTTTTCCTCATTTCCGCTCTTTTACGAAAACTATTCCATAATCTTGAACTGGCAGTTACGTGTCAGCGCCCAGGCGGTTTCGGTGTGAGCCGGGTCTGTCGGCTGGTTTTCGCCGTAACTAACCGTACCCATCCGTTCCGGGGCAATTCCCAGGGAAACCAGATAACGCCGGGCGGAAAGGGCGCGGCGCTCGCCTAAAGCCATATTGTACTCTTCCGTACCCAATTCATCGCAGTTACCTTCAATTACAATCTTAACCTTAGGATTTTTCTTCAAATAATCGGTCACCTTTTCCAGAGCTAACCGGGCATCGGCCCGAATGTCGCTTTTGTCAAAATCAAAATAAATCGTCTTAAAGACCGCCTTTTCTTCGTCTGTTACCGGTTCCCGGGTCACCCCTTCTGACATAGCAACGGGAATTCCTTCACCCTGCAGGGCTTGTGCCTGATCTTCTTTAGTAGCCAGGCCTTCGTTCGGTTCCAGGATCGGCTTTACTTCCTTAACCGTAGCTTCAGATGTTGCCTCGGGCGCCACCGCTTTCACCGGTTTTTTTATTTCCACCCGGCCGGCGCAACCAGCCACAAAGAAAAATAAAGCTAAAAACCCGACACCGAAAATAATCTTCTTTCCCATGTAACCTCCCGGTAATTAAGATTTAAAAACTAAATCAATTCAAAGCATTCTCCCTGATTATACTCCGACTTCCTAAACCTTGTAAAGCCGCCGCCCACTCTTGCGTTTCTCTTTACTTTAAGTTATACTTTGCTTTCACGCAAATTCTAAAAATAAGTAAAGGGGGGAATATGAAATTTAAGCTGCTGTTGGTTGCAACATTGTTAGCCCTGGGTACGATTTTTAGCGGGATTGCAGTCGCGTTTGATTTCTCCGCGGACACGGTAATGAAACAAAAGGGTCAGAAAACAATGACCGGAAAGATATTCGTGTCCGGCGACAAATCACGGATGGAGATGTCAAAGATGGTGGTTATCGCCCGCATGGACAAAAAAATAACCTGGATGTTGATGCCGGAACAGAATATGTATATGGAAAGCAAACTAAAACCCGGCAGCGTTCCGGTGGAAAAAGATTCCGCGCAGGTAGAAAAAGTGCTCATCGGTAAAGACACGGTGGACGGAAAACCGGCAACCAAATACAAAATGACTTTTACTGATAGCAAGGAAAAAAATGCCGTCTACCAGTGGTTTCTCGATGCAAACGGATTTCCGGTAAAGACCGCGGCCCTGGATGACAGCTGGTCTCATGAATACGCAAATATCAAACAGGGAAAACAACCGGCGGATCTTTTCGAGGTTCCCGCCGGATACAATAAGTTTTCCGTACCAACCATGCCCGGCCGCAACTAAATTGGTTGGAAACCGGGGAACACAACAGGCAAGAACAGAATACTATTCAACCGGATAATTACCAGGGCAGGGAACCTTTCCAAATCCGGAAAAGCGCTTTCAGGTCTTCGGAAATGATGGTGGATTTATTCAGGCCTTTTACTTTCAAAACCGGCTTCTTGATAGTTTCGCCGATACAACCGAACGAATGATCGGGAAAGAGTTTCTCGAACTTGGTTCTGTTTGCCGGAGAAACTTCCACCAGGAACCGGCTGGCTGATTCGGAAAAAAGGATTGCGTCCGGACAGGCCGGGCCGGAATAAAGAACTTGCCTTAAATCTATCTCCAGGCCAATCATCCCGCCGAAAGCCATTTCAGCGGCGGAAACAGCCAGTCCTCCCTCCGAAAGGTCGTGGCAGGAAAAGACCAGCCCGGAATTTATCGCCTCATGTAAAGCAATCATCCTTTTTTTAGCTTTGGCAACATTCACTTCCGGAACCCGGCCGCCGTCCTGTTTCAATATCCGGAGATAGTGAGAACCGCCTAATTCCTCGCCTTTGGTTTCACCCAGCAGGTAAAGAAGGTTTCCGGCCTCCTTTAAATCCATGGAGACCACCCGGCTGGCATCCCGGATAACGGATACAGCGGAAATAAGCAGGGTAGGGGGGATAGAAATGCGCGCGCCTTCTTCGGTCACAAAATAGTTATTGAGGCTATCTTTACCGGAAATGAACGGCGTTCCGAAGCCGGAACCGATTTCATAGCAGGCGCGGGCCGCCCTGACCAGACTACCCAAAATCTCCGGGTCTCCGGTATCGCCCCAGCAAAAATTATCCAGCAAGCTGGCGTTTTGAATATCTCCGCCGACCGCAACTAAATTACGCAGGGCCTCATCGATCGCGTTAGCCGCGGAAAGATACGGATCAAATTTACCGTATAAATTTAAGCCGTTGGATACAACAATTCCCTTCTTGCCTTTGATATGAAGCGGCTTCAAAACAACCGCGTCCGAAGGCCCGCCGAAAGAGACCAGCGGTTTCAGGATCGTCTGACCCTGGACTTCGTGATCGTATTGCCGGATAACCTTTTCCTTGCTGGCGATATTGTGATGGCTGAGCAGCAACTTCAAAATATTCGGATAATCAGATTTGCGGGACAAATCCGGCTTTTTGAAAGAAGGCGTCCGGTAAATTGCCTTTCTCCGGATTCTGGGCAGTCCGTCATATAAAAAAGAGGTTTTCAAGTTTCCGACTTCTTTTTTTTGATAAAACAGGCGCAGAATTCCGGTTCCGGTAAATTCCTTCCCGGTTCTCCGGAGGTACGGCTAAAACCATCCTTTCCTGCGCCTCAGAAACCCAGATTTCCCAGGGAGCCAAACCGGCATACTTGAGCGGCACTTTCTCCAGGTGGACATCGACACCGGTCTCGCTGCCTAATTCACCGACCGCGGAAGAGAGCCCGCCGGCGCCGCAATCCGTAATAGAGCGGAAAAGATTTTGGTCCCGGGCCACCAACAAAACATCCAGGACTTTCTTTTCGGTAATAGGCGCTCCGATTTGGACCACACTGGCAGAAATTCCTTTCTTCAAATTTAAAGAGGAGAAAGTAGCGCCGTGGATCCCGTCCCGGCCCGTCCGGCCGCCGACTACCAGAACCAGGTCTCCCGGCTTAACTTCTTTCTCGATCTTATCCCTGGGAATAAGACCCAGGGTACCGCAGTAAACCAGGGGGTTTGCCAGATAACCTTCATCAAAGAGAATAGCGCCGTTGGCCGTCGGGATTCCCATCCGGTTTCCATAATCGCGCACACCGCTCACCACTCCTTTGTAAATACGCCGCGGATGCAGAACAGAGGCGGGCAATTTATCGTAAGGATAATCAAGCGGGCCAAAACAGAAGACATCGGTATTGAGAATCGGCTTCGCGCCCAGGCCTACACCCAGAATGTCCCGGATAACACCGCCAATTCCGGTTTCAGCGCCGCCGTACGGCTCTAAAGCCGAGGGATGGTTGTGGGTCTCCACCTTAAAGGCAACCGCATATTCCCGGTCAAACTCAACTACGCCGGCATTATCCTTAAAGACCGAAAGGCAGTAGGGCTTTTTTAGTTCTTCGGTCTCCCGGAAAAGGGTGCTCTTTAAAAGGTTATCGATTACCTCTTTCCGGCCGTCTTCCTCATACTCGATTATCCCGCGGAAAACCTTGTGAATGCAGTGTTCCGACCATGTCTGGGCAATCATTTCCAGTTCGATATCCGTAGGGTTGCGTCCCAACCGGCTGAAATAGGCCTGGATAACCTCCATCTCTTCCCGGCTTAACGCCAGCAGATACTTCCGGCTGATTTCAACCAGGTCTTCCGGCTTTTTCCCGATAATTGCTATTTTGCGTATCATTTCCGTTATATTTTAATCCGGAGAAACAATTTTTACAATTTTAAAAAAGCGTGGGCAAAAAGAACCGCGTCATCCAGTAAATTACATACGGAAGCGTATTCGTTAGGCTGGTGAGCCGTTCCAGCCACCTTGCTCCAGACCACCGCCGGATATCCGGCTTGTCGGACAAAAGAAGCGCAGGTGCCCCAACCCACCCCTCGTACTTTCGGCCGGACATTGAAAAGATCCCGGACCAATTTCACCATATCCTGAATCAAAGGATTTTTCGGGTCGGTAACGGTTGCGACTTCCTTCTGAATCACCTTAATGGTAATTTTCACCTTCCGCTCTTTTTCAATCCTTTTTTTCATCGCATCAAAATAAGCCAGTACCGCGGCAATAGAGTAGCAGGGCAAAATACGGCAATCGACAAAAAAAGTATCCGTGCCGGGGATAGTATTTATGTTCCCGACGTTTTCGAGACGGCGGGTAGGTTCAAAAGAGGAAAGAGCGGGCTGAAACCGTTGGTCCCGTTCTCCGAACTTTTGCCGGATTTCTCCAAACCGGCTGATAAAAACGGAAGCGGCCTCCATGGCGTTGATGCCTTTATCCGACATGCTGGCATGGCTTTGCCGGCCCATCGTATCAACCTGAAACCAAAGCAGTGATTTTTCCGCAAATTCAACCAGCGACCCGTCCGGACTGCCTCCGTCCGGAATCAGGAAAATGTCGCCCTT
>JAPLMK010000022.1:0-4384 GCA_026387085.1 Candidatus Omnitrophota bacterium
ACCTACACCTCCCCCGCAAGGGGGGAGGGAATATAGGATTGAGGAAATATTAGGATTATGGAAAAGATCAGAGCGGACCATAAGATTATTCTGGAGATTATCAAGGACGGCTCCACGGTACTGGACCTGGGTTGCGGCAAGGGAGAACTTTTAAGCATCCTGTCTGAAAAACGGCACATCCGGGGTCAGGGTATTGAAATCGACCAGAATGCCATCGCCGAATGCCTGCGGCGCGGCGTTAACGTGCTGCACGGTGACCTGGACCAGGGACTTTCCGAATATCCGGACAAAAGTTTTGACTACGTTATCCTCAACGACAGCCTGCCTGAGGTTAGGCACCCGGAGACCATCCTTTCAGAAGCCCTGCGGGTGGGCAAACAGGTCCTGGTCGGTTTCCCTAATTTCTGCAATTTAAAAGCGCGATTTCAATTCGGTATTTTAGGCCGGGCCCCGGTTACCGGATCACTGCCGCACCAGTGGTACGACACGCACAACCTTCATTTTTTAAGTGTTGAAGATTTTACGGTCTTCTGCCGGGACAAGAGGATTAAGGTACTGGCCAGTTATCATCTTGCCGGTGAACGCCGCATCCATATTTTCCGCAACCTTCTGGCCAATTTCAGCCTCTTTTTGATTACGTAGAAAAATTAGGGACTGTCCCTAATTTTCTAATTTTCTCTAATTTTCTTCGGAATAAATTGAGACTAATCGGAATAGACGAGAACGGATACGGGCCGGTATTGGGACCGCTGGTAGTCACCTCGACCTCGCTGAAATTAAAAGGAAAAAACTTTACACCGGTTCCTAACTTTTGGCAATTGCTCGAAATAAAAAAGGACCCGAGTTCTAATTCAGAAGGATTGCTCGTTTGCGACAGTAAACTGGTCTTTAACACCAGCCGGAAAAAAGAACAGGCGGCGGAAGAGACCATACTCGCCTTTTTTTATCTTTACTTTAGCTTCCTGCCGGAAACCGCAGACCAATTCTTAAAAGCCCTGCTCAATCATTCGCATTCCGTGCTCCGAAAAGATACGCCCGGGTTGTCAATTACAACATATAATCGACTCTGCTTTTGCTGGAAAAAAAAACTTAGCCTGGATCTAAACCGGGAACGCCGCAAGCATATCCTGAAAAACGCGGAAAAATTAAGAAACAAAGCAAAACAAAAAGGTGTTACTCTGGAGAAACCGCGCTGCCTCCTTCTTTGCCCGTCCTTATTCAACGACGGACTGAAAAACCGGAATAAATCCGAACTGGTCCTGGAAGCCGGCCTGAGCCTCATCAAAAGTCATTCCGGCCCAGAACCATTCCTTGCCGGGCTGGGCAAAGTAGGCGGTCTCCAATATTACCGGAAACAGATTTCAGCGCGCTTTGGCCCGAAATTTACGGTAACGCCAACCCGGGAAGAAAAAAATAATTCCGCTTACGAATTAAAGAAATCCGGTAAAACCGCCGGAAAGATAACCTACCTTCAGGACGGGGAAGAAAACTCTTTTTTAATCGCCCTGTCTTCCTTTTTCGGTAAATACACCCGGGACTTGTTCTGGAAAAAAACACGCGCCTATTTGGAGGAACTGCTTCCTTCACCCCCACCTCATCTTCCCCCTCACCTTCATCCTCTCCCCCATGGGGAGAGGAAACATGCCAGCGGATACCGGGACCATATCACCAGACAATTCATCGGGGAGACCGAAGAATTACGAAAAAAACTCAACGTCCCGGATGATTGTTTCTTGCGCCGGAAGTAGGAAAAAGAATATAATAGCAGGGTGCGATTCAACGCGCCCGCGGGTTCCATGAATGGAACCCCTACAATTAAAGGGAGGAAAAGATGGCCTTCGGACAAACTCAAACATCGGTCCCGGGAACAGGAACAGCAGCGGCGCCGGTTACGCCCCAAAACACTCTTTTGGGTTTTATGCCGCTGGTCTTAATTTTTGTTATCTTTTATTTCCTGTTGATTCTGCCCCAGCAGCGAAAACAGAAAAAACAACAGGCGATGATTGATAGCCTGAAATCCGGCGATGAGGTTGTAACTTTAGGCGGTCTCTTCGGAAAGATTGTCGAAGCAAAGGCCGAAACCTTCGTGCTTGAAATCGCAAACAACACCAAAGTGAAGATAAGCCGGGCCGCAATAAGCCATAAAGTACAATAGCTCGGATATCTGGTTTACGGAACGGCTCTGCGTGCCGGGCAAGACTACGCAACTCCGGCGTGAGCCTCTCCGTGTTCTCAGACGCCATTCGGCTGAGCCACGGCTACTCACGCCTTCGTACTGCTTGTCTTGTTTCCGTCACTTCGCGAATTCCGTTCACCAAACATCCTCGCTCGCGAGTTTAAAATTAAAAACGTTGATGAAAATCGGATATATTGACGCCGGATGCGGGGCGTCCGGCGATATGATTGTCGCCAGCCTGCTGGACGCCGGGCTTCCCATTGCCCGCCTTAAAAAAGAATTAACGAAGGTTCCGCTGGCCGGATATCGCGTCTCGGAAAAACTTGAAGAACGAAACGACCCGAGAATCGGCCACCCCAGGCCGGCCCGGCGGTTTCTGGTAGAACTCTCCCAAAAAGAACACGGCCGCTCTCTCCGGGAAATTGTTTCTTTAATCAAAAAGAGCGGCCTTGACGCGCTGGATAAAGAAAAAATCCTGGCAATTTTTCAGCGCCTGGCCGCAGCGGAAACAAAAGTCCACGGCACGCTCCCGGACCATTTCCACCAAGTCGGCGAAATAGACAGCATCATCGACATCGTTGCCGCAGTGGTGGGCTTCCGAATTCTGGGCGTAAAAAAACTTTACTGCTCAACCCCTAACCTCGGCTCTCCGGCTCCGGCAACATCTCTTATCCTGAAAAACCTTAACGTCAGGATAGATGCCGACCAACCGGAATGCACCACCCCTACCGCAGCCGCTATTCTGGCAGAATTAACTTCCTTTCAAGCGGCTCCGCCTTTTAACCTTTTGTCAGTTGGATACGGAACCGGCAGCCGGAACGAACCCGCGCCTAATATCCTCTCCTTCTTCCTGGGCGAAACTGTTCCGGCCGCAAAACAGGACCGGGTATTGGTCATCGAGACCAACCTTGACGACATGCCGCCCTTTGCCTACGAAAAGATATTCCAAGATCTGCAAAAAGCCGGCATTCTGGATTTTATACTCACGCCGGGACTGATGAAGAAGAACCGGCTGGGCCAAAAGTTAGAAATCATGACAAAAAAAGAAGACCTGGATAAGGTGCTGAAGATAATTTTCCGCGAAACATCAACCTTCGGCGTGAGGGTGCGCGAAACAGACCGCATTATACTGGAGCGAGAATTTAAAGAGGTGAACGCGCGCAACCACCGGGTAGCCGTTAAGGTCGGACGCTACCAGGGTAAAGTTGTCAAGGTAAATCCGGAATACGAAGATATCAAGCGTATTGCCGAAACAGAGGATTTACCGTTGCTGCAGGTTATGGATGAAGCAAAAGTTGCGTGCTTGTCGTTTAAACGTACCCGTCATTCCCGCGGATAGTAAGCGGGAATCTACACCGAAAATGAATGGATTCCCGATTAACACATTCGGGAATGACCACAGAAAATCTGTAAAAGGAGGTCGGGTATAATGGCGGAAACAAGTAAAATTTTGGGTATGGGCTGGCTACCGGACTATCCGGACTTGAGAGATTACACGCCGGAGCATAAATTAATCAAACCGATAATTAAAAAAACCGGCCTTTTAAACCTGAGCCGCCAAAAACTACCTGCTTCCGCCGACCTCCGCTCCTGGTGTTCTCCGGTTGAAAATCAGGAAGAGTTGGGTTCCTGTACCAGCCAGGCCGGCGCAGGCGTGGTGGAATATTTTCAGAAAAGAGCTTTCGGTAAACACATGGATGCGTCCCGGCTCTTCCTTTATAAAACCACCCGGAACCTGATGCGCGTAAAAGGAGATACCGGCGCTTTTCTGCGGACAACGATGGCAGCCCTGGTCTTTTTCGGCGTCCCGCCGGAAGAATATTGGCCCTACAATATAAAAGATTTCGACCTGGAACCGCCGGCTTTTTGCTATGCTTTTGCGCAAGCATATCAGACGATTCAATACCTCCGGCTCGATCCGCCCGGCGCTTCCGAAACTGAACTTTTAAAAACAATCAAGGGTTACCTGGCTGCCGGGGTTCCGTCCATGTTCGGCTTCACGGTTTACAATTCCGTTTCCCAGGCAACAGCCAACGGCCAGATACCTTTTCCGCAGCCCGGCGAAAAAGTACTGGGCGGACACGCGGTCTGCGCTATCGGTTATGACGATAAGATAAAGATAGCCAATAACGACCCCAACGGAGCCCAAACAACCGGCGCCCTGCTCTTACGAAACTCCTGGGGTGAAGGATGGGGCGAAAAGGGCTA
>JAPLMK010000022.1:4444-6246 GCA_026387085.1 Candidatus Omnitrophota bacterium
AAAGCCGAATGGATTGATACCGGGGAGTTTAAGCTTTAATCTCTTCTTCGGAAAGAAAGCGGTGCTTTCCAAGTTCAAGTTTACCCAGCATTATATTACCGATTCTTACCCGCTGCAGGGTTAATACATGATGGCCGAGGCATCCGAACATCCTGCGAATTTCACGCTTTTTACCTTCTTTCAGGATAACCTGGAGCGTGCTCTTTCCCGAATCTTTTTTCAAAATTACCACCTCGGAAGCGCTCAGTTTTTCTTTTTCGTACATCACTCCCGCTTTTAAAAGAGCAACTTCTTTGCGGCTGACCGGCGGAGCGACGATAACCAGGTACTCTTTTTCCGCCTCATAGCTGGGATGGCTCAGCCGCTGGCTGAAATCACCGTCGTTGGTAAGAATAATCAGGCCGGAGGAATCCCGGTCCAGCCGGCCGACCGGGTAGAGCCGGCCCAGGGAACTCGGCACCAGGTCGGTAACTTTCTTTTCGGCAAACCGGTCTTTCAAGGTGCAGGTGAAACCGATTGGTTTATTCACGGCAAGATAGATGAACCGTTCCGGAGCAACTTTTTTGCCGTCGAAAAATACCTTGTCCTTGCCGGAAACTTCCCGGGAAGGAACCAGGACTGTTGCGTTGTTCACGCTCACATGGCCGCCCTTAACCAACTCCGCGGATTTGCGGCGGGAAGCCACGCCGGACCGGGCCAGATAAAGATTAAGTTTCATATTAATTATTATTATAACCTAATTTGACAGAATTGCACCTTATTTGGTAATATCTTAGAATAAAGATACCATCACCTTTAATCCTCTCCCCACAGGGGAGAGGCACAGTGAGGGGGAAAACTTATGAGACCGAAAAAGAAGTGGGGTCAGCACTTTTTAACCCGTCCGGAGATTGGCATTCAGGTTGCCGAATTCGCCGCCATAAAATCAACGGATACGGTAGTGGAAATTGGCGCCGGAACCGGTATCCTGACAGAAGAACTGGCCAAAAAAGCGAAAAAAGTGGTCGCTTTCGAAATTGACACCGACCTGATTCCGGAACTCCGGGAAAGATTTTCCGCCGCCCCAAACGTGGAGATTATCGTTGGTGATTTTCTGAAGGTAGGCCCGGAGCGCCTGGAAAAACTGGAAAATTTTAAGGTGGTTGCCAACATTCCCTATAACCTTACCGCGCCTCTTATCTTCCTGCTCCTGGATTTTATTCCCGGAATGGAACTGATGGTCCTGACTATCCAGCGTGAGGTGGCGGAACGGCTGGCCGCAAAACCAGGCACCAAAGAATACGGAGCGCTCACTCTTGCGGTCAATATCTTAGCCCGGGTGGAACTGGTTAAAATCATCAAAAAAGGCGCTTTCCGGCCGCCGCCCAGGGTGGAATCAGCGGTAATAAGAATTTCCCCGCACCGAAAACCGCTGCTTAACCCGGCTGAGGTACGTGCATTTTCAAAACTTGTCCATGCGGTATTCGGCCAACGCCGGAAGACCATCCTCAACCAGCTGGCAAAATATTTGGACATCAATAAAATCAGCGCCGGAAAAATCCTGGCCGAAAACGGGATTGCCTCTCTCCGCCGTCCGGAAACAATCAGCTTGGAGGAATACGTCCGGCTGCTAAAAAAATTACCGTAAAATATCTTTAATTATATACACAATCAATATCAACAAGCAGGAACTTTCCACAGCTAACGCCTGAAAAAAATACTGCGAATTAATCAGGCCCCATCTCCAGAAACGCAAAGTCCGGGGAAACCAGCGCGGAACATCGGAAAGATATTTGCGATACGGCTCTCCGTACTCCTTAAGC
>JAPLMK010000066.1 GCA_026387085.1 Candidatus Omnitrophota bacterium
CATTGAAATACCAAAAAGGCCGGCGGCTGCTTCCGTTCGCGAATCACTGGATTGGCTGAAGTCCGGTAAAATATTACTGCTCCTGGCCGACGAATACCGGAAAACCGGAATCACGGTTCCCTTTTTTAATCTCCCCTCCGGCACCCAAACTGCGCCCGCGGTCTTCAGCCGTCGGCTGGACTGCGCGGTCGTGCCGGTCTCCATCGTCCGGCGCGGCCCAAAACATTTAATCCGGGTGGAGCCTGCGCTATTAATGAGCCGGAGCGAAGACCAGGAAAAAGATATCCGGGATAATACCGGCCTCTGTAATCAGGCGATAGAAAAGTGGGTGCGGGAAGACCCGGCGGAATGGTTTGGATGGTTCGGGAAGAGATTTTTACCGGCGAGGTAACGTCCGTGGATTGGATTCCCGCCTAATACACGCGGGAATGACATTTTATATTATGAAACAACGAAGAAAAGAACTTGATTTCATCGCCTATATTTTTATCCGGCTCGCAACATTTCCGCCCCGCTGGATATATCAACTATTAACGGGGCCGATAATCCGGCTCGGTTCCTCCGAATGGATATCCGCAAAAATACCGTTGCTCCGGCGCGTTCGGAATAATATCTCTATCGTCTTCCCGGAAATAAGCGGCGCCAAGAAAAAGATATTGCTTAAACAGGCGCTCCTGAAGACCGTAATCGGCTCCTACGAAAGCGGCCGAATTTACCGCTTTGCCTGGATAAACAAGTCCGTCGACGCCGTAGGCCTTAACTACCTGGCGGAGGCGCTGGCAAAAGGAAAGGGCGTCATCCTCCTCTCCGCGCACCTGGGAAGTTTTCCTTTAATTCTGTCTTACCTTAAATTGCGCGGTTATCCGATTAGAAATATCGGACGCGACCCGGAAAATCCTTATCTTGCCCGTTATTTCGAAAAGGTCAGAGAGAAAGCCGGAATTGTCCATATACCTAAAAATCCCATCGGAATTTCGGTCCGGGAATCTATGCGCTGGCTTCTTTCCGGTAAAGTCCTCTCCCTGCCGTCAGACCAGTACACCAGCCAGGGCCTGCCGGTCTTCTTTTTCGGCCGGATGGCGCGAACGCCCACCGGCCCCGCGGTCTTCAGCCGGCGGCTGGGCTGCGCGGTTGTGCCGGTCTCTATCGTCCGGCGCGGCCCAAAACACTTAATCCGGGTGGAGCCGGCGCTGTTAATGAGCCGGAGCGAAGACCAGGAAAAAGATATCCGGGATAATACCACCCGCTGTAATCAGGTGATAGAAAAGTGGGTGCGGGAAGACCCGGCGGAATGGTTCGGATGGTTCACCCGGAGATTTCGCTGAAGAAATTATTGCTTTTGGTAGCAGGATTCCGGCAATTCCTGAACAAAGGGCGAGAGCTGCTGGGAAATGAGGGACAGCCCCCATATTTTCCAAATTGACATTTTCTATAATTCTTAATAGAATTTGCCCATGCCTAGAATAGCACGTATTATAGTTGAAAATTATCCCCACCACATAACCCAGCGCGGAATAAACCGCTCAGAAATATTTTTGGATAACTCAGACCGCAGACTATTCCTCGCCAACCTGAAAGAACTCTCGGCTCGATTCAGCGTAAAGATTTGGGCGTATTGCCTGATGCAAAATCATTTTCACCTCCTGCTCGTCCCTGTTAACACCCAAGGATTGTCCAAATTTATCCATGGACTTACTTTTAAATACGCCCAGCATTTCAATAAAAAATATGAAAGAACTGGTCATCTCTGGGAAAACAGGTTCTTCTCTTGTCCGGTCGACAAAGACTCCTATCTTTGGTCGGTAACCAGGTATATTGAAAATAATCCGGTAAGGGCAAAATTGGCAGCGAACGCCGAAGAGTGGATGTGGTCAAGTGCCAGAGCACACATAAATAACGAACGCGACCTATTTTTAGATGCTTCTGATTGGTTAACCGAAAAAGAAAGAGGCGATTATATAACTTTCTGCAGAGAAGACGCTCCCTGCAATAACATACGCAAATCCACATCATCCGGCAGGCCTTTTGGTAACGAAAGGTTCGTTGAAGAAATAGGTAAAACGCTAAATAGAAACCTTAAACCAGGAAAGGCTGGAAGACCCAGAAAAGAAAACGAAAAATAAAAAATATGGGGGCTGTCCCTAATTGTTACGGCGGAATGGTTCGGATGGTTCACCCGGAGATTTCGCTGAAGAAATTACTGCTTTTGGTAGCAGGATTCCGGCAATTCCTGAACAAAGGGCGAAAGCTGCTGGATAACGCTTTTACCGTCCCAGCCGGAACTGACCATGGGCTGAAGCAAATAAAGAATGCTCTTGGCGCGGGTTACCGCGACATAAAATAGCCGCCGCTCCTCCTCCAACCCCTCCCGGTTCTGAGTGGCCTTGATGTGCGGGAAACGGCCGTCTGTCAAACTAAGGATAAAAACCGCTTTCCACTCCAGTCCCTTGGCTTGATGAATGGTGGAAAGGGTAAGAAACTTCTTCCCTGTTTCCGGGTTGTCCTTAAACATCTCGTCCTGATAATTCTCACCCATAATCGTTTCAGAAAGAAACCGTTCCGTAGAATCAAAAAGCGCGGCTATTTTTGTCAGTTCTTCAATTTCCAAAATTCTCTCCGGCCCATCCGGGTAAGTAGCCAGACAATAAGCGCGGTAATCACTGTCTAATATTTTTTTGATGGCTCCTGCCGGCTGATTTATGCTTTCCGGAACCGCTAATTCCCGAAACAGTTTCCGCAGGTTTGCCACTCCCGATTGGCTCCGGGAAGGAACTCCGGACAGGGACTCGGAATCACAAAATGCGGTCAAAGGCTGGTCTGCCTGCCTGATTTGTTGATAAATACGCTTGAAATAACCGGGCCCGATACCCTCCACGTGCAGGAGGATGCGGCGCCAGGCAATTTCGTCCCGGTCGTTAACCAGAATACTCAAATAAGATAACACATCCTTAACGTGGGCTTGCTCGTAGAAACGCAAGCCGCCCCTCACCAGATAAGGAATGCCCCGCGCGGTCAGCGCCATCTCCAGTTCCGTCGCCTGATAACGAGCCCGGAAGAGAACCGCTATCTCGGAGACAGGTATTTGTTCGGAAAGTAACTCCAGAATGCGCTGGGTTACAAATTGCGCTTCACCAAAACCATTTTCGACCGAGACCAGCACCGGTTTCGGTCCGCTTTTCCGGCTGCTTTTCAGGGTCTTGGGAAACTGGTTTTGGTTTTTCTTAATTGACTCATTGGCCAACTTCAAAATCTCCGGCGCGCTGCGGTAATTAGTCTCCAGCCGAAAAACCTTGGCCTTCGGAAAGACCTTGGCGAAATCCAGCACGTTCTTTATTTCCGCGGCCCGGAAGGAATAAATGGATTGACCGTCATCGCCCACCACCATAACGTTCTGATGCTTCCCGGACAGCACTTTGATGATTTCAAACTGAAGCCGGTTAGTGTCCTGGTATTCATCCACCAAAATGTAGCGGAACTTCTCCTGGTAAAACTCGCGGGCGGAAAGATTGACGGAAAAAAGAGAAAGCCAGTTGCTTAAGAGGTCATCGTAATCCATGACATTCGCTTCCTTCTTTCTGCGCCGGTAAACGATAGCTATCCGTTCAATGTCAGGGATGAACTGTTCCAAATATGGGTACTGGCTTAAGATTACCGGCACAATATCCCGGCAGGAATTGGCCGCAAAACTGATTATTCCCAAAATTACTTCCGCCTTCGGAAAGCGCTTGTCTTTGGTTATTTTCAATTCCGCCAGCGCTTCGGAAATAAATGCCTTACTGTCAGAACGGTCCAGAATGCCAAAGGACCTGGTATATCCAACCGATTCGGCGTAACGCCGCAACGAAAAATTACCGCAGTGATGATACGTGCCGCCGACCAGGCCGGCCGGAAACCGGCCCCAGAGCAGTTCCACGCGGTGCAACATCTCTTTGGCCGCTTTGTTGGTGAAAGTTAAGAGCAGGATTTCGGTTGGGCTGACTCCCTGGCTTAACAAGTAAGCCACGCGGTAGACCAGGGTCCTGGTCTTGCCGGAACCGGGTCCGGCCAAGACCAGGCAAGGGCCGTCGCCTTCGGTCACCACCTGATATTGCTCGGCATTTAACTCCTGGGCAAAATCTATGCTCGTTTTTGTCATGGTAATTTTACCTCTTTTTAATTTTACCATATCGCCGAAATGTAATATAATAAAGGATTATGGAATTTGAAGTAGTTATCGGGCTGGAAGTACACACCGAAATGCTGACCGCTTCCAAGATGTTCTGCGGCTGCGCCAACCGCTTCGGCGGAAGCCCCAACAGCCAGACCTGCCCGGTCTGCCTGGGCTTTCCGGGAACCCTGCCGGTAATCAACGAAAAAGCGGTGGAACTGGCTTTAAAGACCGCCCTTGCCCTGAACTGCAAAATCAACAAAGATAACATCTTCGCCCGCAAGAACTACTTCTATCCGGACATGCCTAAGAACTATCAAATCTCCCAGTTCGAAGAACCGTTGGCGGTAAACGGCTGTTTAACGGATACCGCCACCACTAATAACAACAAAATACACATCCGCCGCGTCCACATGGAGGAGGATGTGGGTAAACTTATCCACGCGGAAGGCAGAGATTACAGCCTGGTTGACTTTAACCGGGCCGGAGTCCCCCTGCTGGAAATAGTCACCCAACCGGACATTAAGTCCCCGGCAGCCGCTTACATCTTTCTGACCAACCTGAAAACCATCCTTCAATATCTGGAAATAAGCGACTGCAATATGGAAGAAGGTTCTTTAAGGTGCGACGCCAATATTTCATTAAAACCAGTCGGTCAAGAAGAACTGGGCACCAAGGTTGAAGTTAAAAACATGAACTCTTTCCGGGCGGTACGCCTGGCGCTGGAGTACGAAGTAATCAGGCAAACACTACTGCTTAACGGACCGGAAAAAGTCAATCTTGTCCAGGAGACCCGCCTCTGGGATGAAACTTCCGGCAAAACATTTCCGATGCGCAGCAAAGAAGAGGCGCAGGATTATCGGTACCTTCCGGAACCGGACCTCCTGCCCTTAAAAATTTCCGACCAATTTATCGAGAAAACCAAAGATACAATAATTGAATTGCCCCTGGCCCGGATTAAACGATTTATTGATTCACACCAGATTCCCGCCTATGACGCCGGCGTGCTCGCGGCCGATAAAAATTTGGCCGACTTTTTTGAAGCAGTCGTGCGGCTCGGCCCGGAACCAAAGATGGTTTCAAATTGGATAATGACCGAGGTTCTTTCCATCCTGAAAGAAGAAAAAAAAGCCATCGGCGAACTAAATCTCACCCCGGAATCTTTCCGGGAAATATTGATGCTGGTTGGGGAAAAGACCATTACCGCCGCATCCGGTAAAGAAATTTTACGCTTGGTAATTCAAACCGGGGGCAACCCCAAAGACCTGGTGGCGGAAAAAGGTTTGACCCAGATATCAGACACGGAATCACTGGAAAAAATGGCCCGGGAAGCCCTGGCCCAAAACCCCAAGTCGGTTGAGGACTACCGGTCCGGGAAAAAGAACGCGCTTGGTTTTCTGGTCGGCGCGGTGATGAAACAATCCCTGGGCAAGGCCAACCCGAAGATGATTCAGGATATTTTATTACAATTACTGGACGCAGTGTGAGGAGAAAAAATGAAAAGGGCGCGTAATTTTTGGGCAATAGTCATCCTGCTGGTTGGAATCGCTTTCTTCTTAAACGAAAACATCGCCGCCAGCCAGGTGCGCAAGTCGGAAGAAGTGCTTTATAAACAACTGCAACTCTTCAGCGATGTGCTTTCCATCGTCAAGAGCAACTACGTGGAACCGGTGGAATCCCAGAAATTGATTTACGGCGCGCTCAAAGGGATGCTCTCCTCGCTGGACCCGTACAGCACGTTCATGGAAGCGGATGTTTATAAGGAACTGTCCATTGAAACTGAAGGAAAATTCGGCGGCGTGGGCATGACCATCACCGTCAAAGACAGCATGATTACCGTAGTTTCGCCGATTGAAGATACGCCGTCTTTCCGGGCCGGACTCAAGCCCAATGACAGGATTATCAAGATAGACGATAAAACAACCCGGGGCATGGACAGCAGCGCTGCGGCCAAAATGCTGCGGGGCGAACCGGGCACAAAAGTAGCGATTGAAATCCTACGGGAAGGCGCGCCGGAAATCATCAAAATTACGCTCACCCGGGAAGAGATTAAATTAAAATCAATAAAACGGGCGCAGATTCTGCCTGATTCTAAGATCGCCTACGTCCGGCTGGTTGAATTTCAAAAAGATACCTACCGGGACCTGAAGGACGCCCTGGAAACACTAAAAAAACAGGGGATGGAAGGCCTGATTATCGACCTGCGCAACAATCCCGGCGGACTGCTGGACACCGCTATCGACGTAAGCAACCTTTTTCTGGAACCCGGAAAACTGGTCACCTACACCCAGGGTCGCAAAACAGAAGACCGCGTGGAATTTAAAACGAAACAGAACGAAACCGTGCCGGCCTCCGTTCCGATCGTCATCCTGATTAACGGTGGCAGCGCCAGCGCCTCTGAAATCCTGTCCGGAGCGCTCTCCGACTGGAAGCGGGCAACCCTGATCGGAGAAAAAAGTTTCGGCAAGGGTTCGGTACAAACGGTGATTCCGCTGCCGGAAAATACCGCCGTCAAGATTACCATTGCTCATTATTACACCCCTAAAGGCCGTATCGTCGAAGGAAACGGCCTGACGCCGGATGTTACGGTGGAACCGAAGGACAAAACCGTCTCCCTGGAAGGAACGCTGGATCTCGCCAAGGACAACCAGTTGCAGACCGGCGTTGATTTCCTGAAAAAAGAAATTTCCGGACTTAAGTAAAACATCGCCCATGGCAAAAGAGCGCAACCCTCTTCCGTTTCTGATAATCATTGCGCTCATCCTGTGGCTCGGTCTTTACGTTCTGAAAAACCCGGAAATTATTAATTGTTTCTATTCGGCGAAGCCACAAAAACACAGACCCGCGCAGACTGTTTCGCCGCCGTCATCTCCGAAACACCGTCTGGGCGAAAGCCTGGCAAGAATAGGCAAAACAACCTTCCCGCCGATTTCCAGACCGGAAAAACCCCAGGCCGCCATTATCCTTGATGATTTTGGTTACGACATCAAGAACATGGAACGCGTGCGGGAACTTTACCTTCCGGTAACCATTTCTGTCCTGCCCAACCTGGAGTCCTCCAGGCAAGTCGCCGACCTGGCAAGAGCCGCCGGTTTCGAGGTAATGCTTCACCTCCCGATGTCACCCCTAAAAAATATCCGGCTGGAAAAAAAAACCGTCTCCCCGGAAATGAGCGCGGCTGAAGTCAGACAACAGGTGGAAAAAGATTTGGCTTTAATCGGGCCGGTCTCCGGTGTAAATAACCACATGGGCTCGCTGGCTACCGCGGACCCGAAATTAATGAAAGAAGTCCTTTCCGGCTTCAAAGGAAAAAATCTCTTCTTCGTAGACAGCATCACCGGTCCCAACTCGGTGGCCTTCCAAACAGCGCGGGAATTAGGAATTGACGCGGCCCAGCGGGACGTTTTTCTGGACAACGAAAGTAAACCGGAATATATTAAGGGCCAGATTCGGGAACTGATTCAAAAAGCCCTGAAGAATGGCCGGGCCATCGGCATCGGACACGACCGGCCGGAAACCATTACCGTTATCAAAGAGATGCTGCCGGAGTTTGAAAAAGCCGGCGTTTCCCTGGTGCCGGTCTCCCGTCTGGTTAAATATTATTAAAAAGGCAAAAGAAAACCTGACCACGCCAATTTTTACGGTTACGACCTTTAATTTCCGGTAATTTTATGGTAAAATTTCTATTATGACTAAGGGAAAAAGGGTTCTTTTGGGCGTAACCGGAAGCATTGCCGCTTTCAAGGCAGCCGCGTTAACCTCGGCGCTGGTTAAAGAAGGTAACCAGGTAAAGGTGGTGATGACCAAAGAAGCGGCTTATTTTGTGACCCCGCTTACCTTCCAGACGCTCTCCGGCAATCCGGTCTACCGGGAGATGTTCAATTCCCCGGAAAATCCAATAAATCAGACCTCGCCATCCGGACAGGAGATGGAGCATATTTCGCTGGCAGACTGGCCGGATATCATCCTGGTCTGCCCGGCAACCGCACATATCATCTCCAGGGTTGCCGCCGGATTGGCCGATGACCTGTTATCCGCAATTATCCTGACCACCCGGAAGCCGGTCATCTTTGTTCCGGCGATGAACTCCGGAATGTGGCAGAATAAAATCCTGCAGAAAAAAACAGCGGAACTGAAAAGAGCCGGTTACCGGTTTATCGGACCGGCAAAAGGCTGGCTTGCCTGCGGAGAAGAAGGCGAAGGCCGGATGGTGGAAGTGGAAAAAATACTGGAGGAAATATAATATGGCATTACAAGAATTCTCGCTGGAACCCAAAGAAGTTCCGTTTGTGGAAACTCCGTACCGGAGGATAAAAACCAAAATACCGGTGCCGGAATCGATCCCTTTTCTGAAAAAACTATGGTCGTCGGAACCGCGCTCCATGCGCTGCGAGCCGCCGATAATCTGGCAAAAAGCCGCGGGCCTGCACGTTTTTGACCCTTACGGAAACAAATGGCTTGACTGGAGTTGCGGTGTTTTGGTTACCGGCGCCGGACATTGCCACCCTAAAATCATCAAAGCATTAAAAGATTATTTAGACAGCGGCGGCCCGCTTCACACTTATATTTTTGCCAACGAGCCGCGCGCCGCGCTGGTAGCAAAACTGCTCAGTTTGGTTCCGAAGGAGCTGGACCGGGTTTTCCTGATGACCACCGGTTCGGAAGCAGTAGAGGTAGCCATTAAATTAGCCCGGACTGCCGGTATCAAGCGTAATCCGAAAAAACGCTATATCATCAGCTTTGAAGGCGCTTTTCACGGCCGGACTTATGCATCCCAGTTAGCCGGCGGCGGACTGGGCGGCGGGGAATGGGTAGACCCGAATCCTTATTTTATCCAGGTACCGTTTCCGGCCAGTATTGATACCAAAGACAAATCTTTTTCTCTTTTTGAAGAGAGCCTGAAAAATGCCGGCGTTAACCCGGAAGAAGTAGCCGGTGTTATTGCGGAAACATTTCAGGGCCGGGAAGCCCGGTTAATGCCTGCGGATTACGCGGTTGCTTTGCGGAAATGGTGCAACCGGCACCAGGCCGCCTTGATTTTTGACGAGGTTCAGGCCGGTTTCGGCCGGACCGGTAAATTATTCGGTTTTCAGAATTGCGGTATCGCCCCGGACATCTTTGTCTGCGGCAAAGGCATCTCCAGTTCCCTGCCCCTTTCCGCGGTTATCGGAACAAGCGCTTACCTGGACCTTTACGGGCCCGGGGAGATGACCAGCACCCACACCGGAAGTCCCTTGCCGTCCATCGCGGCCCTAGCCAGCATTGAAACCATTCTATCCGAAAACCTGGTTGAAAATGCGGCCATAACAGGCGCCTACCTTAAGGCCGAACTGGATAAAATTACCGCCCCCTACCGGGAGCGGATTAATATCGGCGGTTGCGGCTTGGTCTACGCCATGCTCTTCTTTAATAACCGGCAGGCGCTTACCCCGGACCCGGAAACAGCCTTTCGTTTCTGCGAAGAGGCGGTTGCCGGAGGTAACCTGCTCTTCGCTCCGGTCGGTAAAGGAAGGGGGGCCATTAAATTCACGCCGCCTCTTTCCATCACGAAAGAAGCAATTGACGACGGACTTTACGGACCAATGGGAATTGCGGAAGTAATAAAAAAGGTGATGAAATAATGCAAAATAATTTAATTCAGAAATTTTTCGAAAGCAAAAAAACGGAAGCAACGGAATTGCTATCCGATTTAATCCGCTTTCCCAGCCTCTCCGGTACCGGCGAGGCAGAAATCCAGGATTTCCTGGCCGACAAATTTACGGCGCTCGGTCTTTCGGTAAAAAAAGAGTTGCTGCCGGAAACAATCAAAGAACATCCGGCTTACAGCGCGGCCGCGCAGGAATTGGACTACCGCAGCCGGCCCAACCTATACGCCTCTCTGCCGTCAGAAAACAAGGAGTCGGTTATCTTATGCGCTCACAGCGACGTAGTGCCGGCGGCTGACTGGCCGGATGCTTTTCAGCCAAAAGTCGAGGGCGACCGGGTCATCGGCCGGGGCGCGGCTGACGATAAGGGCCATCTCGTCACCATCTATTTTGCCCTGCTGGCGCTGAAAGAACTGAAACTTAAATCGAAAAAAAACGTTGAAGTTCAGGCCGTAATTGAAGAAGAAGTCGGGGGCAACGGCGCTTTGGCCGCCATCATTTCCGGCCACAAAGCCGACGGTGTCATTGTTTTGGAATCAACCGACCTGACCATCTGCCCGGCCAATCGGGGCGCGGTCTGGTACCGGATTGAGGTAACCGGAAAACCGGTCCACATGGGCCGCATCCGGGAAGGCGTCAATGCGATCGAGAAGATGGCGGAAATCATCAAAGAACTGCGCCGGTACGAAGAAAAACTGATCGCGGAAAGCGACCATCCGCTCTTCCGGGAATATCAGCAGCCGGTCCAGGTTAATGTCGGCATCATTAAAGGCGGGGACTGGCCGTCTACGGTAGCCGGTTGGGCAGAGATGGAGGGCGGAGTCGGGTTTCTACCCAACAAAAGATTGGAACAGGTCCAGGAGGAATTACGCGCTCTCCTGGCTAATTTTCCGGATACCTGGATCAAAGAACACAGCCGCATCTCTTTCCCGAAGTTGCGTAACGATGCCTACGAAACTCCGGTCAACGACCCGATAGTTACCGATTTGGCCAAAGCCGTCGGTCTTAGCGGATTAACGCCCAAGGTAACCGGCTTCATCGTCAGTTGCGACGCCCGGCTTTACAATCGGGTGGGAAAAATGCCCACCGTGGTCTTCGGCGCCGGCTCAATCCGGGATGCGCACAGCCGGGGTGAAAGCATCTCCATTACCGAAGTTTTAAAAGCATCAGAAGTATTAACCAATTATTTAATAACGTAAAAACCCTATGATAAAAATCGGTGTTATCGGCGGCGGTAAATTTGGCACCAACCACCTGATTACCCTCAACCAGTTAGAACGTCAGGGACGCGTTAAACTGGTAGCGTTGGCTGACTTGAGCCCGGCAATTCTTGAAGCGCAAAACAAGAAATTCGGTGTCAAGGGTTACCGGGACCACCAGGAAATGCTCCGGCAGGAAGAATTGGATGCCGTCACCATCGCCACGCCTGATTTTGCCCATCTCCAGGTTACTCTGGATAGTATCCGCGCCGGAAAAAACGTATTAGTCGAAAAACCGTTGGATATTACCGCGGAAGGATGCCGGGAAATTATTCAGGCGGCCCAGGAACATAAAATTTTTCTGGAAGTGGATTTTCACAAACGTTACGACCCATACCACCAGGAGACAAAACGTCTGGTGCAAGAAGGCGCGCTGGGTGAAATCCAATACGGCTACGTTCACATGGAAGATAAGATTATCGTGCCCCGGGACTGGTTCCCCGGTTGGGCGCCCCGTTCTTCGCCGGCCTGGTTTTTGGGCGTCCATTTTTACGATCTCATCCGCTGGATTCTTAAAAAAGAACCGAAAACGGTCTTTGCTACCGGGATAAAACGGGTGCTGGCCGGTCTCGGCATAGATACTTACGACTCCATTCAGACAAAAATAGAGTTTGAAACCGGCACAACGGTTACCTTTGACACATCCTGGATTCTGCCGGATAATTTTGAAGCGGTAGTCAACCAGGGGTTCCGCCTGGTCGGAGACAAGGGTATAGCTGAGGTAGACAGCCAGGACCGGGGCATGCGGACTTGTTTGAACCAAGTCGGAATGCAAACCCATAACCTGGGTTTCCTTCAAGAAAAAAAAGACAAGTGGGGCAACACTACTTTTGCCGGTTACGGCATAGAATCAATCGCTGATTTTGTGGATAACCTTGAATTTATAAATAAAGGCGGTGACGCTCAACAATTATCCGGCACCATTACCGCGCTGGGCGCTGACGGACTGGCTGCCACGAAAATGGCGGCTGCGGTCCACGAAAGCCTGGAGAACGGTAAAATAATAAAGATTTAAAATTTACCAACCCATGAAAAAGAACCCTCGAAAAGAGTTGCTCCGCAACGTGCGCCGGGTGGTGGTAAAGGTCGGCACCAGCATCCTGACCACCAACACCAACCGGCTGGACACTTCGTACCTGGAAGAGTTAACCGAAGAGATTGCGGCCCTGCGCCGCAAAAACCAACAGGTTGCCCTGGTCACTTCCGGCGCGATTGCGGCCGGCATGAAAATTTTAGGCCTTACCGAACGACCCAAAAAACTGTCCGTAGTTCAAGCTGCGGCTGCAGTCGGCCAGAGCAACCTTATGCGGACTTATGAACGGCTTTTCCGGGAACAGGGGTTGGTTGTAGGCCAGGTCCTTCTTACCAGAGATATCACTCAAAACCGGCTGCGCTATCTCAACGCCCAGGGCACACTGAAAAGCCTGTTCGATCTGGGTGTAATACCCATCATCAACGAAAACGACGCGGTCGCCGTAGAGGAAATACGGTTCGGGGACAACGATACCCTTTCGGCGCTGGTAGCGCAATTAGTTGATGCTGACCTGTTGATTATCCTGTCCGATGTCGACGGTTTCATTTCTAAAGGAAAGGTTGTTTTGGAAGTAAGCGCCATCTCCCCTTCCTTGATGGCAGAGGCGGGAGGCAGTAAATCGGAGAAGACCGTAGGCGGAATGGCCACTAAACTGGAAGCGGCCCGCATGATCACTCGGGAAGGCAAGCCGGTAATTATCGCCAACGGACGCCATAAAAAAATACTGGAGCGAATTTTAGCCGGAGAAGAAACAGGCACTCTCTTCCTCCCTCCGCCTGCACGCAAGATTGACAAAAGCAGGAATAAAAGAATAAAATAAGAGCCGAATGCTCTACTGGCTTGGGAAGATATGCGGGAATATCTTCAGTTGGATTTTTTTCCGCCTTAAGGTGGAAGGCATTGAAAATATACCGCGGCAAGGCGCCGTAATCCTGGCAGCCAACCACGTTAGTTGGCTTGACCCGCCCCTGGTTGCCTTTAGAGTACCGCGGCGGTGTGCTTTTGTCTCCAAAACCACCTTTCATAAGAATTTTTTCACCCGTCCGATTGTCCGGAGCATCGGCATTATTCCGTTGCGTCAGCATAATGGTACAGTCGGGATGATCGGCATAATCAAATCGTTAAAAAAAGGGATCGCAATGGTTATTTTTCCGGAAGGAACCAGAAATTATTCCGGAAAATCGTTTCTTCCGGCCAGCCCGGGTGTGGCTTTTTTGGCGGAAGGAGCCAAAGCGCCGGTTATTCCGGTCTACCTGAAAGGCACCGATAAAGCGCTGCCGCATCAAGCCCGGATATTCCGACCCCGGCAAGTCAGGATATTTTACGGTAAACCGATGATTTTTACCGGAGGCAACCGGCAGGAATTCTCCGATAAAGTAATGTCCGCGATCGCGGAACTGAAAAGAGTTGCAGACAGTAAACAGTAAACAGGGAGCGTCCAGGTTTTTAAATTCGTTTTAATTGTTTACCCTGTATACTCGTCTACCGTTTACTGTATACTGTATTTATGGTAATCACCGCCAAGGAAATCGGATTCTGTTTTGGCGTCAAACGAGCGGTTTCCCTGTGCGAAAAGACCCTGAAGAATTGCAAGACCTGTGTTTCGCTGGGCCCGATTATTCACAACGAGCAGGTAATTGAAAAATTGGAGCGGTCCGGTTTAAAGATTGCCGCCTCAATTTGCTCCGGTGCGGAACCGGTTATCATCCGCAGCCACGGGCTTCATCCGGACATTCGTAAAGAACTGGTCCGTAAAAAGCGGAAGATAATAGACGCGACCTGTCCCTTTGTACGCCAGGTCCAGCAATTAGTCGCCGGATTAAATAAAAGGGGCTATGCCATCATTATTATCGGCAAGCCGGACCACCCGGAAGTAAAGGCGCTGGCCGGGTTTGCCGGGAAAAAAGTAATTATTTATCCGGCAGTTCGTAACACGACTGACGGCTTAAGATTAAAGTTCGGAAACACGGAGCGCGTTGCGGTTGTCAGCCAGACCACCAACACCGAAAGAAGTTATCGCCACGCTTTCGGGGCGCTTCAACGCCAGGGACTTCCGGCCGGAACTTCTTTCTTCGACACTGTCTGCCGGGTAACCGAACGGAGACAAACCGAAGCCAGCCAGTTGGCTAAAAAGGTAGATGTGCTTTTAGTGGTCGGTTCCGGTAAGAGCGCCAACACTACCAATCTATACCGTTTTCTGCGCCGCATGAAACCGGAAACCTATCTGATTTCCGGAGCGGCAGAAGTAAAAGATAGGTGGCGTCAAAGCAAACTGACCATTGGGTTGGTTTCAGGCACCTCAACGCCAAAAGAGACAATCGAAGAAGTTAAACGTAAAATTTGCATTCAACCAAAAGTAACAACCAAAAAACCGAAAGGACGGTAAACAGAATGCCAGAAAATCTAACAGAGATACTATTACGTCAGGTAAATACCTTCAAGCCCGGTAACATCATCTCGGGAAAAATCGTCGACCTTGCCTCTGATTACGTACTCATTGATATCGGTTACAAGACCGAGGGGTTTATCCCCCGCAACGAATTCAAGGATTTTGAAAATCTGGAACCGGGCCAGGAAATCAGGGTAATGCTGGAAAGCCTGGAACCGGCTGAGTCCGGCCTGATCGTCTTGTCCAAGGAAAAAGCTGATCTGGTTCTCAACTGGGACCGGGTGGAAAGCGCCTACAAGGACGGGCTTAAGATTAGGGGAAAAATCCTTACCCCCGTAAAAGGCGGGTTCCGGGTCGATATCGGAATTATGGCGTTCTTACCGGCCAGCCAGGCGGACCTGAAACCGATTGCTGACCCCAAAACTTTCGTCAACCAGGTTTTTGAATTTAAGGTAATAAAATTGGACCGGATGAGAAACAACATTGTTGTCTCCCGGCGGGAAATCCTGGAAGAAGAGGAACGCCGCAACAAACTGGTTGCTCTGGAAAAAATTGAAATCGGCCAGGTTGTCAAAGGAACTGTTCGCAATATCGTCGATTACGGAATCTTTGTTGACATCGGCGACCTGACCGGCCTGGTGCATATCAACGACCTTTCCTGGAGCCGCATCACCCACCCCTCGCAGGTAGTCGCGGTCGGCGACCAAATTGAAGTTAAAATTCTGAAGGTAAACGCCGAAAAAGCCGAGGTGGCATTAGGCATCAAGCAGACCGGAGACAACCCGTGGGAAAGCATCGAAGGGAAGTACCCGGTCGGAAGCCGGATTCAGGGCAAAGTGGTTAATCTCACCGATTACGGCGCATTTATAAAACTGGAAGACGGGGTGGAGGGACTGCTTCACATCTCAGAACTCTCCTGGACAATAAAGGTAAAAACACCGTCGGAAATTCTGGCGATGGGCGACACGGTGGAAATTCAAGTAATTGCCCTGGAACCGGAAAAACAGAAAATATCATTCAGCATGAAAGCTTTGGAGGCCAACCCGTGGGAAACAATCACCGAAAAATACCCGGTCGGCACCATCGTGAAGGGCAAGGTTTACAACCTGACCCATTACGGCGCTTTCGTAGAGTTGGAAAAGGGAATTGAAGGCCTGTTACACATCAAAGACCTTGACTGGATAAAAGTAAAACACCCTTCCGAAATTATCAAGAAAGGTGACAAATTTAACGTAGTGGTGCTGGAAGTGGATCCGGAAAAAAAGCGGATAGCGCTTGGCCGCAAACAACTTCTGCCGCAACCGCCGGAATCGGAAATTGAAGAGAAAGAAGAAGAGGCTGCTGACAAAAAGAAAACGAAAACCGCCGAAGCGCAGCAGCCGGAAGAGACCGAAGAATAGGTCTTAAAATTAGCCCTACTCTGAATATTTATGTATTTCCGTGATTAAAATAACCTTTTACTCTATTCCGTATCTTTAATTAAGGAGGCGCTATGCGTGTATTAATCGTTAAAAACTACGATGAGATGAGCAAGGAAGCAGGCAAAATAGTTAAGAATCGCCTGGAGCAAAAACCAGACCTGGTTCTGGGGCTTGCTACCGGCAGTACGCCGTTGGGTTTATACAAGGAATTAATCCGGATGCACAAAGAAGACAGCGTCTCCTTTGCCAAGGTGCGCACCTTCAATCTGGACGAATACCTGGGACTGAAACCGGACAACGAACAAAGTTATCATTACTTCATGTTTGAAAACCTGTTCAAACATATCGACATTCCCCGGGAAAATATCTACATCCCGGACGGTCAAACCAAAGACCCGGAAAAATTCTGCCAGTGGTACGAAGACGAAATTGAAAAAGCCGGCGGGTTGGACCTCCAGGTCGTAGGCATCGGAGGAGACGGACACGTCGGATTTAACGAACCCGGTTCCTCGCTTGCCTCCCGCACCCGGGTAAAGACCTTGGATGAAGGAACAATTAAAGATAACAGCCGTTTCTTCGCAAAACCTGAGGATGTGCCGCATTTCGCCATCACCATGGGCGTAGGCACCATCCTGGAATCCAAGGAAATTCTTTTTGTCGCCAACGGCGCCGGCAAGAGCGCCATTGTGGCGCGGGCAATTGAAGGCCCGGTCACCAGCCAGGTTACTGCTTCTATCCTCCAGATTCATCCTAAAGCCGTCGCGATATTGGACGAAGCAGCCGCCGCGGACCTCCAGCGGAAAGATTATTATAAATACGCCGAAGAACAGGCTCGGCGCTTCGAAAAAAGCCTGTAAGATACTCCGGAAGGGCTACTTAAGATGAAAGTAGTCATTCTGCCTGGCGAAAAAACAGTTTGCGGCAAGTTAACAGAAACTATAAACGCCGCCAAAACAAGCGAGATTTGAACAGCCGCATAATGAGATAAATTATATTTTCTGCTGACTACAACTACCAAAAATTGGTCTAATCTATCCTGAATTATCTATTCCAAACAGGAGGCAGTATTATGCAACGAATCAAAGTGGGAATAATCGGGTTGGGGCGCAGCGGCCGGGATATACACGGCCAGTATTTGAACACCGCAAAAGACAAATATGAAATTGTCGCGGCCTGCGATATCCTGCCGGACCGGCGCGAACGGGCGGCGAAAGAATACGGCTGCGCCGTTTACGCTGATTACCGGGAAATGTTTGCCCGGAAAGATTTTGATTTACTGGTAAACGCCCTGCCCAGCCACCTGCATGTTCCGGTAACAAAACAGATTTTGAGCGCCGGATTTAACGTGCTCTGCGACAAACCTCTGGCAAAAAAGGTCAAAGATGTGGACATGCTGATCGCGCTGGCGCAAAAAAGCGGTAAAGTATTTGCCATATACCAGCAATCAAGGTTTGCGCCGTATTTTCAACAAATAAAGAAGATAATCAAATCCGGCGTGCTGGGACGGATTGTGCAGATAAGCAGTATCTGGAACGGCTTTTCCCGAAGATGGGACTGGCAAACGCTGCAGGAATACAACGGAGGTAATTTGCTGAACACCGGCCCGCATCCGCTGGACCAGGCGTTAAACCTCCTGAATGCGGATAAAACACCGGAGGTGACCTGCATTATGGACCGGGTTAACACTTACGGAGACGCTGAAGATTATGTAAAATTACTGCTCCGGGCACCCGGCAAACCGCTGGTCGACCTTGAAATATCTTCCTGTTGCGCGTATCCCGGTTTTACCTACAACATTCAGGCATCCAGAGGCGGAGTGCAAGGAGATAACTTTCACCTGGCCTGGAAATATTTTAAGCCGGCGGAAGCAACAAAAAGGCGTTTACAGCGCACGCCGATCATGAACCCAAACGGCACACCCTCCTACTGTATTGACGATTTGAAGTGGCATGAAGAAAGTTGGGATTTGCCGGAAGAGCAAAAAGACCTTTTTATGACTATGAACAAGTTTTTTTACAACATGCTTCACCGGACACTGACGCAGGGCAAACCGCTTGAAATAACACCGCAACAAATACGGCAACAGATTGCGGTTATCGAAGAATGCCACCGGCAAAATAAACTTAAGTAAGGGAGCTTGCGTGAAAATAGCGCTGATCGGTATTGATACCAGTCACACCATCGAATTTGCCCGCAGAATACAGGCGCCCGACTGCGAGCCGGAGAAACGGGTTGAAGGCATGAAGGTTACCTCGTGCTTATCGTTTTTGACACCGTTCACCTCCCGTAAAATAGTTGAAGAAAGAACCGCGCAACTTCAGGCCTGGGGTGTAAACGTAACCGAATCATTCGAGGAGGCGACGGCGGATTGCGATGCGGTAATGTTGGAAATCAATGACGCGGCTTACCATCTTGAGTATCTGGAAAAATGCCTTAATCTTAAAAAACCGCTCTTTCTCGATAAACCGCTGGCAGACAACATTCACAACGGAGAAAAAATATATTCACTGGCTAAAGAGCGCAATCTGAAACTTTTTTCCGCCTCTTCTTTGCGGTTCCGGCCCCAGCTGCTGGAAGCCTGCCAAAAAATGAACAATCCCTTTTCCACAAGCGTTTACGGCCACTTAGGTAAAGCGCCGGCCGGCAGTTCCATCATCTGGTACGGCGTGCATACATTCGAGATGCTGGAGAAAATCATGGGTCGCGGGGCAATTTCTGTCTTTGCCTATAAAGTGGCATCCGGAGTGGTTTGTGTCGTGGCGTATCCCGACGAAAAACACGGCATCGTAGAACTTTCCACCAACACCTGGGGATACAGCGGTTGCTTAAGGCATAAAGATGATGCCGTTCCTTTTACGATTGATATGTCTTCGGCATATACCGACTTGCTTCGCGAAATAAAAAAATTTTTTGAAACCGGAATACCTCCGGTTCTACCCGAAGAAACCCTGGAAATAATGGCTCTGCTCGATGGAGCAGAACGTTCCTTTCAAAGCGGTTTTGCGGAAAAGATATCTCTTTCCGCAAGTCGGAGTTAATTCTTTAAAACTTACCCTGATTCCTTGCGCCTCCGGAAAATTTTCTCCCCGGTTGTCTATTCAAAACGCAGTTTCAGCCAATCTTCGTAAAAATGAAAATCTGCCTTGGAAAGCGGCGCGCAAGAAGTTATTTCGCGGCCTTCCGGCAGATAGACCGAATAATCATAGCGGGAAAGATGAAAGAGCCAGTTATCTCCTTTCCGGGGATTTTTTCCTGCCAGCGAGGGCAATCCGGCAAAAGGTATGGCTACCTCCATCGCCCAGTATTCATCTTTATCCCGCCAGTCATTAATCGTCCCCTTGATTTGAATTGCAACCTTTAAGCTGTTACAGTTCCAACTTGACCAGCGGTTGTAATTACCGGCGGCGCCGCGCTTGACGTTAAAGGCGTCCATAACTGTCCCCAGGGCGTTAATTTCAAAGTTGTAGTATGGGTCCGGCCCATCCGGATGGGCAACCGGGTCCGGCTTAATAAAAATTTCCAGAACGTCTTCGTGGCAGGTAATACTATCTCTTTCCGTATGGTATGACCAGATATCCTGGTCATAGGCCTTAAAACCGACGTAAAGATATTCTTTGTCATACAGGAGCCGGCCTTCTGTTTTGGAAATCGGCTCCCGAAAGGTAACCGGCCGGATAAAATTAAGAATCTGCGCCTTCTCCCAAGCCGGCTCGTCCAGAAACCCGTCCACTTTAATCGGAGCGGAAGTAAAAGCGCAGGCATACGTTTCCTTCTTTGGCACCATAATTTTTTTCTGTTTTTCCATATCACCCCCAAAAATTTAAGTCGTATTGTCAAAACCAACCGCAAAAGACCTACCACAGAAACACGGAAAACTGCGGAAACACGGGAAAGCCTAATTTAAACTACATTTCTTAGCTTTAAATACTTTAATTTTTAAATATGCAGTTATTCCGTGCTTCCCTTCTTCCGTGCTTCCGTGGTATTCTTTTCTGGTTTTCTGTAATTTTTAACAGTATCATTTAAGTTCCTGATATGTTAGCATAACTTTTGGCGCATTACCAAATTTGACGGGGGGAGAAACTTGGGAGTAAAATAATAAATTTATAATATCAAGATAATAAATTTTAAACACAAAATTTATTATCTAACAACAAGCGAGGTTATTATGCTACCGGAACGATTTGCTAAAGAAAAACTCTCCCCGGAGGAACTGAAAGAACTCGGCCGTCTATCAAACCTCTGCACGGGTGATATCCTGAAGATGACCACCCTGGCCACCTGCGGACATCCCGGCGGCTCCATGTCATCCCTGGATATTTACCTTGTGCTTTACAAATTCGCCGCAATTAATCCAACCGAACCGGACAACCCGGACCGGGACCGCATCATCATCAGCCACGGCCACACTTCCCCGGGCGCCTATTCGGTCCTGGGCCGGCTTGGTTTCTTTTCCACCGATGCGGCCGTCAGCGGTTTCCGCATGATTGATACGCCGTTTGAAGGCCACGTAGTCAGGGAATTGCCGGGACTGGAATGGTCTTCCGGAAACCTGGGGCAGGGGCTCTCGGCCGGCTGCGGTTTTGCGCTCGCCAGCCGGATGCTGGGGAAAAATTATCACGTCTTTGTGGCAATGAGCGACGGCGAACACGCCAAGGGCCAGATTGCCGAAGCGCGGCGCTTTGCCAAAAAATACGCCCTGGAAAAGATCACGGTCATCGTTGATTATAATCACATTCAAATCAGCGGAAAGCTGGAAGAAGTAATGCCTCAGAATATTTCGGGCAATTACGAAGCCGACGGCTGGAAAGTACTCCGGGCAGACGGCCACGACCACCAGTCAATCTATTCCGCTTTACGGGAATCGACCAAAGGCGGAGGCCCGACCGTCATCCTGGCCGAGACCGTAATCGGCAAAGGTGTTTCCTTCATGGAGGGCAAAGCCAAATACCACGGCGTCGTCCTGAAACCGGAGGAGTGCCGCAAAGCCCTGGCGGAACTAAACCTTCCCGATGATTTGGACCGATTGTCTGATTTACGCAAAAAATGGTCTTTCTCCGTGCCGGTCCGCAACCTTTCTTACCCGGTAATAGTTGATACCGGAGCGCCGATTCTTTACCCGGCCGCGGAAAAATCGGATAACCGGGGCGCTTTCGGAAAAGCCCTGCAATCCATCGCTCAGCAAACCTGCGGTTTCAGCGGCAAAACACCGCTGGCCGTAATTGACTGTGATTTGGCCAGTTCGGTACGCACCGAGGACTTTGCCACCCTTTCGCCCTGCTCCTTCTTTGAAACCGGCGTTCAGGAACACACAGCAGCCACGATGGCCGGAGCTCTTTCTGCCGCCGGCGTAATCACTTTCTTTGCCGATTTCGGCGCCTTCGGGGTGGATGAAACATACAACCAGGAACGGCTCAACGATCTTAACCACACCAACCTGAAGGTTGTCTGCACCCACTGCGGCCTGGATGTAGGCGAAGACGGTAAAACCCATCAATGCATCGACTACCTGGGCCTTTTCGCCAACCTCTACCATTTTAAAGTAATCGTGCCGGCCGACCCCAACCAAACCGACCGGGTTATCCGTTTCATCACCAAAGAGTTCGGCAATTTTCTGGTCACGATGGGCCGTTCCAAACTTGCCACCATTACCCGGGAGGACGGAACCCCTTATTTTGACGAAAACTACCAATACCGGTACGGAAAAGGCGACTGGTTGCGCCGCGGCAAAGACCTTACTCTCATAACCATGGGCGCGCCCATGACCCAGGATGCGCTTTCCGCCAGCGATGCCTTGCGCAAAGAAGGCGTGTCAATTGGAGTTTTGGCCCTTTCCGCTCCGCTGGCGCCGGATATTGAAGCGCTTCGGGAAGCCGCGGCTACCGGCCGGATAATTACCGTTGAGGACCACCACATCCAAACCGGGCTGGGTTCTGTTTGCGCCAACTTTTTAGCCGAGAACGGCCTGGCAATAAAATTCCGCAAGTTAGGAGTCAAATCTTACGGGCAAAGCGGAACACCGGAAGCTCTTTACCGAAAAGAAGGCCTTGACCGGGAAGGTATCCTGGCCGCCATTAAAAGCATATTGTAGGAGGTTGTAATTAGTTTCTTTCTCTTGGCTTGCCTTTTGTCTGTAAGCAAGGTCTTTGACCAGAAAAAAATGGCCTTCTGTCCGATTAAACCCTCTAACGCGGAAGCTGCCTTTGGACGCGACAGCGATATTGCCCGGGCAATCTCAAGAAAATTATCCCGTGGTCCCCGGCCAACGGTAGCTATCGCTATTAACGAAAAAATATCCGGCGCTCCGTCCCGGCAGTTATTTGCCGAAACCACCCTGCACTATTACCTTGATTACTGTAATTTCCCGGTAAAAAACGGTGAAAACGCCCTGCTGCGGGAATACGCCGGGTTTTACTTCGCCAATAAACCACGGACTTTTCCGCTCACGCTTACTTCGAAATATTACATTATCGGAGTCGCTTCTGCGGAACCGGGCGAAAACCAGTCCGGCTTAATCGGCGCTAAATCAGAATTAGAAATCGTAGTTTTAGACCGGGCAGGCAAACTGTTTTACGAGAAAAAAGTAAAAATAGAAGCTTTATCTTTAAGTCTGGAAGCGGCCGAAGCCAAGGCGCTGAAGGTCGCCGCCTCGGAAATAGCCGTTCAGGTTCTACCGCTTCTGAAATAATAAATTTTTTTGTCATTGCGAGGCGTTGTGTACCGCGGCAATCCCGGTTTTCTAAGGTTGCGATTGCCACGCCCTTCGGGCTCGCAATGATATTTCTACGGTGAAAACCGGATATTGATAATATCCCCGTCTGCAACCGGATATTCTTTTCCTTCCAGCCGCAGAACCCCTTCTTTCCGGCAAGCCGCGTCAGAACCCAGCCGGTCATAATCTTTAAAATTAACCACCTCGGCCCGGATAAAACCACGCGCGATATCGGAATGTATCTGCCCGGCCGCTCCCAGGGCCGTTGCGCCGGCCGCCAGAAGCCAGGCCCGGGTATCCTTCTCGCCGGCAGTATAAAAAGTATTCAGACCGGCCGCCTCCAGAATAAACCTCCAGAAAGCGGAAATTTCACCGGCATTAGTTTCCGCGCCCGCATCCAGCCGCCAGCAAGGCAGCCCGGAATCACTGATGCCGGCAGTTTCTGTTTTCCCATTCACTAAAACCAGCGTATTTTTGGCGGTAACCAATCCGAGCGAGACCAGGAACCGCTTCTCTTCCGGGCTGACATCCAAAGACCGCAGCGGTTTTTCTTTTTCCAGCCAGGCCCGGCCCTTTTCCAGCGCGGCATCTTCCTGGGGATTAGCTTTACGCCGGTGCTGCTCTATTTCCGTCTGGCGCTTCGCTTCCACGCCGGACAGCCTTTCTATGTCCCGAAAAATAAGCTCCAACTGCAGGGAACTCAGGTCATCGGCCGGTGTGCTCACTTCCGAAAACCCATCCGCCACCAGCAGAATTACATCCACTTCTAACAACCAAACCAGTTCCTTCTCATCAAAACCGGCGCCTTTCGGCACGCCTTTAAAATCAAAGAGCAAAACTTCCGGAGGCGTAATCTTTTTCGGCTTGACGATTTCTACCAGCCGGTCCAACCGGGAATCTTTTAATTTAACCGTAACAACCGACGGCTGAAACGGGTCAAACGACTCAACTTTTTTGCCGGAAAGAAGGGTGGAAAGAGCGGTCTTGCCGCTGCCGGAATAACCGATAAGCCCAATTTTCATAGTTTCGTCATAACAACATTCTTAAATTTAATATCATACAGGATAAGACCTTGCCGTGTCAAAAACGAAAAAACCGTCCGCTCCCGGTTAAACATCTTTTTGCCAAAAACCGCTTTTTACGTTATAATTGCTATTATGAAAAAAATAAGAATCGGCATGATCGGCTGCGGCGGAATGGGGCAGGGACACATCAAGAAAATCAAGGAACTGCCGGAAGCGCAGCTTGCAGCCGTAAGCGACGCTGACCCGGAGACCGCCCGGAAGATCGGGACGGAAAACAACGTTCCCTATTTTGCCGATTACCGCAAATTAATTAAGAGCGGCCTCTGCGATGCCGTTTTAATCGTAACACCCCACTATTTCCACCACGAAATCGGGATTGCGGCCTTCAAATCCGGCCTGCATGTCCTCTCCGAAAAACCGATTACGGTAACCGTGGCTGCAGCCGACGCTTTTTTGGCGGCGGCAAAAAAGAGCCGGAAGGTTTTCGGCGTAATGTTCCAACAAAGAACTTTTCCGCACGTCCGGCTCGCGCGCGAAATTATCAAAAGCGGACGAATTGGTAAAATTCAACGCACCCTGGCGGTCGAGCCCCACTACCGCAGCCAGGCATACTATGACAGCTCCACCTGGCGCGGTACCTGGCTTGGAGAAGGCGGCGGCGTCTTGATAAACCAGTCGCCCCACGGCATAGACCTTTTCATGCTCCTGGGTGGATTGCCGAGCCGGGTTATCGCCAAAACCCGGACCAAAATACACAAGATTGAAGTAGAAGACGAAGTAACCGCGCTCCTTGAATATCCTAACGGCGCCTGGGGTTACTACTACACCAGCACCTGCGAGGACCCGGCTTCACCCCTCTTTATGGAAATTGTCGGAGACAGCGGCAAGATTGTCCTGACGGAAAATGACGTAAAACTCTTCACCTTTAAACCGTCAATCTCCAAACATAACGCCACCGCCAAAACTATGTGGGGCGGACCGGAAATCAAAGAAGAAAAACTGAAACTGCCAAAAACAGAGAGCGGCCACAAGGAGATTATCCGTAACTTCTGCGCCGCAATCATGGGCCGGGAAAAACTGCTTGCGCCCGGAGCAGAGGGACTCTGGTCGATAGAATTTATCAACGCCCTCATCCTTTCCGGCAAAAAAGAAAAGCCCGTGAATATTCCGGTTAACCGGAAAGAATACGAAAAACTGCTGGATGGACTGAAAAAGAAATCTAAGATAAAGAAAGTTAAAAAAGTGGAACGCACCACCGATCCGCGTCATGACAAATAGAACACCGATTACCGCGGATAAAAATACCGGCGCTTACGGACTATTTACCTTTTTCTTAATAAACATAAGATGAGCGTAACTTACCCCAGAGGGTTTCTGTCTGCCGGAATCAGCGCCGGCATCAAAGCCGGCAATAAAAAAGACTTGGCCCTGGTATTTTCGGAAGAGCCGGCCGTTACCGCCGGCGTCTCCACCACCAACAAATTTAAAGCCGCCTCCCTCCTTTTGAGTCTCGCTCATTTACGCCAGGCCGGAGAGAAGCAGGCGGTCTTGCTCAACAGCGGCAATGCTAACGCTATCAACGGCCGGGAAGGCATGGCCATTACCAGCCGCATCGTTTCCGCCCTGGCCCAAGCGCTTAAGATTGATTTGCCGAGCGTCCTCTTCGCCTCAACCGGTAAAATCGGCCTGCTTCTACCGGAGAAGAAGATCGTCGGAGCGCTACCGAAATTAATCAAGAATCTCAGCCAAAACAGCGCGCCGGCCGCCCGGGCGATTATGACCACCGACCGCGTACCTAAAGAAACGGTCCGGGAAACCGGTATCAGCGGCCGGACGGGAATGGTGCGCATCGGCGGCATGGCTAAAGGCGCCGGAATGATTAAGCCGGAGCTGGCGACAATGCTGGTGGTCCTGACTACCGACGCGGTCATCGAAAAAGAAGCGCTCCAACTGGCCCTGCGCGAGGCGGTCAACCAGTCCTTCAACCTTATTACCGTGGATGACGACCAGTCCACAAACGACTTCGTGGTAATCCTGGCAAACGGAAAAGCCGCCAACCCCAGAATAAAAAAAGAGACGAAAGAGTTCGCTCTTTTCCAGGAAGAGCTGACCGGATGCTGCCTGGAACTGGCCCGGAAATTAGTTGCTGACGGCGAAGGCGCCCATAAAGTGATGGTTGTTAAGGTAACCGGCGCCTGGTCGCTGAAAGATGCCCGGCGGGTCAGCCGGCGGATAGCCGGCAGTAACCTGGTAAAGACCGCGCTCGCCGGGGAAAGCCCTAATTGGGGTCGAATTCTGGCTTCAGCCGGCAGCTGCGCGGCGAGAATGAACCCGCAAACAACCACCCTTTCCTTGGCCGGAACCATGGTCTTTGACGCCGGAGAGATTACCGCCTACTCGGAAAAAACCATCCACCAAGCGCTTGCCGCTCCGGAGATAGAAATCGCGCTTGACCTGGGGATAGGCAACTTCTCCGCAACCGCCTACGGCTGCGACCTGACCGAAGATTACGTTAAAATAAATAAAGATTATTCCTGACAGATACCACCTTCAGGCCCACGCCTTTTCTTAACGTACAATTCACTAATGTTTGAAAACTTAATCCTGCACATAAAGTTACTCTCCGAACAGATACCGGTTGGTCTTTACGCGCTTGTTGGCGGTTTTATAGAGGAAATCATCGCGCCGATTCCATCCCCGCTGATTATGACCACCGCCGGGAGTCTTTTGCGTTTACAAGGGCAGGGGATTGCCGCGCTTTTCCTGGTCAGTTTTCTGGCCGCATTCGGCAAAACTATCGGTTCGTGGATAATATATCTTATTGCCGACAAGTCAGAAAACCTGATTATCCTGCGTTTCGGAAAATTTTTAGGAGTTACCAGGAAAGACGTTGAAAATATCGGAAAACGTTTTGATAATACCTGGAAAGATGATGTGCTCTTGGTGTTGCTGCGGGCAATTCCTTTTATCCCCGGCGCTCCGGTGGCAGTCGTTTGCGGCATCATTAAGTTAAATCCCAAAAGATACCTCCGCTCAACCTTAGCCGGCACATTTTTACGCAGTCTTATTTTTGGATTTATCGGCTATGAAGGGCTCGCTACCTACCAAACCATTATCAGCCGGTTTAATGCTCTGGAAACTGCGGGGGCAATCCTTTTTGTTCTTCTCGTTTCAGCGCTCCTGATTTGGCTTTATTCTTTGCGCAAATCCGGCGGAATACAAGGTTGGATGCAAAAACATTTCGGAAAAGAAAACGGGCGGAAAGATACATAAATCCGACGGGAATAACCGCATTTTGCGGAAACAACAACCAAGGGGCAAAGAGAATGATTTCCTACGAAAAACGGATAGCCTGGTTTAACCAGGCGCGGTTTGGGATGTTCATCCACTGGGGCCTCTATTCCCTTCTGGGGCGGGGTGAATGGACGATGCTGGTCGAACGCATCCCGCCGGATGAGTACGCCAAACTGGCCAACCAATTTAATCCCGCTAAATTTAACGCTGACTCCTGGGCATCTCTGGCAAAGGAATCCGGGATGAAGTACATGGTCCTTACCGCCCGGCACCACGACGGCTTCTGCCTCTATGACAGCCAGGTAAGTGATTTTACGTCGGTTAAGACCGCGGCCCAAAAGGACTTTGTGGCTGAATACGTCAAGTCCTGCCGCAAAGCCGGGCTAAAGGTGGGTTTATACTACTCCCTAATGGACTGGCGTTTTCCCGGATACTTCGACCGGAAAAAGTACCCGGATAGCTTTAAGGCGATGGCTAAACAACTACACGGACAGGTCAGGGAGTTGATGACCAACTACGGTAAGATTGACTACCTCTTTTACGACGGGGAATGGATACCGGGTGTACCGAGGTTCCGGCAAACAGGAAGCCCGGAAATCGCCAAACTCTGGCGCGCAAAAGAACTTAACCAGATGGTCCGGTCCCTCCAGCCGGAGATAATCATCAACAACCGCTCCGGAGTTGACGAGGACATGGATACGCCCGAACAGGTGGTAACCGCCTCCAAGACCGGCCGCGCCTGGGAATCCTGCATGACCATGGGCGCCTCCTGCGGTTGGGGATATATCAAAAACAACCCCACCTTTAAAACAACCGCCCAATTAATAGAATACCTGGTAACCTCAGCCAGCAGCGGCGGAAATTACCTTCTCAATATCGGTCCGAAACCGGACGGAAGCGTCCGGAAAGAGGAAGTAACGCGGTTAAAAGAGATTGGGAAATGGATGAAAGTTAACGGTGAATCAATCTATGATTCCGAAAGACCGCCGGCGATGACGGCTCAATGGTTAGGCGGCATAATCGGATATATCAACACAAAAGGAGATAACCTTTACTGGCACATCTTACGCTGGCCCGGTAAGATTGCCTCCATGCCGGGAATAAAGAATAAAGTCCTTTCGGCCACAATTATGGCTACCGGCCAAAAGGTAAAGATAGAACAGGCCAAAGACGGACGTCTCTTCTTGACAGGCCTGCCTCAAGAACCGCCGGACAAAAACGACACGGTCATCAAACTTAAATTAAACGGTAAGTTGGCGGTCTCTGATTGCGACGGTATTCCATTATAAAAAATTCGCCATTTCGTTACTTTAATAAATCGGTTATAATATCAGTTAAATATTTTCGATTAATAAATTAAAAGCTCTAAAAATACGAGGAGGATGCGCCATGAAAAAAGGTCTATTTTGGGGTAGTTTGCTTTGCGCCGTAATGCTTCTCTTCTCCAACAACTTGCGGGCGGAAAGCTTTGCGCCCTCGCCCCTGTCCGGTGAAGTAAAGATTGACGGCAAGTTGGATGAGGCCGCCTGGCAAAAAGCCCAGCCCAGCTCGCCGTTTATCTGGTTAGCCAGCACAGGCGAAACCAAAGCGCCGGCCAAAACCGATTTTCGCATGCTGGTAAATCCGGATGCTGTATACCTGGGCATCTTTTGCGCCGAGCCGGAGATGGGTAAGTTCCTTAACACAACCAAAGACCGAGATAATCCCCTGCTCTTTGGCGACGAATGCGTCGAAATCTTCCTGGACCCGACCGGGAAAGGGGTTACCTATTACCAGTTTGCATTAAACGCCATCAATACCCAGTGGGACATCCACTACATTGAAAACGGAAATACCACTATCGCCAATTACAGTTCCTTGTGGGATTCAGCTATTTACAAGGGCGCGGACTTCTGGACCGCTGAAATCAGAATTCCCCTTTCCGCCTTCTACTACACCGACTCCAAGGCGTTCTCTGATACCTGGCTGGTGAATATCACACGGGAAAAGAACCAGTATCGGGAACTGACAACCTGGTCTTCTGTGCGTAACGGGTTCCACGAACCGGACAAGTTTACCAAGGTAGCCGGCATGCCCAAAAAGGACCCGCGCTTTGATTTAAGGATTACCAACCTGCAGGCCTACATCACCAGCGCCGAAAAGAACTTCACCGGGAGTTTGGAGGTTAATACCTCAGCCACCAAATTAACCAGCGGAGAATATCTTTTTTCGCTGTACGACGCAACCGGCCAGGAGATTATCCCGGGCCAGAAGGTGAAGGTTGCGGAAGGCGAAGGGACCTTTACGGTCGATAACCTTTCTTTTGTTGATACCGGCAAGCGGACAATCAAGGCAACCCTCACTTCCGGAAAAGACGAACTTGTAAACGGCATCTACTTCCCCCTGACCGTTAACTACAACCCGCTGGTAATCGATATTACCGAGCCGTTCTACGCCAACTGCATCTTCCCGGGACAGGAAGTAAAGAAGATTGCCGGCAGCGTCACCCTTAACCTGCCCCTGGAAAAACTCCGGGGCGCTGACCTGACAATCTCCCTGGCCAACCAACCCACGATTAAAAAGAAGGTGGCGGACCACATCGTAAACTTCACCTTTGACGCCGCATCCTTAACTGACGGCGAATACCCCCTTACCTGCCAGGTAACTGCTTCCGGCAAGACGGTTGCTGAACAAACTGTCCTTATCCGGAAGTTAGCCCCGGCTCCGGGTAGCTGCGCCTATATCGACAAGAACCTGAACCTGATCGTCAACAACAAGCCCATCTTTGTCCGGGGCTGGTACGGAAACGAGGGCTGGATGGTCGGCGAAGAGATTTTAAAAACAATGCCCCATCCCAACAGCAAGTTTGTCAATGCCTGGCATTGTGAAATTAATTTCGAATGCGAACGGCTCGACCCTTCCGAACAAAAGAGCGGCCGGATAACCAAAGATGTCGAGCCATCCGCTTTAATTTTCAGCAGCATGCAAAAAGTTATTGAAGAAAACAGAAATAACCCCAAACTTCTGTGGTATTACCTGGCCGACGAGCCGGAATGCCGCGGGCTTTCCCCTGTCTACCTTAAACACCAATACGATTTTATTAAAAAACTGGACCCGTACCATCCGGTGATGATAATTTCGCGTTCCCCGGAACTCTATACCGGCTGCGCCGATATCTTAAACCCGCACCCGTACCTCAGCCCGACCGTAGATTCCTCCGGAAAAAGAAGCATGCGCAGCCCCAAGGAAGTCCGCAACCAGATGCGCATGGTCCTCTCCGCCGGCAAGGGCCGGATTGTGCCCTGGCATACACCGCTGGCATGGAGTTACGGATACTTTGATGTGTATGCCGACTACCCCACCTTTGACGAATACAGCTGCGCGGTCTATACCGGCATCGTAAACGGGTGCAAAGGAATGACCCCTTACGTCTACAACGGCCAGTTTGGCTCGATCGACCTGCGGCTGGGATGTGATTTTGTTTTCGAAACAATAGCCGGCATGGATGAGTTCCTCCTGAGCCCGGAAAAGCCCCTGCCCCTGAAGGTAACTACGGTTGAGGACGGGGTAGAGGTCATCGCGGTCAACCTGCTGGATAAGAAGACCACCGCCACGATTGAATGCGACGGCCTGAAGGGGACTGACAAATTATACGGCTATCGGGACAAGACCACCGCTGACGTCCAAAACGGAAAGATAACGCTCAGTTTCAACCCTTACGAAACCCGCTTCCTGTCAAACCCCTTGATGGGCGCGGACCTCAAGACCGCCGAAACCTTGCGGGCAGAGATAGCCGCAGGTAAGGCCAAACTTAAGAAACCGGGCAATATCCTTTACAAGCAGGGCCGGGAGATTAA
>JAPLMK010000086.1 GCA_026387085.1 Candidatus Omnitrophota bacterium
CTGAACCAATAAGAACATCATTACCTATTTTAAGTCCACCTTTGCCTACAAGATAGCAAAATTCTCCTATTACACAATTATCACCAATTTCTATGTCAGAAGGATACTTAAAGGTTACCCCGTCTTTAATTTGAACATTTCTGACCTTACCCCGTCTTCACTACCACCTTTCTTTAGAGTGCAAAGCACTCCCCGCCGGCCAAAATTTCCGCTTTCTGGGCAAATTCCCGGGGTGTTAAATTACCCAGGGAACTGTGCGGTCTTTCCTGATTATAATCTATCCTCCAGTTTTCGACAATTTCCCGGGCCTCAAAAAGAGACATAAACCAGTTTTCGTTTAAGCACTCATCCCGGAACTTACCGTTGAAGCTTTCAATGTAGGCATTCTCCACCGGCTTACCGGGCTCAATGAAGCGCAGGGTAACCCCTTTCTGGTATGCCCATTCATCCAGGGCTTTACCGGCGAATTCCGGACCATTATCCACCGTAATAAATTTGGGTAAACCCCGTTCCTGGATTAATCTGTCCAGGGTACGTACTACCCGCACTCCGTTGATGGAAGTATCCACCTCAAGCGTCGGGCATTCCCGGGAATAATCATCCACGATGGTCAGAACCCGGAACCTGCGTCCGGTACTTAAGCTGTCTGACATCAGGTCCATAGACCATCTTTGATTAAGTCTTTCCGCTGCCGGCATTTCAATCCGAAGCATGGAACCACGCTTCCTACACTTCCGGCGCTTTCTTAAGAGCAAGCCTTCTTCCCGGTAAATTCTTTCGGTGCGCTTATGGTTTACTACCAATCCTTCCCTTTTAAGCATTACGTGCAGCCTGGGGCAGCCAAACCTGCGTCTCTGTTGGGCCAGTTCCTTCAATCTGACCCGGATCGTTTCTTCGTCTTTCTTCGTCGGGTGGTAGTGAAGAGTGGAACGGTACAGCCCCACCAGACCGCATGACTTTCTTTGACTCAGCCCAAAACCCTGCGTAATGAATAAAGCCGCATTCCTTTTAGCCTTGGGCGTTAGAAGTTTTTTGAGCTTATTGCCTTCAGCGCCTGGATATCCAGGCTCTGCTCGGCCACTATTTGCTTTAAGCGTCTATTCTCCGACTCCAACATCTTCAGGCGCCGGGCGTCACTGATATTCATCCCGCCGTACTTGGCCTTCCATTTGTAGAAGGTGGCGCTGCTCATGCCGTACTTGCGGCAGAGTTCCCCGGTTTGAATACCGCCTTCCGATTCTTTTAAAACATTAATTATCTGCTCTTCCGTATACCTCCCCTGACGCATTCTGTACCTCCTTGGTTGTTATGTTTTAGCACAGGCCGGATTCTACTTTCAAGTGGTCCAGTTTTCGGGGGGAAGGTCATGTTCCACCCCATCCCAATAACACGACCAGTCATATAAAAATAGAAAGTCATACGGCAAATTAACCGGCTCTACATCATTTAAGAGGGGGAGCCGGTTGCATCTTTTTGAGATTTCGTAGAAATAGTAAAATCCGAGCCGCGACCCGCCGCTGCCCGGATGTCTTTTAGCGCCGCAGCAAAAACCTGGGTAAATTTATGGAAAGCCGCTGAAATCTGACCGTAGATCCGTTCGTCTCTTAAATTAGAAACGTGCCTCTGGTCAGAAGGGTCGGAGGAGAATATCCGCTCATCCTTATCCGACAAATAACAGGTATATCCCAACGCGGCGTCCACAAACGCCATATTTCCGGCGGCTATTGCTTCTGTGTCTATCAGTCGCTGGACCAGTTTCTCCCTTAGCGCCTCTTCCTTCTCGCTGGTCATCTCCTTGGACCGATTTATCTCCCATTCTTTTACTTTTACATCTTGGGCCACCTTCAAATCTTCTTTAGACATATCTTTCTCGTCGGCAATAGAAAGCAGGTCAATATTTACCAGCATTTCCGACTTCTCGTAGGCGACCAGCATTTCTATCACATCGGGGGTCTGAAGGTTGGCGGCAAACGCAGAGCGGACTTTATTGGTTGATTCTTCAAGCAGAAGATGCTTTTTCTTGCTTTCAGAGGCATTACGGGAAATGGCAAAACATTCCCCGGCCTCTTTCTTGTTCATCTTGACCAACCGGATAAGCGAATAATCCTCCCCGCCGGACGGGTCAATTATCTTGACAATCTCTTCTTTCTTTCCTAACTGAAATATATCAATTCCTTTTGTTTCTTCCATCCTATCCTCCAATCAGTGAAACGAAGAGGGCGGGAGACAATCCCCCGCCCTCATACTTTTCTTCTACAGTACCTTGTACAATCCTTCAATCGTAATATCGCCTGTCGGATAAACTCCGGCGCCAGACGAAAGGTAAATCACGTAAGCAGCGTTTACATCAGTCAGCACGAGGTCGCTTGTAACTGCCTTGGCAACCGTAACCATACCCGCGTCAACGGTCAGAATTTCGCTTTCAGTAACCTTCTGGTTGGTGACATCCCACTTCAGAGCGATTACACCTATAGCGAAGAATCCGTCATCCGGGTTCACATGAGGAGTATCGGTCAGAGTACCAGCTCCACTGGTAATCGCAATCTTTTCCGCGGCGATGGCCACATTCGGAATTTCAAATTTACGTGTCGGGGTGCAGTTTCCAGCGAAAGTTCTCGTACCCCAGGCATTCGGGGCGCCGGCCTTTCCAGATGGTGCCAGGGAACAATTCCCGTAGAATTCCGCTCCGATGTACTGCGAGTTATCTTGACTCTTACGGTTCAACCAGATGGACACGGCATTAAAGTTGTTGAAGTTATATGCTTTTGCCGTTTTGGCCGGAGAAACATTGCACAGGTTGTCCAGGAGAACGTTATTCTGCGCCTTTTCCGTAACCTCCACCGAGATTGTCCCGTTGTCAACGATGGTGGCTAATATCGGGTCGTCGCTTCCAAACACGGGAGTTTTTAATTCTGTAGTAGCAATTCCCGGGTTTACCGCACTGGCCACATCAATCTCATATCCGTTGACGAATACCTGATACTTTCGTTCCAACGGTATTTTATTTCCAGTCACTTTTGCCATTTTCTTTGCCTCCTTCCTAAGTTATTGTTTCCAAAATTCTGACGGTAAAAGTTATTGAAAACCGATACTTTTCCGCCTCGGTCTGACCACTCTTTGGTATAGGCTGGGCTGAAATCTGACCCATAACCTGAGCGGTCCCTATCTCCGCACCTTTAGTCGCCCCATTCCAAGAATAAACAGGAATTGCGGCTTCTTCAAGCAAACTCAAACTATCGCCAATCAATTTATCCCTTTGGACCTTGTTCTTTGCTTCGGTCGTATCCCCTCCGGAAAAACCCCATAGAGTGAAAAAATAGTCTTTCCCTTGGCTTCCTCCGTAGAACACTTGTCCAGATGAGGGATTGTTCACCCATTGCAAGGCCAGGGTAGGTAAAGATAGTTCTTCCAGGTCCGGAAAGCCCAGAATAATTTGTAACAATGGGTTGCTGTACCACCCTAAAAATGTCTTCTCTACACCCCATTTTTTTACCTTTTCGGTCGTCAAGAAGTAATGAAACGAATTTGTTAAATTATAAAGAATGTCATCAGACTCCGGCATTTTTAGAGGCTCCTTTTTATTCGGGAAATTAACTCAGACTGAAACCCAGAATCCGTCACCGTTCTTAAAAACATCTGCCTGGCTTGAAGGGTCTTTACCATCTGGGTTTTTAAAACCCCTTTCTCCGGATAAAGATGCTTCCGGCCGACCCGTGGGACGACCGTCCAGCTCCCGCCGTTTTCCAGTGCCTGGCTGTAGCCATAATCAAAAGGAGACGTAGGTTCGCCAATTAGTTCTGCAACAAAGCGTCCATCCTTCCCTCTGAAGTGCCTTTCCCAGGAGAACTTGGTAATGCTGTTTATTCTTGCCGCATCGCCGAAATAACAACCATGGGGATTTCTGTGGGGAGTTTCCGCCATAATCGCTTCCCTGATTGGCAGTTGGTCTGCCCCGTTGCGAATAAACCGGCCCCATTCAGTGCTCCCCACGCCGGAAGAGTCCTTGCTTAACATTTCGGCTTCTTCTTCCGGAGTAGGGCAGAAAGAGACCACTTTCGGCTTAACCGTTTCTTCAATGAATCCCGGGAGTATCTCAAGCGTCTTCTCTACTATCTGGCTAAGCACTGTATCAATCCCCCCAGGCAATTGGTCTAATTCAACTCTTATGGTTGTTTCCATCACTGGTTCCCAGTGGTTGTATTTCCCCGCCCATTAAAGCAAGGATTAAAAGATTGCTGACCCTTTGATGTAATGCCGGAATATCGTTATGCATACGCTGTTTAAGGCTTTCGATGGCAACATTAACCTTCTGGTCCGATTCGTTCTTCTTTAAGGCGTCAGCGTAGTCTAAAAGAGAACGCAAACAATGCTTACTTGCCGACGTCAACTGTTCAGAGTACCTATCAATCTTTTGTTTTTCCACAATTACCTCCGTTTACAAATAATTATGGCTTCATTAGTCATTTCCGCTGGGATGATTTTAATTATCATCAAGTCTATTGCGTCCGAAGTCCTTAAATAGACATTTTCAACCGAAACCTTTGGCATATCCGTGTAGGAAATAAGCACTTGGCAATCTCCGATTTCTGCGTACCCTCCGGCCGTGTCGTTCTTTTCAAGTACTGAGTTCCAGCCAACTTTTCCTAAGATGGATACGGTCGTTTCTGTTACGGTCTCGCCTTCTCCGTAGGGATTACCGGTTCCGGTTTTGGTAACCGTGACCACGGTAACCGTTTCGTCCCGGACCTTAGCCCTTAAAGAATTGAAAATTCTTTTTTGATAATCAGAGAGACTCATTGGTTGATTGGGAATCTCCTGTAATTCCTCCGATATTCGCCTTTGCTATCTCCCGGTTCAACTCTTCCCGGATATTTTTTCTCTGCTCCCTTAGTTCCGCGGAAATCTTAGTCGCATCTGTCCGGCCGGCCGGATCGGTTATCACTACGGCCCGCTGAGCGTTTTTGGCTATTTCGCCGTCAAAGATAGCCAGCGCCGCGTAAAGGCAGATAAGAGCAATCTCCTCGGCCCTCGGTTCTATGCTTATAATTGCGTCATCAGCTGTTCCCGTAATGATGAATTGTTTGGGGAATTCCAGGTTAAACCGGTCTATTCCAGACGGAATTTTGGTATCCCGCAACACATTATCGGAAATGAGGTAAGGACTCTCCTCATCGCCATAAATACTCCTAACCCTGGGAATCAAGTCTTTTACAAGCATAAGGTCTCCTTACTATTAGCCGTTTCGTTAACCTGCTGCGTATTCCGGGTATTCCGGTGCAACAAGATAGCCGCCTATTCCGGTGATGGTAGCCACCCCCCCCGTGTCCCTTTTAATTTGGTTCACTGACAACACAAAAAACCTTTCCGGCAATACCCACCATCCGGTCGCAATTAGTTTTTAACCTAAATTCCCTCTCTCTTGACCAAGCCCTTGATGACATGCTATCATATAGCAAAATTGCTATATCAATGAAAAAAACAGAGAAATTTCTTAGGGCAGTGGCCGATGACAAACGTCTGCGAATATTGAAGATGCTTGAGAAGAAAAGTATGTGCGTCTGTGAAATAACAGCGGTTCTCGGTATTCGTCAACCGACCGTCTCCAGGCACCTCAAGAGATTGGAGAAAGTGGGGTTGATAGACCAGAAGCAGAATGGTTTTTATACGGACTGCCGTATCGTTAAAGGACATCCATTCCGTCATATCTGGAGATTGCTGAACGAGAAACTCGAAGATAGCATGGAAATACGGTCCGACCGGCATAAGATGACCCGGGTCGACCGTTACAAACTTTGCCAAAAGAGAACGAGATAATTTTTTTGACCGTTTATATAGCACATTAGCTATTTGTAACGCTGGTTTGACCTAAGAAACAAAAACGCGGGAAAAGGACTGTTATGAATGTTTTCTATCCTGTAAAACTGTTGGCTGATTGGTTCACTTTTCAGGTTTTTCGTATTCCCCGTGGAACCCTGGCCTCGGAAGCCGTGGATTTTTTCATCTTTGATACGGTTAAAATATTCATACTTCTTCTGGTAATCATCTTTGCTGTTTCAATTATCCGTTCTTTTTTGCCGCCGGAGAGAGTACGGGCAATTCTTCTGCGTAAGAACAAATATGTTGGTAATGTTCTGGCCGCCCTGTTGGGCATCATCACTCCATTTTGTACTTGCAGCGCCATCCCTCTTTTCCTGGGGTTTGTGGAAGCCGGAGTGCCGCTTGGAGTTACCTTTTCCTTCCTGGTTGCTTCCCCGATGATTAATGAAGTAGCTTTAATTATGCTGGTGGGAATGTTCGGTTGGAAAATTGCCCTGATATATATTGTAAGTGGTTTAATAATCGCCATTATATCAGGAATTATTATCGGGTCTCTGAAAGTTGAGAACTTATTGGAGGAGTTCGTTCTGCAAAACAGGATAGACGCTTCTTACTTTGGTTCCAAATTATCGTGGCCGGAAAGAATGGCATACGCTAAGAGTTATACCGGGGATATTTTGAAAAAAGTTTGGCCGTACGTGCTGGTTGGAATTGGAATCGGCGCCTGGATACACGGCTATGTCCCGGCGGATTTTCTCGCAAAATATGCCGGCAGGGATAAATGGTATGCCGTACCTCTGGCAACACTCATAGGTATTCCGCTCTATTCCAATGCCGCAGGCGTTATCCCGCTGGTGAGTGCACTAACGGAAAAGGGAGTGGCGATGGGAACGACGCTTGCGTTTATGATGGCGGTAACCGGCTTATCCTTGCCGGAATTCATGATCCTGAAAAGGGTTATGAAGACAAAACTGATTTTGATTTTTGCGGGCGTCGTCGGAGTGGGAATTGTTTTTACCGGTTACTTGTTCAATCTGATTTTGAAGTAGAAACGATTCCACAGGTAGATTTGTCCGTAAAACTCGTAAAACTGTTGAAAAAAAGGAGCTAAACGATGAAGATAGAGATATTGGGCACGGGTTGTCCCAAGTGTAAACAGTTGACCGCCAACGCCGAGGAGGCGTTGAAAGAGTTGAATTTGCAAGCCGAAGTTATCAAGGTGACGGAAATAGACAAAATTATTGAATACGGCGTAATGATGACCCCGGCTCTGGTAATTGACGGAAAGGTGGTTTCCGCGGGAAAAGTACTCACCAAGGACCAGGTCAAGGGCTTGATTCCCAAATAGGGGGCAAATGTCAAAGAAAAAGAAATGTGCGTGTGAAAGCTCCGAGAGATTGATTTTTTCCTGTTCCGGTGGGTCCGATGTCGGCGAAGTTACAGACCGGGTTGCCAGGCGTCTGGCTAAAAAAGGCCAGGGTAAAATGTTCTGCACCAACGGCATCGGAGCTCACGTTGCGGGTATGATTGAATCCGCGAAGTCCGCTGCCGAGCTTGTGGTCATTGACGGTTGTCTTGTTGCCTGTGCCAGGAAAACACTGGAACACGCAGGATTTTCGGCCAAATTTATCAACCTCAAAGAGATGGGTTATCAGAAAGGGAAAACGCCGTGTGAAGATGGCCTGGTTGATGAAATAGTGGCGAAAGTGATTTTACAAATAAAATGAATATGTTTCTGCAATCCTGAAATATCTTGAACCGCGCGGGGAAGAAGACGGTTTGATAATCAACGACCGCCGAAAAGTAACTCGCGTTGACCGTAAAGCCATTTGCGTCCGGAAGTCCCAGTCCAGAAAGAAGCAAAAGAATGGAAAATCAAAATCAGCCTAGCCATAATCTAATAAATTTATCGGCGAAGAAATATTTGGGAGTGACTCTCCTGAATGGGTTTATCACTGTTGTTGAAGTGGCCGGTGGAATTATGTCGGGCAGTCTTTCGCTTCTTTCCGACGCGGCGCACAACCTGGGCGATACGATTTCCATTATGTTAAGTTATTTCGCCTGGAAAATAGTCGGGAAAGAAAAAGACGTTCGCAGGACATACGGCTACAAACGCGCCGAAATAATCGCTGCTTTTGTGAATGCTTCTGCCCTGATGGCGATTTCTTTGTTTCTGGTGTTTGAAGCTGTAAAGCGTTTTCGGAATCCGGAAACAATTAATAGCAGTCTGATGATCGGTGTTGCGATATTCGGCCTTATCGCGAATTTTATTTCCATGAAGTTATTGGAAAAAGAGTCGCACGGCAACATGAATGTGCGATCCAGCTATTTACATCTTCTGGGCGACACGATTTCTTCCGTAGGCGTCCTTTTCGGGGGCATTGCGATACGTATCTGGGGTGTTTTCTGGATAGACCCGCTCGTTACGCTATTGATAGCGGTCTATATCATACGGGAAAGCTGGGGGATAGTTAAAAATTCGGTCGGAATTCTGATGCAATCTTCCGCCGATCTGGATTATGGGATAATGCAGCGCGACATAGAAGCCATCCCGAAAGTGAAGAATATTCACCATGTGCATACCTGGATGGCCAACGAGGATACAGTTTACTTTGAAGCCCATATAGACATGGATGATTGTCCGCTTTCCCAGACCTGTGCCGTCTTAGATAAAATAGAAGACCTTTTAAAGAAAAGATACGGTATTTCGCATGCAACTATCCAATTTGAAACAGGCCGTTGTTCAGAAAAAGATTTTTTTAAGAAGTAACCGGGTAAGATAATAACATGTTTTTTATACGATCTTCGAGGATATTACCATTTGGTTGAAAAACTTAATTCTTAAAAGGAGGACGAATGATGCCAACAAAAACTATTGGTAAAGTAGTTATTCTGGTTGTTTTGGTTGTTGTGTTTGTTCTGTTTGCAGCGCAACAAAAAGGCAAGCAATCTGTTTCTGCGCCAACCGCTCCGATGGTAGAGGAAACAAAGCCGGTCAATTTGCCGTCTCCGGCCCAAGACACAAGCAAAAGCGAAAAGGTATTATTAGCCCAAAACAGTACCGTTAAAGCAAAAGAGAAGCTGGTAGGCCCTGCGCCAACCCAAAAATTACCCCGCCTGGTTGACCTGGGTGCCAAAACATGCATTCCCTGCAAGATGATGGCACCTATTTTAGAAGAACTGCGGAACGAATACAAAGGGAAGCTACAGGTTAAATTTATTGACGTGTGGGAAGACCGGTCCGCGGGAGACCAGTATGGAATACGGGTTATTCCCACCCAGATTTTCTTTGACCCGTCTGGAAAGGAGTTGTTTCGTCATGTAGGTTTTATAAGTAAAGAAGACATCTTGGCGAAGTGGCAGGAACTGGGTTTTAACCTGACTGCTACACAATAGCACGATGTATACTCTCTTTAATTATCTGGCGCACGCAATTGAAGGAGCTCCTTTAATTGCCGTTTTTGCTTCTATCGTATGGGGTATTTTAAGCATTCTCCTCAGCCCCTGCCACCTGGCAAGCATTCCGCTCATCGTGGGCTTTATTAATGGGCAGGGAAAAATATCCACCAAAAGGGCGTTTTCCATATCCGCTCTTTTTGCTTTCGGGGTTCTTCTGACCATAGCGCTTGTTGGGATAATTACGGCCGCCGCGGGAAGAATGCTGGGTGATGTTGGAAGGTTTGGAAACTACTTCGTCGCCGCCATCTTTTTTATTGTCGGTCTGCATCTGGTTGGCGTCATACCGCTGCCGTTTTCCGGTCCGGGACAGGTTACCATGAAAAAGAAAGGGGCACTGGCGGCGTTTATTCTCGGGCTTGTATTCGGAATCGCGCTGGGACCCTGCACCTTTGCCTATATGGCGCCCATGCTCACGATTACCTTCAAACTAGCGGCAACCAACCTGCTTTACGGCATACTGCTACTTCTTTCTTATGGAATAGGGCATTGTTCAGTTATTGTGTTTGCCGGGACGTTCACGGAGGTTGTTCAACACTACCTCAACTGGAACGAACAATCAAAAGGAGCGGTAATTCTGAAGAAGATTTGCGGTATTCTTGTTCTCCTGGGAGGAATCTACATGCTCTATACCTCAGGCTAAAGAAACAGCAGGTAGGAATACCGTCCTCATACGAATTGTGCTATAATATAAAGAAATAATTATATATGAATAGTTGCATTGCACAGATAGTTCTCGGCAATCCAGGCAAGCTGCCCACATCAAACAGGGGATGACGCGATGAAAAAAACTTCACGGATTTTAAAGGCGCTTTCTCATGAGGTGCGCCTGCAAATTCTTTTCGCATTGAAAGGAAAGACACTTTGCGTTACCGCTCTGGCCCGTCGTTTGAAGATATCCCAACCCGCCGTTTCCCAGCACTTGAGAATATTGGAGAATACAGGGTTGATAAAGAGGAAGAGGATCGGTCACTGGGTTCACTATTCAATAGATCCGAATGTATTTGCCGGCTGTCTAAAGCGCCTGACTAGTCTTGCTGATACGGGTAAACAAAAATGCGGATGCAGGAGTAAAAATGAAAAAACGGAAAAAGGCTAATATTCTTCTTGCAGTATTTTTACTTTGTGCAGTAACGGGTCTGTCTGTTTGGCGGTTCCACGTGAGAGAAAAAACAAAGGTTCTTGCGCCGCCGACAGCCAAAGTGACAAAACGCGACCTTTCCTCGGTTGTTCTTGCCACTGGCGTGGTCAAACCACAGATTGGCGCAGAGGTTCGCGTGGGAGCAAGGATTTCCGGTAAGGTGGACCGGCTTTACGCCAACATAGGCGACGTGGTCAAAAAGGGACAGGTCATCGCGGAATTGGAGAAAGCCGACCTGGAAGCGCGAGTCCAACAAGGAGCTGCCGGACTTCGGCTTGCGGAAGCAAAACTCTCCGCGTTGAAATCCCTGCGGCCCGTACAGATTAAACAGGCGGAAGCGGGTGTTTCCCAGTGGCAAGCAACGGTTGATTTGAACCGAAAAGACGTAGAGCGGGCAAAGGAATTGTTCGGGAAAAATTTTATCTCCCGGCAGGATTTGGACCAGGCGGAGGCGCAGATTGCGGTCAGCGAGTCCCAACTTCTGTCCGCCCGCAAGGCCCTGGAACTGGCAATAGCCGGTTACGAGGAAGACACGAAACAGGCCGCCGCCGAGGTGGAAGGAGCCAAGTCGGCGCTGACTGACGCCCGGGTACAACTTTCCTACGCCACCATTACGGCTCCTATTGACGGGGTTATCGGTTCGGTTTCCACGCAACAAGGGGAAACCGTGGCTGCGGGTCTGAACGCTCCAACCTTTGTGACCATCATCAACCTGGCCCGGCTTCAAGTGGATGCATTTGTGGACGAGGTGGATATCGGCAAGGTCAAGCCCGGTCAGAAAGCGGTCTTTACCGTTGATTCATTTCCGTCCCGTGAATTTGCGGGAAAAGTAGCCGCGATTTATCCCGAGGCTGTAATTCAGGAAAACGTGGTCAACTACGACGCAGTGGTCCAAATTACCGATAAGTACAGCGGGCTTCTCAGACCCGAAATGACCGCCAGCGTTTCCGTCTTTTTGGAGACCCACCGCAACGTGCTGACGGTCCCTGTCGGCGCGGTCAAACGTGATCAAGGGAAAAACATAGTCTATGTGCTGAATAACGGCCAGTTGCAGAAGCGGGAGATTAAAGTGGGATGGAAAGATTCCCAGGGCGTTGAAATCCTGTCAGGACTTAACGAGGGGGAGACGGTATCGTTGAAACCCCCGGAAATGCAGCCGAAAGAACCGTGAGGAACCCATGAACATGATTGAACTGGAAAACATTGATAAAACCTACGTCACAGCCTCTGTAGAAACACGCGTTCTCAAACGCATCTCGTTTTCCGTGCAGAAAGGCGAGTTCCTTTCCATCATGGGTACATCGGGTACGGGCAAAAGTACGCTGATGCATATCCTGGGTTGTCTGGACAAACCAACGGACGGGCACTACCGACTGGACGGAACCGATATGGTAAGTTTAAATGATGATGCCCTTTCCCACCTGCGAAATAACAAGATCGGTTTTGTGTTCCAGCAATTCTACTTGCTTGATCGGGCGACCGTCCTGCGGAACGTGATGTTGCCGTTAATCTACACAAAGGAATATCCGGAGGATGCCAAGGAGCAGGCTGAAAAACTCCTGGCGGCTGTGGGGCTGACGGAACGCGCAACCTACAGACCCAATCAACTCTCGGGCGGCCAGCAGCAACGCGTGGCGATTGCCCGGGCGCTCATCAACAACCCGGCTCTTGTCCTGGCGGATGAGCCGACCGGTAATCTTGACAGCAAGAGCGGCGCCGATGTTTTGGCCGTCTTTCAAAAACTGAACCGGGAAGGGCGGACAATCATTCTGGTTACCCATGACAGAAATGTCGCTGAACATGCAAACCGTATTATTCTCCTTAAGGATGGCATGGTGGCTGAAGACCGTGTAATCAGCAGCCCCTTGGATGCCGATGCAGAATCCCGCGCTGAGGCTGAGAAGGAGATGAGCAAATGAACACTCTCCGCATCGCACAGGAATGTTTCCTGTCGCTCAACGCCAACAAGCTTCGCAGTTTTCTGATGATGGCGGGCACGATCGTTGGAATCGCGGCACTGACGGTCATCATGGCCGTTGGCAAAGGCACCGAGAAGAAGGTCATGAAACGCGTCAACGCTTTCGGAACACATGCCATTATGGTGACAGCCGGGGGAGGCAAGGGGTTCTCACCGCCCCAGGAAGGGATCACGACACTCCGTTTGGAGGATGCCGAAGCCATCAAGAATGAGATTAGCGGTATTGAGGTTGAAGCGCCATTTGCCGTTAAAATGGGGATGCCGGTCAAAGCAGGTTCCAACCAGGTGCAGACCATCGTGATGGCCGTGGCGCCGGAATGGCACGATGCGTTCGATTGGTATCCGTCCGATGGGGACCCGGTCACGGAAGAGGACATGGCTACAATGTCCCGTGTCTGCCTGCTGGGCACTCTGGCTGCTAAGGACCTTTTCGGCCAGCAGAACGCCATCGGCGAGTATGTCCAAATCGGGAATGTCCGCTTCAGGGTTAAAGGCATACTCCAGACACGCGGCGTGAGTCCGATGGGCGACGATTTCGACAGCCGGATCGTCATCCCTTTGAGCACCGGCTTGCGCAGGCTTTTTAATCAAGATTACATTTCAAATATCCGTGTCAAGGTTAAGGACCCCGCACAAATATCTTCGATAGCCGATGAAATCCGCCGTCTTCTTCACGAACGGCATCACATCACTCCGCCAGCAGAAGACGATTTTGCCATCTTCAGCGCCGCGGATGTCGCCAAGGTTGCCCGGGGCATTTCCGGTATATTAACCCTTCTTCTGGGAGCTTTGGCAGGTCTCAGTCTCTTGGTAGGCGGAATCGTCCTGATGAATATCCTGCTCATCTCCGTGGGCGAACGCATCAAGGAAATCGGGCTGCGACGTGCGCTGGGGGCGACGCGCCGCGATATTTTCGCGCAGTTCCTGATGGAATCTATTCTCATAACGACTTCCGGCATGGTCCTGGGGAGTATTTTTGGCTGGATTATAACCGTCGGCCTCGCACGCGTCACGAAAATGACGCCGGTCATAACCTGGGAGCCATTCGCTCTGGCACTCGGGTTCGCCCTGCTGGTCGGGGTCTTTTTCGGTGTGCAGCCTGCGCGACGCGCGGCCCGGCTTGAACCGGTGGAAGCATTAAAATGAAGATTTCAAAGGAAATTATTCTCTCTCTGGAGATTCTGACAGAACATAAAGTAAGGACCTTTCTCAGTCTGTTGGGGATGGTTGTCGGTGTGGGAGCTGTGGTAGTGATGGTTTCTACCGGTCGCAGCGCCCAGAAGCAGATTGTTGACCGCATAAACCGCATGGGCACCAACCTGGTGATTGTCAGCGCGGGAAAATCCATGCTTATTGCCGGGAGGCAGCGTCAAATGAATATCGTGCGGACTCTCCAGGTTGCGGACGCTCAATCCATCCTTGAGGAATGTCCGTCGGTCGCATTGGCCGCTCCGGCGGTAAGCGAGAAAGTGAATATCAGATGGGAAGACCAGAACGTTAATACCACCGTGGCCGGTATGAGTGTCGACGGTTTTCAAATCCGGGGCATTAAACCGCAGTCCGGCAGAATCTTTGACCCCGAGGAGAGCCGGGCTCTCAAAAGAGTTGCCGTTGTCGGCTCAACCGCAGCCGCCAACCTCTTTGGGTCAGCCGACCCCGTCGGCCAACAAATCCGCATCGGCAAGGTTCTGTTTGAGGTGATCGGCAAGGCAACCCCACGGGGTACGGATGTAAACGGGCTCGACCAGGATGATGTGATTTTTGTCCCGTTGGAGACTGCCATGCGTCGGATTTTGAACGTGACGTATGTGCAGACAATCTATGTTCAGGCACGCAATTCACGTTTGCTGAAGAATGCGGAGGAAGAAATTGCCTCCCTATTGCGCGAGCGCCACCGTCTGGCCGCCAAACCGGACGATTTCACTATCCAGAACCAGGCGACGCTCCTGGAGGCCGAACGGGAGACAACCAGTTCAATGACACTGCTGGTCGGCAGCGTGGCGGCAATCTCTCTTATCGTGGGTGGCGTGGGCATTCTTGCGGTAATGCTCATGTCCGTGCGTGAGCGCATCAGGGAAATTGGATTAAGGCGCGCGCTCGGCGCTCTCCGTCGGGACATCCGGAATCAGTTCCTGGTTGAGTCTGCGATACTGGCCGGTGTTGGCGGAATGGCGGGCATCGGAGGAGGCGCTATTCTGTCATGGGCCATTTCCCGATTCGCCCACTGGCCGCCGGTTATCTCACTGGATGCAGCCGCTGTTGCGTTTTCTTTCTCGGTTGTTATCGGCGTTTTCTTCGGTTTGTATCCTGCAATCAAGGCCGCGAACCTGGATCCAATTCAGGCACTTAGATCCGAGTGAGGATTCAGGCCGTATCTGGCATAACAATAGCATAAGCCATTCATTCGTGATTATTCTTACGGAAGAACATCCAAAATGAAAATAGGGATTATTATCTCAAGCAACGACGCTGAGACTTGCTGGAACGCTCTACGTTATGCAAATTTCTGCTTGGGACAAAAGGATGAAGTAAAAGTGTTCTTTATGGGCAAGGGTGTTGAGTATCAGAAAATCAGCAACGAAAAGTTCAATACTGTTGAACAGGCAGATAAATTTCTGCAAGGTAACGGCATGATTTATGCCTGCGGCACCTGCATCAAGGCGAGAGAACAGAAAGAATCCAATTTATGCCCCATCAACACTATGAAAGATTTGTATGAAATCGTAAAAGAAAGCGACAAGGTAGTAACATTTTGATAGAAAGTTTTACAGTTATTATAATGTCTATGAACCGCCAAAATAATCAGAATCCTCCGATTCCCGTTTTGTTTCTGTCATTCCTCAGGCTTGGTTTAACGGCTTTTGGAGGACCGGCCATGGTTGCCTATATTAAGAAAATGGCCGTAGACCGGCATAAGTGGATAGATGAAGCAACCTTTAAGGATGGCGTTGTCCTTTGCCAATCAATACCAGGCTCAACGGCAATGCAAACGGCTGCCTATGTAGGACTGAGAACAAGAAATATATTGGGAGCGTTTGTTTCTTACGTTGGATTCGGCTTGCCTGCATTTATTTTAATGCTTGTATTTTCAGCGCTTTATACCGGCTCACACAATATGCCGAAGGTTGTTTCGCTGTTTAGCGGTCTTCAAGTCATTGTTGTTGCAATCGTTGCTCAGGCGGCCTTTTCTTTCGGGAAGGGTATGTTAAAAAGTTACCACGATATTTTTATCCCTGTTATATCAGGAATTCTTTTATGGATAGGGATAAGTCCATTCATTGTAATTCTTGGGGCTGCCCTTGCAGGAATTATGTTCTTCAAAAAAAGCGATACTCCCAAGGCATTTAATCAGGTCAAAAAAGAAACCCAGATATTTAAACAAATATCGTTAATAGTCCTGTTTCTTTCTCTATCTTTGACGGCACTCTATTTTTTTGATAAAAACCTCTTTAATCTGGCTGCTTTAATGTTTAAAATTGACCTTTTTGCCTTTGGAGGAGGTTTTGCGGCTCTTCCTTTAATGCATCATGAAATTGTGGGAGTAAGAGGGTGGATGAGCAGTAAAACTTTCATGGATGGAATCGCGCTTGGGCAAATCACTCCCGGTCCAATTACCATGAGCACAACTTTTGTTGGATATTTGTTGTATGGATTCTCAGGTGCGGCAGTCGCAACGCTCGCAATATTCACTCCTTCCTTTTTGATGGTAGTTCTCATAACGCCCTTCTTCGATAAATTAAAGGGGTCTCCTTATTTTTTAGGCGCAACGAGAGCGATATATGCATCATTCGTGGGATTATTATGTTTTGTGACTATAAAATTCGCATATGCTGTTCCATGGAATATGGCGAAGATATTGCTGGTTTTGATAACATTGGTAGCATTGTTTAAAAAGGTAGATATCCTTTATGTCGTGCTCGTAGGCGCGCTCGCTTCGCTCTTTATTTTCTGAAAGAGAGGAACATGAAAAAGACTAAAGAAACACTGGCGCTGATTGCCGGTCGTGGCGGTATAATTATTTTCTTTTGTGCCTACGCCCGCAATTTGAAAAGGGCTTGTCTTAATTCTGGAAGGTTCGAACATCATGTCAGGGAAGAATTAAAAACCTAACAATGGCGCAGGGTTTAGCTTTCACTCTGGCGGCTGGGTGATGTTGGAACCTTTTTTGTCAATCAACTTTTGAGATATTCGCCTTCCAATTACGGCTGATGTTGGTTCATAATCCTTGATTCCTATCCTGGCGGGGTGGTAAGATTTTTGGTAGGAGGAGAAGTATATGGCAAGATTCCTAATGATTGTCGGGCTCTTTCTTTTTCTAATCGGTTTCCTCTTAAACAGTAAAATCCCTTTAGGAAAATTGCCGGGAGACATCTCCGTCCATCGGGAAAACTTCCACTTCTTTTTTCCTTTAGCCACTTCCATATTCTTGAGTTTGTTCCTGACTCTGCTCATTTATCTATTTTCCAAAAAGTAAGATTTACTGTTTGTTCCGGCAAAATAACTACCCATTCCTTTAATAATAGCCACTCCTTTTAATTAGTCCACCATCCATTCGTAATTGTTTGATTTAGGAAATTGACCTTGGATCAGGGTCAAATCGATGCTGAAAATAAAGAAACTCACGGATGAGTTGGAAAGAGTCCTAGCGTATGTTAACGATATTGATAAACAACGGAAGGATAAATTTCAGGCCAAATAAATCTTATAAGAGCAAACAAGTTTTGATTGTAAAGACAGCCCCGGGACCGAAAAAAGGTTTCGGGGCTGCTCCATTTTAGGCAGTCTCCTCTGACAGCACAATAAACCTTTCACCCCACCGCCCTCTTGCAATTAGTTTTGACTTTGCAAACGCTCAAAACTCATCCGCGAAGTACGCCGATATACCCGCCGCAGGTTCCTTATCGAATATAAAAAGGTAAATTTATTCCCTACGCAGGGTTTCGCTTTACGGCCAATTTTCCGTCGTCCGCCATGCCTTGGGCTGGTATGATTGAAAAACCAGACTCGATGGCCGGTAAAATTAGACGTTGGATGACGGTATTGAAGGAATAACTTCGTTCGGCGGGATGGTTGGTGAGGTTATTTTTGTCCCCATATACTTTCGGGATTTCGGTAACGGGAAAAGTAAAAAAAGCCAGTTCGTTAGACACACGCAGTAATTCCTTGACCACCTTAATATCCTGGTCTCCTTCCTCCGAAATGTGTTCAATGGTAGAATTGCAGATGACAACATCAAAGTATTTATCGGGAAAAGGAAGGGACGATAGATTCGTCTGGCATATCTCATAAGTAAATTCCCGCTCTTCTCTTATCCGTTCGGCAAACTCAAGGTTTCCTTCAATGCTCTTGTTTTCCTTGTCCCACAAATCAGCCGCCACTACCGAGTGTCCCAACGAAGACAAAAAAGCGGGTAAAAGGCTCGCGCCCACCCCAGCATCCAGGATGGTCGCTCGTTGCTGAGGCAGGTTCATCAAGATAAAAGCATATTCTGAGTACCGACAGTCCGGTATATCCGTATGATAAATTGGAATGTCTTTACCTTGTCCGGTCCAAAATTCCTTAATCTTCCCTAACGCTTCTTCTCTGGTCATTTTTCACATCCCCCACTATTTTTGTATCAGCCGGAACGATGATGATTTTTAATTTAGACGCCAAGTTCGGAATTTGCCCCTCCCACCTCAACGTCCCGATGGAATAGTGGTTTTTGGTTAAAAGATTATGCTGTTGCGCACCCAAAGCCGCATACCTATCATTCCGCTCTTGGCAATCCGGCTTCAGGTAGCCGTAGTGGAAAACTACCGGCTCTGGAAGTAGCAGAGTTTGAGGGTGGTGAATAATGTTGACCCAGCCTTTGTCGGTAATTACACAGGCACTCTCGTGGGCTGGCGCGAACCACTCATTGCATTCCGGGATATTCCGATAGAGCCGGGTATGGAAATCGGGAAACCAGGAGAAGTCGCCGTCATAGCCGGCACGGTAGTATCCGACTTTGCCGAAAAAGTTGACTGTTGGAAAACCGAAGGCAAAATACTTATAAAATTCCTGGTAGGCCTTACTCAAAATCATCTTGAAATGCGGAATGTCTTCTTCCCGAATTACTTCATCCGTATCAATCCGAAGAATCCAATCCCGGGTACACATTTTGAAACTCGCCCTGCGGAATTTGGAGAAACACTGCTTGTTCCCTCGTTCGTTCTTCGGGCAGACGTCCTCTTTGGTAGTAAAATCGCAATATCCGCAATCCTGCCGACAGTCCTGATACTGAATTACCTTTGCGTTAAACGATTGGGCAATTTTGACTGTTTCGTCTGTGCTCTTACTGTCCAAGACCACAATCTCTTCAGCCAATTTAGAAAGGATGTTTAAATTGGATTTGAAGAGGTTGTTTCTTTCAACCTCAAGCCCAGCCACATTTTTGGTGATCATCGCCACGGAAAGGGTAGGGGCCTTAGTGGCGAAAACAGAAACAGATTGCCAGTCAAGTATCTTCAGGAATTCATCGGTAACGGTTTTCCAGTGATATTTGCCCATGACAATCTGGCTGCCGGCCGCACCTTTTTCCTTGGCCTCTTTCTGGTTTTGGAAAGCATAACGCATTTTCTCTTTCAGGATACTAAGGTCTGGGACCGCCCATTCTATCTTCGGGTCTTCGTAACCGGTGAACCCATCCATTTCGCTCGGTTTTTCCATTCCGGCGGCCGGGACCTTCCAACCCATCTCGTTGGTAAACCACTCGGTGGACCCACCCCAATCTAAGAGAATGGCCGGAGCCCCGCAGGCAATCGCCTCCATTTGCGGCAATCCCCAGCCTTCCGGCGCCACCGAGACGTAACAGTCGGCAGAAGCATATAATGGTGCCAGACTTCCGGGGATAGGATTAAAGGAAAGAACTATTTCCGCTTTACTGCCGGTCCGCTCCCGCTCCGAAGTAATGTACTGTTCAATAACCGGGATGGTTGCCAGCCGGGTTGGCTGCAATTTAAGAAGTAGCCTTACCCGATCGCTGGAAAATTCCTCAAGAAATGCTGTAACAAGCGTTTTCCAACGTTTCCGCGGATGAGCGATTGCGGCCAGAAGGAAGGAAAACTTATCTTTTGGAAGCAGAGGTGTGCTCCCTGGTCCGAAAAATCCCGGATTAACCCCTTCATGAAGAATATAAACCGGTTTTTCGTATCCGGCAACTCGTAACTGGTCAAAATGGAACCGGGTCGGCGTAACAACCCCGTCCATTTGTTGAAGGAAAGGAATCCATCCCGCCGGGACCCTGTCGGCCTCAAAAATGTACCAGCCAAGGTTCAACCCCCGGGATTTCGGACTGTAAAGCGGAGGAATGATCAGGTTAAGGTTTAGAATGTCGTCATAGGTTGGCACATTCAAATAGGCCTCGCGCTCTATCTGGGATAATAATTTTTCTTCCATTGGATGTAACATTGCTCTATTGCTTCCCCAATCAGTCGGTTCCAGATAAACATTGGAGCCGGACGCAGCCAGGGGTTATGTATAATATTTTCTGTACTTTGGTAGTTAAGTAGTTGGGAGAATAGAAGTAATATTCTCCCCGCCCGCGGCGGACTTTCAGCCAGGCGCGCCTTGTGTTTCTTGCCAGAGGTAAGCCTTCGGCTTGACAAAAGAA
>JAPLMK010000028.1:0-1374 GCA_026387085.1 Candidatus Omnitrophota bacterium
AATTTAGAGTCAAAGATTGCAACCTGCGCCCCATTTTTACTGCGGGTAATTAAATCAGGAACCAGGGCCAGGCTTTCCGGACCGGCCAGAAAGTTAAGGTGAGGGAACGAGCGAAATAATATTTCCCGGTGTAAAACCGGAACGCAACCAATCAGGCCGATGATTAATTCCGGGTTCTTTTTTTTCAGGGGACGCAGGATTTTCAGATTCTGAAAAAGTCGTTCCTCAGCGTGTTGACGGACACTGCAGGTGTTGAAGATAATAACCTGCGCTTCTTTCGGGTCTTCCGTCTCCTGGTAGCCGGATTCGGTGAGGCGGCCGGACAGGTAGGCGCTGTCGGCCTGATTCATCTGGCACCCGAATGTTCTGATATAGAATTTCATAAATTTGTCATTGCGAGGAGCGCATTATAAGCGACGCGGCAATCTTGTTTTTATGTAGGGGGCGGATTTATCCGTCCCGCGGCGGGCTTGATGAATCAAGCCCCTTACGCTGTTGTCATTCTGACCCCTGCGGGTATTAATGGGGGGGGGGAAGAATCCCTCAGTAAATGTAGGGGAGGGGCTTTGTCCCCTCCCGTGGGCGGGGATTTAACCCCGCCCCTACATTAACAGAGCCCGATAAACTTGGTTCGGTTAATGTAGGGGTCGAATTCACTCGACCAGTTTAAAGAGGTCTTCCACCAAACCATCATTCTCTTTTTCCAACCCCTCAATCTTTTTCTCTTTTCCTTCGATTTTGAACTGATGGCATCTTTGGGAAATTTCCGAGAGTTTTCGGTGGAGTTCGTTTTTGGGGTTGAATTTTGGAATAGCGATGTGTTCCATAACCGAGGGTGTGCCAAGACGACCTCCAACGGCAGGAGAAAAAGATTTAATAAAATCACGAGTTGGCCTTGAGTTGATAATGGCGCAAAGATAGTGCGCCTCGGATTCGTTATCGCTATAAAAGAAAGCGACAGTTTGAATTGGAATTAATGTTTTAAATCCTATGTCCGTTTTAACTTGGGAAATTACCGTTGCGTAAATATCGTCTGCTATTGCCTTCCACACTACTTTGTATAAAGAAAACGTATCTGTAGAAATATTAAATTGGCTATAAAATGGAGCTGCTACTTCTTCGTGAAATTTTTTATAGAGAGGTCTTTTTAACAGAACATCTTTAAATTGAAGTAGATAACCATAGGTTCTCGGATAGTTAGCTTTAAAAAATTCCTCACTATAACCTCTTCGAGTTTTCGTATCTTGTGCTAACAACATGAAGGTTTTATGTTCAGCGTGCCATCGTTTAATATCTCGTCCCCCAATTGCAGGGTAAATTAAATCTTGTTCAGTTTTTTCTTCTACGGTTTTAATTTCCTGTCTTCCTTTTTCA
>JAPLMK010000028.1:1463-4851 GCA_026387085.1 Candidatus Omnitrophota bacterium
GATAAAACTTGTTTAATTTCTAGTAAAAATATCCCGTAAGGATCTGGATTTGCACCGAGTATAGCTTTGTAATAATTTTTACCTTCAACACCCGATAACCCTTCTAATTCGGCTGGTTGAGTTTGCCATGGTCCAACGGTTGAACCAATTGGCTTAGCAACATATTTTTTCTTCTGCAAAAACGGCAAAACCGTATCTAATAATTTATCAGTAGCGATTTTGCCAACACCTTTTTTCTTATCCCAAACAATGTAAGGAATCGGATATTCTGTTATTTTCCCCTTTTTGAGAATTATTATCGCTGTTTTATTAGTTGCTCCTTCAAATGGTTGGATAGAAACCAAATCGTGAGTTTTTAACACCTTTAGATATTTTTTATCTCCCAATTGGAATCTTCTGAAACCTTCAGCCGCTCCTTTTGATTTAAAGACACTTTGAGTAATTAAGAAGGCCAGTTTTGAATCATCATTCAGATAATAATCTGCGGAGGCATAGACAAAAAGCATTGAAAAATCTTTTTTGCCACCACCGAGCCGAGCTTGGAAACCTTTAAGAGAAAAAAGTCCATAATCTTTCCAAAGTTGTAAAGTGGCATTACGATATTCTTGAGATAAATAATCCCAGTGAATCCAAGGAGGGTTGCCGACTACAAAATCAAACGTTCCGGCAGCCATCGGCGCAAAGGCGTTCTTCAGAAACCTTGCCCAAATACCATTTTTGTTTTCCTTCTCGAGTTTAAGTATCTGGGTGTAGAAGTCAATCACAATGTTTTGGTTGTCAAAAATTACCAGGCCTTCTTTTTTAAATCTCTTGAGCGCTTCGCCAACGGAGTAACGGTTTTTTGCCATTTCTTCAATCAACGGCGCAGCCCTGTTTAGCAGAAATCCTTCGTTTTTTACCCATTCCGCCGGGATTCTAAACTTGGCGACCGAGGTGGAGACCTCCAGGAATTTACCGAAGATATCGGTTGTGGTCATGGTGGGCGTGAGGACCGAGTCGGTAAGGTAGATTGGTATTTCAAAACCCTGGAGTTCGTTGGCTAGGTCCCCGAGCGCAAAGAGGTAGTTTGTCCGGCTGGCTATTACTGCCAGGGGATTTAAGTCAAAACCCCAGATGTTGGCGATTATGTTTTTGGCTGTTTCCAGCGGAGGTCGGTTTTTTTTCGAACCGTATTCTTTTGCTCGTTGAATGGCCAGAACCAGGAAGGTTCCGGAACCGCAGGCCGGGTCCAGCACTCTCTTTTTGGTATCGCCGTTATATCCGGTTTCATTAAGGACCATTTCTGCCAGCCAATCCGGAGTATAATATTCGCCGAGCCGGTGGCGGACTTCCTGCGGGACCAGGTATTGATAGAGTTTTTTGATAAGGTCCCGGGTAGAGTTGGGGTTGAGGGTACTTGTTGCCGGCTCGAATTCCGAAAGAGCCCTGGTTACGTCCCTAACCGCTTCTTCCAGTCGCGGAGACCAGGCATCAAGGTACCAGCGGAAAAAATCGCCTTCCAGAAAATTGGTAATTCCCCGGCGAGCATATATTCCGCCGTCTTCTATGTCGGAAAGTTTAGCGGTTAAACCATCTTTGGAAGCGTGGGTAAGTTCAGCGGTAAACGAGGAATTGAAAGTAGTTTCCCTCAACGTCAGAAGTTCCGCCGCGATGAGTTTCATCAAAAAAGCGAAGTAGGTATGAACGGAAAATAGGAGTTCCTGGAAATCAGTTTCCTGGCCGACCTTGTACAACGTTGATAGGGCAACCGCCTCTTTTTCCTGGTGGGCGTTGAACTGTTCGCCGTAAACAATGCCGAAGAGGCGTTTCCATTCATTGAAAAAGACGCTTACTCTTTCGTTTCCCCAATGTTCCAGCGCATCGGCAAAAGCCGAAACTGTTTTTGGCGCAAGTTCGCTTTTGGGTCCAAACTTTGCGGCTAGGTTTTCCGCGGTGAGCGGCAGACGTGCCAGAGCGCGCAGATAAATCAGGAATGTTCTGGCACTTTCGGAATTAAAGGGATAAGGCCCGCGACGGACAAAATTTGTTTTCCCGCCGGCCTTGATTTCCGCGGCGTGAAACTGAACAAAAAAGATGGATTCGCCGTCAAATCCAACGCCAACCGGTTGGGCTATTTTTGAATCCCGGGATTCCGCGGAGAGATAATTCGTTAATTGCTGATAGGCGTGTTCTACGTTTCCTTTGGAAGAAAATGAACCCGGAGATTCATATTCAATAATTAACTGTCCATGAACGGCGTCGGGTCGTCCGCGGAAAACGGTTTTCGCCTCGGCACTGGCACGTTCATAACGGGAATGAATTCTGATGGGACTTTTGAGGATAGGGTCCAGTATCTTTTCAAACCCAATCTTTAACTCTTCTTCCGTCTTGGTCTGGCGAACTATTTTTCCTGTTTCGGCAACAAGATTATCCGCCAGCCCTGAAAGTGAACTTTCGTAATCCATTTTACCTCACATCTCCTGTTTATTAGCGAAACAAATCTTTTTCCGGGTTTTCTTTCTTTTCCAGGGCGATTATTTTTTCAATCAATTTTCGGGCCGTATCTATGGAAGATTTTACTTCGGAAAATGTGACGTGATTTACGGAGTCATAAATAAATTCATGCCGCCGCCGTCGCATTCGGTTAAAATGTCCGAGCAAGTTCTCAAATTCCGTTCCCAAAATTAATTTGGCAAATTCAATTATCGTTTTGTGTGAATTTTTTGTTGTCGGCAGGTACCCTTTGGAATACATCAATGCCCGGCCGGCCCTTATCATCGCATGGTAGGCAATTGTAAAGGTCCAGGTTAAATCAATCGATAGGTTTGATTCAGCAGTTTTCAGGTCTTTTTGTGCTCTTTTTAACTGTCGTTCTATCTGCTTAAAATCCGGATTTTGCTTTTTAATGAGGTCATCCTTCAAAAATTCTTCGTAATTCATTCTCTGCTCCGGTTATCATTACCTTCTTGTCCTTTAAAATTTCCAAAAGAAATGGATTTTTCTTTTCTATTTCTTTTTTAAACTCTTTTAGTTCATACAACCGGTAATTAACTTCCCGGCCTATCTTTTTTTCCATTTTGTCCAGTTCTGTTATTAATGCGTCTTCGTCTATACTGCCAATAACGATAAGGTCAATATCGGAAAGATAGTTTTCTGCCGATTTGGCGTAGGAGCCGTATATAAAAGAGAATTTAATGTTTTTTATCTGTTTGAGCGATTCTCTGAGACCCCCAACCACGCCCACCGTTTTGAAAACGATGCTCTTTAATTCCGGATAAAGAGGATATTCTTTGTTTACCTTAAAATATCTGGCATTTGCTTTATACTCGCTCACCAGAATTCCTTCCTCTTCCATATTATTTATTGTTTTTTGAAAGCAACCCGGCTTCTTATTTAAAACCCTTCCAAT
>JAPLMK010000037.1 GCA_026387085.1 Candidatus Omnitrophota bacterium
GGCAAGGCGCGGGAAAAAGGCAGGCAGGCGGTCTGTATATCTAATCTGAAACAGCTAACCATTTCTTTTTTCATGTATAGTCAGGATAATGACGATTATTTACCGCCGGCATATTACTACAATTCCGAGGGTGAAACCGGATGGGATTTTTCCACTGATGATTGGTGGATGACTTACCGGCCGGGAATCTTGGGAGGGTATCTTTCCGGAAAGGTTTTTGAATGCCCTTCCCGTTTTGGTTTAAAATCTTACGACCGGCCGTTTACCGGATACGCATACAATGCAACCTATTTGGGTGGTGGCTATTCGGTTTGGGACGGACAGGCGCAGCCTCCGGTGCTGCTTACCAGAATCAGAAACGCTTCCGGAACAATCTTGCTGGCCGACAGCGCCATCTGGACTCCTTTCACCAACGAATTGATTGCCAATAACGTTTTGCGCGCACCCGGAGACACCTCCTATTATTACGGACCAAATGTTTATTTCCGGCATAACGGGTTTGCCAACGCGGCGTTTTGCGACGGACACGTGGAATCGATTAGGACGAAGTATAATGAAAGCAGTTATGATTCGAAACTGGGAGATCTTTCCGCGGACGACAGTATGTACGATTTGGAGTAAAATGAAAAAAGCCGTCTTTTTTCTGTTAATCATTTTTTTACCGCGCGCGGCTGTCGCGGAGCTGCCCCAGAGAATTATCTCTTTGGGTCCGGCCCTGACGGAAGAGATTTATCTCCTGGGAGTTCAGGATAAACTTGTCGGCTGTACCATTTATTGCAACCGACCGGAAGCCGCCCGTCAGAAACAGAAAGTTGGTACGGTGGTGGAGGTCAGTGTTGAGAAAATAGTTGACCTGAAGCCGGACCTTATTCTGGCGACATCATTGACGGACCGCCGGGCAAAGGAACGTTTTCGGCAATTGGGGATGAATGTTGTTGTGCTTCCGGAAGCCAAAAATTTTAGTGAGGTTTGCCAGCAGTTTCTCGATTTGGGAAAGATAGCGGGTAAAGAAGAAAAGGCCCGGAAGATTGTAGCGCAAGCGAAAAAAGGAGTTGATTTAATCACCGGGAGGGTTAAAGAAAGACCGAAACCAAAGGTTTTTCTGGAGATCGGAACGAAGCCGCTCTTTACCGTAACCCGGGATTCATTTATTAATGATTTTATCGTGCTGTCCGGCGGAATTAATATTGCGGCCGGGGCGCGGAGCGGTCTTTACAGCCGGGAGAAGGTGGTAGCGCAGAACCCGGATGTGATTATCGTGGTGAGTATGGGTGTGGCTGCCGAACAGGAAAAGAAAGTATGGCAAAAGTTTCGGAACCTGTCCGCGGTTAAAAATAACCGGATTTATATTTTGGACCCGGACAAAGTTTGCAGCCCTACGCCGCCGGGTTTTGTGGAAACCCTGAAGGAAATTTCGCTGATTTTGCACCCCGGTTTTTAGTTGTCATTCTCGCGGACTGTGTCTCGCCGTAGCTTTAGCGTAGGCGGATAGTAGGCGGGAATCTATACCTTGAAAAAACTGGATTCCCGTTTACCACACACGGGAATGACATTAAATGATTATGAAAAATAAACTCGCTGCCTGGATTTTCTGGACGGTTCTTTTGTCCTTATTTTTACTGGCCACCGGTCTTTTTTCGCTGGGCGTTGGTTCCAGCGAAGTGACGCTGCGCGGGCTTATTTCTGCGATAACGCAAGGCAGAAACGCCGCCGGATATAGCATCCTTTTCGATATCCGCTTGCCGCGGATTATTTTGGGCTTTGCGGTGGGCGGTTCGTTAAGCCTGGCCGGAGTTATTTTACAGGGAATGTTCCGTAATCCCCTGGTGGAACCATACACTTTGGGAATTTCCGGAGGAGCAGCGCTGGGAGTGGCTCTTAATATTGTGCTTAGAATATCCGGTCATTTCGGGGTTTTGTCTCTGCCGATTTCCGGATTCCTGGGCGCGCTCATCGTTTCTTTTCTGGTCTATTTTCTGGCCGTGAAAAAGGGGACGTTTCGGACCGATTCTTTCCTGCTCACCGGCGTTATGATTAGCTTCATCTCTTCGGCGCTGATGATGCTATTGATGGCGCTTTCGCGTTCCGAAGATTTGCAGGGGATAATTTTCTGGATGATGGGTTCCCTGGAAGAACCAAGCCGGCTCCTGTTGCGGAGCGAACTGATTGTGGCGGTGCTTGGTCTTCTTGCTTCCTATCTTTTTGTCTTTGACCTTAACGCATTCGGGTTGGGCGAAGAAGAGGCGCTTCACCTGGGGGTAAACACGGAACGGAGCAAGCGGATTCTCTTTGTCCTGGCTGCGGTACTTACCGGATTTGCTGTTTCGGTGGCCGGTATTATCGGGTTTGTCGGTCTGGTTGTGCCTCATTTCGTCCGGATGTTTCTGGGCGGAGACCACCGGATACTGCTGATTGGTTCTTTCCTTTCCGGCGCTATTTTTCTGATTCTCTGTTATGCGCTGGCCCGAATTGTGATTGCGCCTTTGGAATTACCGGTTGGAGTTATTACCGGGATTCTGGGCGGCACGCTCTTTGTTTACGCGGTCAGCAAGAAGAGGATTTGAGAAGACGACCCTTTCCGGGTCGTTAAAATTATGCTACAAGTCAAAAATCTTTCGTGCGGGTATGGTAAAAAGATTATTCTCCGGGATGTTACCTTCCAGGTAAAGGAAGGCGAGGTTCTTGGAATAATCGGGCCCAACGGTTCCGGTAAGACGACGCTCTTGCGGGCGATTACCAAGGTTATCAATCCCAGCCGGGGCGAAATTACCTTGAAAGGCAAGAATGTCGGCCGGATGGATTTTCAGGAATTTGCGAAAACCGCCGCAGTTGTTTCTCAAACTTTGCCCGGCGGTTTCGTTACGCTGGAAGAGTTTGTTTTGTTGGGGCGAACGCCTTATTTTAAGCGGTTTCAGTTTTTTGAGACCGAAAATGATCTTAGGGTAGCGCAAAAGGCGATGATGCTGACCGATACCTGGGGATTGAAAGATCGTTTCTTGGAGGAGATGAGCGGCGGCGAGAAGCAGTTATCCCTGATTGCCCGAGCCCTGTCCCAGGAGCCGTCCCTGCTCTTTTTAGACGAACCGACCAGCCATTTGGATATCGCCCACCAGGTGTATATTTTAGACCTCATCCGAAGATTAAACAAAGAACTTTCCCTGACGGTTGTGATGGTTATGCACGATTTGAACCTGGCTGCGGAATATTGCGACCGTCTTCTTTTGCTCCGGGAGGGCAGGGTCCATTGCGCGGGTTACCCGAAGGAAGTTTTAACCTACCAGACCATTGAAGAGGTTTACCGGACAGTAGTGGTGGTAACGGACAGTCCGGTATCCGGCAAGCCGCATATATTTGTTGTCCCCTCCGAACAACGCCATAATCCCTGATAGTCCTGTGTTATAATTAATAAATCATGATTACCGCTCAAGCGCCGGGAAGAGTTGAGATTTTAGGAAACCACACTGATTATAATGAGGGTTATGTCCTGTTGTCCACCGTGAGCCTCCAGACAACCGTTACCGGAGGCAAAAGGCCCGGAAACAAGTGTTTTGTCTATTCCCGCGACCTGAAGGACCAAGTGGCATTTGAGGTTGATTCCTTCCGGAAGGATGTAGACCATGCTTGGGCCGATTACCCCAAGGGGGTTATTCAACAGTTGCAGAGGGCAGGTCAGGTGCTCGGCGGTTTTAGCGCGGAAATATCGAGCGCGATTCCGTTCGGGGTGGGCTTAAGCAGTTCCGCGGCGCTGGAATTATCTTTCGCGTTATTTCTTCAGGGTTTGTTCGGTTTTGAAATATCCCGGTTGGAACTGGTCAAGTTATGCCGTAGGGCCGAGAACGAATTTGTGGGAGTCGATTGCGGAATCCTGGACCAGTTTTCCAGCGGGTTTGGCCAGAAAGGCGCCCTTCTTTTTCTTGACTGCCGTGACCTTTCGTACGAAATAATTCCGTTTCCGGCCAGCGCGTCCCTGGTGATTTGCGATTCCGCCTTGTTTCTTCGGAATACAATCAGCGCCGCCGGGAATGCCGGCAGGCGTTGGAATTTTTTCAGAAAAATATTTCCGGTGTTACTGCCCTGCGCGATGTAACGGTTGCTGATTTCCGGCGTTTCGCTCCGCAGGTTCCGGACGGGCCTATCCGGAAGCGCGCCGAACACGTTGTTTTTGAAAACGAAAGGGTAAAATCCGGAAGGGAGTTACTTAAGAAGGGCAAATTAGTGGAATTGGGTGGATTGATGCGCTTTTCACACCAGAGTTCCCGTGACTTGTTTGAAAATTCTATTCCGGAACTTGATTTTTTAGTTGAGCGCGCCTATTCTCTTCCCGGTGTCATCGGAGCTAAACTGTCCGGCGCCGGATGGGGTGGGGCGACCGTTAATCTGGTCTTAACGGAAAAGGCCGAGATATTTGCGCAGGGGTTGAAGGATGCCTACCGGCAGGAATTTGGCGCCGGCGGGGAGGTAAAGACCTATATTTGTTCTGCCCCAAACGGCGCCGGCCTGTTTTGATTTAAGCCCTCTCTTTATAGTAAAATAAACTATATGGCTAAGTATCTGGTAACCGGAGGCGCCGGTTTTATCGGAAGTCACATCGTGACCCGGATCCGCGAAGAGGGGCATAGTGTGCGGGTGTTGGATAACTTCAGCAGCGGAAAAAAAGAGAACCTGGTCGGCGTTACCGGGCCCGGTTTGGAAGTTTCAGAAGAGGATATCTGTAACCGCAAGGCGTGTGATGATGCCTGCGCCGGAATGGATTACGTGATTCATCTGGCCGCTTTGCGCTCTGTTCCGAAATCCCTGAATGACCCGTATTCCTATAATCGCGTTAATATTGACGGCACGCTGAATCTTCTTTACGCGGCTAAAGCGGCCGGAGTAAAACAGGTTGCTTTCGCCTCCTCCAGTTCTATTTATGGGGAGGCAACCATTTTCCCGCAGCAGGAAACAAATTTGCCCGCTTTGATTTCACCCTACGCGCTTTCGAAGCTGGCCGGTGAATACTACGGTTACATCTTTACCAAAAACTTTGGTTTACCGGTTGTTGCGCTGCGTTATTTTAATGTTTTTGGCGAGCGCCAGAGTCTTGAGGATGAGTACGCGGTGGTAATACCCAAATTTATCAGTTGTATGCTGAAAGGAGAACAGCCGCCGGTACACGGTGATGGAAAACAGTCCCGTGATTTTACCTACGTGGCAAATGTGGTCGATGCTACTATTCGGGCCGTGCGAACCACGGATGCGGCCGGTCTTTTTTTTAACGTTGGTTGCGGGAAGGAAAACTCAATTCTGGAACTGGTTGCCGCGCTCAATAGGATTCTGGGCACGAAACTGGAACCTCTTTTTATGCCGGCGCGGGCCGGTGATGTGCCGCGCACGCTTGCGGATATTTCCCGGGCGCAAAAAATACTCGGTTATCAGCCCGGGGTTGATTTTGAATCCGGCCTGAGGCGGGCGGTGGATTATTTTAAAAAAGTTTAGGCGTAATCATTAACTATAGCGCGGGGCCGTACTTTGCTAAATATAAGCGACCCTGAAGGGTCGCGTTACATTACGGAGAGAATCTATGGGAATGTGGATTGGACGGGGGCGTAAAGCTCGGCGTTGTTACGGATTTGATGAAATCGCTTTGGCGCCGGGTGTTAAAACGATTGATCCGGTTGAGGTAGATACTTCCTGGACTTTTGCCGGGCATCAATTTGGACATCCGGTCATTGCCGCCGCAATGGACGGCGTGGTAGATGTGCGCCTGGCAGTGGAGATGGGTAAGTTGGGAGGACTGGCGGTTTTGAATCTGGAAGGCATCCAAACGCGGTATGAGAACCCGGACCAGGTCAAGGAAAAAATTATCAAAGCGCGCCAGAATGAA
>JAPLMK010000115.1 GCA_026387085.1 Candidatus Omnitrophota bacterium
CGACTGCTGACACTGAAGCGGTGAGTTTTGTCGGCACCAAGGATTCCCTTTCTTTTTTTTCTTCCGCCGGCACCGACCTTGGTTTAGAGAAGATTGGTTACACGGTGAAAAACAGCGATTCCGTTGAGACGGTAACAATCTACCGCAAAGCGGGGTTGCCTTACCGGGCGGACGGGAACGAGCAACCTGTTTTGCAGGCCGAAACTATGGTTTTTGGTTATTATGATGGCAAAGAATGGTCTGAGGAATGGAACGGAAAAGGCCTTCCCTTGCTGGTCGAAATTAATCTTTCCCGCAAAGGAAAATCATTCCGGGTCTTTTGCAGTCCGCGGGCAGGTGCTGGTCTTGACGCTGATACTGGTAGCGATACTGGCGTTGGCGGCGGTTGAACTCCTGATTTTTCTTAAACCCAGACTGGAGCTCTCCCATCAACTCCTGCGGAGAACAGTTTTAGGGAGCGCGGCGGCTACCGGAATTGATTATGCGGCTACGGTGCTGACGGAAGATCTGGGCCGGGACAGCGGAATCGATTCTTTGGAAGAAGAATGGGCCGGGGAACTTACGTATCAACTTGAGGGTATTTCGGTAACCGTGAAGATTGAGGATGAAGAAAGAAAGTTTCCGATATCGTACCTGGTTGAATCAGCCGCGTCCGATAGCAAGCCGTCGGTCAGACCCGTGATTAGCCGGGGCGAGCTTCGTTCGAGCGCGGTTGTGGAAATAAAAGAAAAGAGTTCTGCGGATACCGGGAAGGCCGAGGTAAAGATAAGCGAAACCGGCTTGGCGGCTTTTCAGGAACTGCTTCTAAAATTAAGGATTCCGCCGGGCTGGGCAAAAGACGCCGTTGATTCATTGGCGGATTGGATTGATGCCGACGACCAGCCGCGCTCTTTCGGCGCCGAAGACGAGTATTACGGAAAGTGGGGTTATCGGCCGCGTAATAATTTGCCCCAAACGTTAGGGGAACTCAGGCATATCGGTAACGATAAGGGTTTTCTGCCGGAGGTCACGAAGATTATTTTTCCGTTCCTGTCGACTTTTTCCCGACAGATTAATTTAAATACTGCTTCGGCGGAGGTGTTGGAAGCGGTCTTTGGTTCCGACGAAAGTTTACCGGTCTATTTTTTAATACAGGGCCGGCCTTTTGAATCGGTTGGTGATGGTCTGAAACTTGCTCAAATCAGCCCGAAGATTTATAATCAATTGAAGCAACGGCTTACCGTAAAGAGTTCTTTTTTTTCGGTCTGGTCAACCGCGGTTGATGAATCCGGTCACCGGGAATCAGTTTACGCCGTCTTGAAAAGAAAAGATAAAGAAGATGAAAAAGAGATCAGGGTTATTTACTGGAACCAAATTCCTTCCGGCAGCCAGCCTTTATCTGGGCGAGAATGAGGCCTCGCTTTCGGTCCTGACCCGTAGAGGGTTGTTTTCGAAAGAGGAGGTCAGGCAGGAGTTTCAAGCGGAAACTCTCCGGGAGAATCTGGAACAGATTGCGGATTTTATCCGGACCAAACCGCCGGCTAAACTGACTATTGTTTTAAGCCATTCTTTTTTTCTGGAGAGAACCGTTTTTCTGCCTTTCCGGAGCCGTAAATCCGTTTCCCTGGTTTTGCCCGGCGAACTTGCCCATCTTCTTCCGGCGCCTCTTTCGGAATATTTTTATGGCTTTGTAGTCCCGGAAGCCGAGCACCTGCCGGTCACGGTCTTTCTCCTGCCGGCGGCATTACACCAGTCTATTGTTGAAGTTTTTCCGGATGTTTCGATTCAAATTGTGCCGTCTGACCTTCTTTTAAGCCGTCATCCGGTTGTTGCCCGTTCGGAAAACGCTTTGCTCCTGGTATCCGGTAAAACTCAGGCCCGGCTCTTCCTTTTCCAAAAAGGAAAGTATAGTTTAGGCCGCAGTTTTAATTTTGGCGAGTCGGATTACCGGCAACGCCTTGCGGAAGAGAAGGGAATTTTACTTCGTTCCAGCCGTCTTCCGGAAGATGTGGAACCGGAGCCGGTCACCTTGGATGAAAGGCTTCTTTTCGGTCTTTCTTTTCCGCCGCAGGATTTTGCGCTGAAAAAGGGCGATCAGATCTCCCGCCCCAGTGATATTTCTCCTTTATATTTTGTGGTTAGCGGTTTGATTATTTTCTTAATTATTTTCGTCGTTTCTCTGAGGGCAAAGAATGGCGCGCTTCTTTCTTACCGTCAGGTCAGCGGGGAATTGGCGCAGCAAAAAGAGCTGGCGCAGGTGGGCGGTACTTCCCTGGCGTCTATTCTTTCGGATAAGAACGTTACCCTGCTTCTTCAGAATGAACTTTCTCCCCTGGAGACGTTCAGCCGGTTCAACGAGGTGCTTTCGAAGGACCTTCCTCTGGTTTTGGACTATCTTCAGATTGACCGCCAGAAATTGATTTTAAACGGCACGCTCGGCGCCCCGGACCAGGTTGATGCATTGGTAAATAAACTGGTTTCGTCCGGCCGGTTTAACGAGGTTGTGCTGGGAGAAGTAAAGATTGAACGCGGAATCGTAAAGTTTCCCCTGACCGCAAAGATTGCTGTTAAAAAATAAAATGAAACTGGATAAAAAATTTGTGATTTTTGCAGCTGTCGTTTTCTATCTCCTGGTAATACGCCTGGCGGTTGTGCCAAACTGGCAGTCGGCCGGAAAGCTGAAAAAAGAGACAGCCGACCTGAATAAATCTTTAAGTTCTTTGACCACCCTTAACGAGGAATATTTATCGGTGCGCAGCGGTTTGGAGGCGGCTTTGCGCCGGGAAGGTTCTACCGGTATTCTTTCGGCGGCCCAGAAGAAGGCTCAGGAGATGGGCTTTTCCGCAAAATTAAAATCGGTTACGCCGGTTATCCGCGATTTGAATGCCGCGTTTCGGCTCGAAGGCTACAATTTACGACTGGAAGAGGTTAGTTTAAAAGAAGTGATTCTTTTTTCGGAATCCATGCAGCAAGAAGATGGTTTCTATCTGGACCGGATTGTTCTGGAAAAGAGCAAGGATGGGATGAGCCTTTCCGCTCAACTGCGCATCTTAACCATCAGGAAATTGTGAACCAACCCAAAAGAAGGAAAATATTTATCTGCACCACCGACCATTCCGGAGATTTTCACGGCGCTTTGCTTGCCGCGGCGCTGAAGAAGGAAGACCCGCAGATTGAGCTCTGCGGTGTAGGCGGCGGGAAAATGGCCGGGCAGGGCGTGCGTCTTCTTTTGAACCCGGTTTCCCACGCCGTAACGGGATTTTTTGAAATCGCGCGTTCCCTTCCCACCTGGCGGAAATTTTTGAATCAGGCAGCGGAAGGCGTGCTTCAAGAGAAGCCGGAGAAAGTTATCCTGATCGATTCACCCAGTTTCAACCTCCGCCTGTTGCGCCAACTTAAAGATAAAGTAAAATCTAAATTCGTTTACTACATCAGCCCGCAGGTCTGGGCCTGGGGAAGCGGCCGGGTTAAAGAAATCGCGGCTTTTTGTGAACGGGTTTTGGTTATCTTTCCGTTTGAAGAAGAGATTTACCGGAAAGCCGGTGTGCCGGTTTCTTTTGTCGGTCACCCGTTTCTGGATACGGTGCAGCCGCTCCTTAATCCTTCGGAATCTCTTCGTTATTTCGGCCTTTCTCCGGACAAACCGGTGTTCCTGCTTTTGCCGGGCAGCCGGCTTTCCGAAGTGAGGGCTATTTTCCCGGCGATGGCGGAAGTGGCCCGGCGCCTGGCGCAAGATGGTCCGGTTCAGTTGATAGCATATCCCGCCAGCCCCGAAATTAGCCGGGAACTTTCCGGCTTAGAAGGTATAAAAATTATTACCGAAGGTGATAAGTATAGTCTTTTTTCCACGGCAACGGTGGCGCTGGCCGCTTCCGGCAGCGTAACGCTGGAACTTACCCTGCTTTCGGTGCCTTACGCGCTTCTTTACCGGCTTTCGTACCTGACATATTCTATTTTGCGGCCGATAGTGCGTGTTCCTTATGCCGGAATTACGAATCTTTTGGCCGGAAAGAGAGTGGTGCCGGAGTTTATTCAGGCGCGTTGCCGTCCGAATTATATCCTGCCGGTTATCCGGGAATTACTCCGGAACGAGTCGAGCCGGAATATCATGAAGGAAGAGTTTGCGAAGATAAGAAATATGCTGGGTCAGCCCGGCGCTGTTGGCCGAGCCGCACACGAGGTTTTAAGGAGCGTGTTACCCTGAGACATTAACGCGTGTCATGTTGAACCCAAAAATAATATGTCATCCTGAGCCGTGGTTGCGAAGGATCTCGTCTTTAAAGATGAGATTCTTCGGCTCATGCCTCAGAATGACGAAAATTTATGTATAATCTGTGGTTGAATCTGCGTAAGCTGGATAAATACTTCAAGATTTCCTGGGGACTGCTGGCCGCAGCGGTCTTTCTGATGGCGGTTGACGCTCTCTTGGGCGGTGTTTCTTTATCCGCGGTCGCTCCGCTGCTGGACCGGGTTTTAAATGGTAATTCGTTCGTTCTGCCTTCCGGCCTGCCGCATCCTTTGGCGAAGTTGTTTTCCGGTGTTGTGGAAATCATCAACCGCCTGCCGCCCCTTATTCTTTTAAGAAATCTTTATCGCCATCGTTGTAAAGGCGATTATTGCCTTCACGCAGACCTATTTCAATAATAAATTTTCCCTGGTCGTTGTTACCCGGCTCCGGATGAAGATTTTTGAAAAATATCTTTTGGCGCCTCTTTCCGAAAGTCAAAAAAAGAAGGTGGGTGAGCGCATTTCTCATTTTACCTACGATGTTGGAATTCTGAGTACGACTTTCAGCAGCACCGTCTCCAAACTGATTCTTAATACTTTTCAGGTTATTGTTTATTTTTCCTTCATCCTTTTGCTCAATTGGCGGCTTACCCTTATTTCGCTCCTGATTCTCCCCGCTTTCATTTTACCGTTGGAGCGGATAGGCAAAAAAATCCGGGAATTAACCCAAAAGAGCCAGGTCTCCTTCGGTAAAGTGAACAGTTATATTCAGGAAGTTCTGGTAAATCTGCCGGTGGTTAAAGCATACGTCGCGGAAAGCCGCGAAAAGGAACGTTTTGACAGGGAACTGCATAACTTTCTGCGCATTTCCCTGAAGAGCGTCAAGCGTTACGCGGTCCTCGCCCAGATTACGGAACTGGTGGCGGCCGTGGCTGCTATTCTCTTGATCTATTTCGGCGCCCGGGAGGTAATAAAGGGTGTTTTAAGCACCGGTCAGTTCCTGGCTTTTATTGCCGGACTCTTCGCTCTTTTTTCGCCGCTGAAGACAGCGATTAATAACCTGGCCAATCTTCACTCGGTGGCGGCTGTTTTTCCGCGGGTCTTTTCCGTGTTAGAAGAAGAAGACGAAAAAGAGACCGGAGCGGAAATAGTTTCCGAAGTTACCTCCGGGATAAGTTTTGATTCGGTCTCGTTCCGTTACGGCGCCAAGAAACCGGTTCTGGACGGACTTTCGTTCCGGTTAGACCGGGGCAAGCGGCTGGGTATCGTAGGCGAGAGCGGGGTGGGCAAGACCACCATTATTAATCTTTTGCTCCGGTTTTATCAGCCCACCGAGGGCCAGATTACGATTGACAATATTCCGGTTTCCCGTTTTACCCTTTACAGTTACCGGAAGATTTTCGGGTTAGTAACTCAGGATTCACTTCTTTTCAACGATACGATTGCCAATAATATTGCTTACGGAAAGCCGGATGCTTCTCCAAAGGAGATTGCGGAAGCGGCCCGGATCGCTAATATCGATTCCCTGGTTGAATCCCTGCCGGAAAAGTACCACACCCTGATCGGTGAACGGGGAATCCTTCTTTCCGGCGGAGAGAGGCAGCGGCTGGCTTTGGCCCGGGCGGTTCTGACTGATCCGAAAATCTTAATTCTGGATGAGGCAACCAGCAATCTTGATTCCGAATCGGAACGCCTGGTTCAGGAAGCCATGGAGAAGGTGATTGCCGGCCGCACCTGCCTGATAATTGCCCACCGGTTGTCAACTCTGCGCGATTGCGACTGGATTATTGTCCTGGAGAAAGGGAAGATTTTGGAGGAAGGCACGCATCAGGCGCTCTTGGAAAAGCAGGG
>JAPLMK010000019.1 GCA_026387085.1 Candidatus Omnitrophota bacterium
GGCCTCATCTTCCGTCCGGACCAGGAAAATCTGTCTCTTTCCAAGGAAAAGACGAGCGGAACCTTAACTCTTCAGGCGGAAAAATCGGGCCGGACAATCACCAAAAAATTCACCTTTGACAATCAAAAGTACGGAATCAATCTTGAGTTGTCAATGACCGGCGGAAAAACTGCCGACAATATCTCGCTGGTCGGTTTCAGCCAGCCACCACCATCCGCCACACGAAGCCGAACTCAGGCGATGGAACAGATTCTCGTATATTCCGGCGATAAGCCGACCCATTTCAAACCGGGGAGCATCAAAAATGAAGAGCGCAAGATAAGTGACGCCGCCTACCTGGCCCGAAACGACGGCCAGTATATCCTGACGCTCCTGAAGCCGGACAAATCTTTGCCGGCTCTCCTGTCCGGAGATGGAGCCGGCAGTATAACCGCCGCGTACACCCTGACTCCGGAAATGGCAAAGAACCAGCATTTCTATTTCTATTCCGGGCCAACCGATAACGCTACCGTTGCAAAGGAGGGTGTCGGCGTCGCGCAGATTCTGCCTTCCGGTCCGATGGTACTTGTGGGCAGATTCATTCTTAAGATTCTGACCTTCTTTCACCGGATAATTCCAAACTGGGGCGTAGCCATCATACTTCTGACAATTTTGCTGAAAATCATTTTCTTTCCGCTAACCCGGCTCAGCCTGCGCACGATGAAGACGATGCAGAAACTCCAACCCTACCTTAAAGACCTATCCAAAAAATACAAGGATAACCCGAAAGCGATGCAGCAGGAGATGTTCGGCATCTACCGGCAATACCGCATCAACCCGATGGCCGGCTGCCTGCCGATGCTGGTGCAGATTCCAATCTTCATCTCCATATTTATCATGCTCAAGACGGCGATTATGCTTCGGGGAGCGCCCTTCTGTCTCTGGATAAGCGATCTTTCCCTACCGGATGCGCTCTTCACCATTAATTTCAGCGGCCGGGAGATTGCGATTAACGTTTTACCTTTTTTAATGGGAGTAACAACGTTCTTTCAGCAGAAACTATCTTCGGCGGGTTCAAGCGGCATGGCGGCCCAACAACAGAAGATGATGACCTTTATGATGCCGGTAATGCTGACCGTCTTCCTCTACAACCTTCCTTCCGGGCTGATGCTCTACTGGACTATCACCAACCTCTTCTCAATTCTGGAGCAGAAAATTTCAACCCACAATCTTAAAACAATCTGAGAAAAACCGAAACCGCGCCATGTTGTCATTCTGAGCGCAGCGAAGAATCTCGTCCCTAAATGATAGATCCTTCGCAACCACAGCTCAGGATGACAGAATATTTTACGGCTCAAGATGACACCATAAAAACAGGCGAGACGCCTGTCCTACTACAATGAGTGCGATGAATCGCACCGCTACAACACTCAACAGAATCCTTCGCGGGTTGCGCTTATTTAAAATATTTCAAAAACCGGTACTTAAGGTTTCGTCTTTCGGGTTTCTGGTTTATCCCCAGGAAGTGACGATGAATAAAAACACGGCCCTCGCCGATACCGCTGTCCAGATAAATAGCACCGATAATCGCCTCCAGCACATTGGCCAGGTTTGACGGTGTCCGGTGCCCGCCCTGTTTCTTTTCGCCCTTACCCAAAAACAGGTATTTACCCAGGCCCATTTTCTGGGAAAGAAGCGTCAGGTTTGTGCCCTGAACGATTTCGGCCCGCCGCTGGGTAAGAATGCCTTCACTGGCATCCGGAAAAAGTTTATAAAGATGCTCGGCCGCCACCAGGGAAAGAACCGCATCACCCAAAAATTCCAGGCGCTCGTTGGAGGGAACATTATTTTCAAACGCAAACGAGGGATGCGTCAGCGCCTGAACCAATAATTCCTTGTCCTGAAAGGAATACCCTAATATTTTTTCCAGTTCCGGTATTTTCTCGCGCGACCGCATAGACATTTTAACTCCCTAACTTTTTTGTTTGAAAAAAAACAGACTGATTGAAAATACGATACAAACCCAGGGAACCAGCAAAGGAAATCGTTGGTAAAATGTTTTCTCCGCAAGATGAACAAACAAATATTGTGATTTGCCCGGAATTATTGCCCGGTAAGGATTCCCGGTTGTCGCTATCTTCGCTTCTCCGATTAAAATACCCGCCTGCCTGACCGGAATTTTCCCAATTACCCGGCCGCCTTCATCAAAATAGGCGGTAACGCCGGTGTTAGCGGCCCGGATTAAAAATGAGCCGTTTTCCGCAGCCCGTAAAGACGCGGCCCCGAAATGCTGATAACTGCCCAGAAGTCCAAGCCAGGAATCGTTGGTCAGCGTAACCATGATAGCGGGCCCGCCGTCACCAATCGCCGCCACCACCTCTTCCGGAAAAATATCCTCATAACAGATAAAGACCGAAACCGGTTTTCCTTTAATCTCCATCCGTCCGGGCCAAACGCCTCTTTGTAAATCAGGAATGTACCCGGCCTGCCGCCCGACCAGAAAACGGATTAGCGCCAAATTTTGGAACGGTGTGAATTCGCCAAAAGGCACCAGGTGCCGCTTCCGGTAAACAGAAATAACTTTGCCTCGGGGTGAGCAGAGAAAAACGCTGTTATACCACTCCCCTCCCCTGCCCTCCAGCACCCCGGATAAAAGATAAGCATTTTTAGTCCGGACCAGGTTTTTCACGGAAGCAGGAATAGCCCCGTCTTCTGAAACAAAAGTCGTTTCCGGCCAGATAATTAAATCAACCTTCTCCAATAACTGCCTGGTAATCTTGAGGTACGGTTCCAGGGTTGGTCCCTGCTGACGCAGCGAAGAAGGCACATTTCCCTGAACCGCCGCAAACTTGAGCCCGGGCGCAACACCGGCATCCGTTTGGTTTGTCAAAGAAATTGACCGGACAATTCCCAGAGTCAACAGCAGAGCACCCAGTGCTAAACCATAAAATGCGTTGCGCTTGTTCCGCCGAAAGAAGAGGGTAAAGATGATTGCATTGACCAGGATTATCAGGAAGGAAACCAGGTAACCGCCGCCGTAAGAAGCAAGCGAGAGGAGCGCTGCTTTTTGGTGCTGAGTCACCGCCAAACCGAGCCAGGGGAACCCGGTTAAAAGATTACCGACGAGGAATTCCAGGATAACGCCGACGGAAGCAACCCACAATTCGTAAAATTTAATTGAAGTCCGGCTAACCAGGAGGAAAAAGATTGCCGGATAAATAGAAAAGTAGAGCACCCCGCAGAACCACCCGATTCCGGAAAGACGGGCAACCCAGAAAAGACTGAATCCGAAAAAAGCCAGCCCCCAGATGTATCCGGACCAGAAAGGATATTCGCGGCGAGCCAGAAAAAAGACGGGAACCAGACCAAACCAGGCCAGATATGATTGATTAAAAGGCGGGTAGGCAAAAAGGAAGAGGACTCCGGCCAGAAAAGCCAAAACTGCAGCGACCAACTTTCTCAAAAATTACCTCTTCTTCTTGATTTCCTTATTTCTTTCGTTGGTAATGACAACCAAGGGTTTAGCGCTTCTTTTTTCACCTTCGGAA
>JAPLMK010000096.1 GCA_026387085.1 Candidatus Omnitrophota bacterium
CCAGCCGATATTGTCGCATATGCCGTCGGCAAGCTCAAAGAGTGTTTTGCTGGAGATGTAGGTATCGGAAGCGTCCCAGTTAATCTCCCGGCCCCGTCCGTAAAGGATATTGCCCGGTTTCTTGAGCGCGGCCTTGCCTACGGCTATCTCTTTCCGCAGGGTCTCGGCGGTCTTGAGGTCTGCGCCCATCAGGGGGTTGGAGAGAATCCGGGTTTCGTAAGGGGCGAAACTGAGCGTTATCTTTCCGTTCTGGATATCGGCAATAGTTTTGTCCCGGTAGCCGTATAGTTTTCCCGTCCCCTTCAGGCCTTCGCATTCAATCATGGCGGTGTTATTCTTGTCCAGCAGGTTTAGTTACCTTCAGGGGCAGGGGCTTTTCCGGGCTCAGGAGGAACTCATCCATGCCGGCTATTGTTTCGAAAACAAAATCACATCCCAGCCGCAGGTCGATGCAACTGAAGATGGCGCAGTAGATAAAAGGGGTTATGCCGGTGCAACCGTTTACGATACCGGTATAAACCATGCAACTATATTCATCAAAGGTAGGATAGTCGGCGTATTTGTCTATGAAACCGTAACTGAATGCCTGCGGGGTATGCCAGGCCGGAATCCGGCCCTTCCCGGCAGAAAGGACCATGCGCATCTGGTTCCGGACCTCCTTGGGGCTGCGCATGCTTCTTTTTCCGGAGGAATCTACGATTGGGCTGAGGTATGGATGCGGGCTTAAGATATCGGCGCAGCCGGTATAGAGTTCCGGGGAGCGCGAAATTATCAGCACCGGATGGTACGGGTCCAGTTTTTTGATAAAATCATATTGTTGTTTAAGGTAGACCGGGGAAATCCCGCGGCATTCCGGTTCGTCGCAAAGATAATACCACAAGAGATTAGGGTTATTTCTGTTTGCTTCGATATTTTTTTGCATCTCGCTGAAGACCAGGGCGGATGGCTCGACATCTTTTGTTACCCGGCCGGTCTTTTGTTCGGAAGTATCGAGCCGTTCGGCTTCCATGTCAACCTGGCAATGCCAGGCATTGACAAACTTGCTGGTGGGGTGGGACATTGTTTTCAGGATTTCCTCGCCGACCATATAGCGCTCGTCTCCGTACCAGCCCCGGGCAAAGATGGGCTTGCCGTTAACAATCAGGCGTAGGTTATTATCGATATAGACGCAGCTGCCCGGTGCCGGGGCTAACTTCCGGATAAGGACGGTCTGCTCGGCAACTTTCTTGCCGCCAGCAGTTACCTGGCAGGTAAGGGGGTATTCGCCGTCAGTTAAAGACGCGGCGTCAAAGGTGAAGTTTACGATGTGGTCCGCCACCTTCTTTTTAATTGGGGGCTGGTTGCCCAGGGAGATGGTCAGTTCCCCGCCCCGGAGTTTCTCCAGCGGCAGGTTTAAGGTAACACTGCCTGTAATCTTCTTCACTTCCTGGCCCGGGAAGATGCAGTTGGCGTAGAACGGTTCGGTGATATCGATTACCAGCGGGTTGTAATTAACGGTTAAGGGGAAGTAGATGCCGTTTACAAGTTCGTCTTTTCCGGAAGTGAGGGTTGCCTTGATTGTCCGCTTGCCGGTATCAACAAAAGAAAGGTTATCGATGGTAAATGTCCCTTCGCCTTCCGTAACCTTTACCTTCTGGCCCGGGACAAGGGCTGTTCCAGCTGCATCGTAGAGCGAAAAGAGGTATTCCCCGGCAGTTAACTTGGTGGATGAGGTATTAATCTCAAGGCTCCCGGTAAAGTTCTTTTCGGCGCTGGTGATGTAGGCCTGCAGGTTGGTAATCCTTAGGTCAAAGCGCGGGTCCTTCCGGGGCATGCCGGCTACTTTGGTAAACTTGTCCGGTTCGTGGAACCCGCCCCGCAGGGGAGACCAGGTTGTCAGTTCTACATACTGGTTCTTTTCCCGGGTAACATTCACCAGCCACGTATCAGAAAATGCTTTGGAATCGGTATAGTAAAAGACGGAAAGGGGAATCCTGACCTCGGCCGTCCAGAAGTCCGCGCCTTTGTAAATGGCCGAATCCCATAAGGCGCTGTAACTGGCGATGGCGGTATTGCCGCTTTCAATGAAGTGCATATCCCACTGGGCATTTATGGCGTTTAACGCAAACTGGTAATAGGTAACTCCTTTTCCGGTCGGGTCCAGGAAGATTTCAACGCATTCGTCGCCAAACAACCCGGCGCTGTCCCTTTCTTTTGTTACATTAAGGAACTTACCCATCTCCGGCTCGGCGCAGGAGATGCCCAGGTAGACGGCATCCGGGCTTACCAGCATCCGGAAATCGGTCTTGGCCGGTTTTTTGGTTTCGTTCATGCTGGGCAGCCAGATAAACGGGGAACTGGGTTGGGCTTTCTGCCAGGAGACCTCATCCAACTTGCCGTCAATCTTTACTTCACCGGATAAGGGTGAGGGCGTAAAGTTTTCCGCCCGCAAAGTGTTGGAGCAGAGAAACATTACGGCGCAAAGCAAACTACCCCAAAATAGATTTTTTTTCATTGTACGCTCCCTTAAGGTTTTTGTTGTGGGTTAAATAATTATCATATTATTATAAGCATCCGTTTGTCAATGCGTAAGAAGAAAAAAATAATTTTTTTGGAGGACGGCGCAAAATTATTCAGCCGGTGCGGAGGGTGGAAAGAATAACGAAAGTGAGGTGTAACCGTAGCGGCGGGTTTCAACAGCGAGCGTCAGGGCCGAAACGCTTTCTTGAAAGAGCAGATTTTTTTCCAGGCCGGAAATATGCTGGAGGATAATTTTTCCGCCCGGCCTGAGTATTCCCCCTTCCGATATTTGCGCGATCAGTTCCGCAATTTTTTGCGCGCTGAAGTCGTAAGGCGGGTCCGCAAAAATGATATCAAAGCCCTCTTTTTTTCCGGCCAGGATGGAGATTGCCTTTTCCGTTAAATACGGATAAAACATTAGATTTTCTTCTGCAATTTCGTTCCCCTCCTTTTTAGCGGCCGCTTTAATTAATTCCAGGTTCTGTTTCAAGTAAAGGGCTGTTTTCGGGTTGCTTTCTACCAGGAGAACTTTTCCGGCGCCCCGGCTTACTGCTTCCAGGCCCACCGCGCCGGTTCCGGCGTAAAGGTCCAGAAAAGAACTGTCGGATATTATCGGGGCCAGGATGTCAAAAAGCGCCCGGCGTACCAGACCGGTGGTGGGTCGGAGTTTTTCGCTGGACTTGCGTCTGATTTTGCCCGCTATTACGGGCATAGGCGGAAAGAAAAGGCGGCGTCCTTTGAAACGTCCGGCGAAGATATACATAGATTTATAGTATGTAGATAAGGATTAAACGGTTGTTTCCCCCTCACCTTTATCCTCTCCCCATTGGGGAGAGGCGGATATCTGATTAATTTATAAAGTTTTAGGTTCGGAAGCGGTGGGGGGACTTTTTTTCCCAGGCGATGACGATGGCAGAAGCGATGAAGATGGAAGAGTAGGTTCCGGTGATGAATCCGACCAACAGGACGAAGGAAAAGTTATTCAGGACCGGTCCGCCCCAGATGAAGAGGCAGAGCGTTACCAGGAGAACCGTTAGGACGGTAATGGTGGTCCGGGAGAGCGTTTCATTGATGGAACGATTAAAGATGGCGGTAGGGTCTTCGACTTTACGCAGGCCCCGCAGGTTTTCCCGGATACGGTCAAAGATGATGACCGTATCGTTTACGGAATAACCGAGGATGGTCAGGAAAGCCGCGATGACCAAACTGTCCACCTGCCGCCCGGTTATGGCCAACAAGGCGAGGGCGACCAGGAGGTCGTGGATGAGAGCGACGATGGCGCCGACCGCAAAGCGAAATTCAAAACGGGCCGCGATGTAAACCAGGATACCGAGCATGGCCACCAGGCAACCGATGATAGTCTGCTTGCGTATTGTTTGACCCATCGTCGGGCTTATCTGTTCTTCGCCGAGCACTTCAACCGCCTGGTTGGGGAACGCTTCTTTGATAATCGGGATTATCTCACCGCCGCCCTTCTTGGTTTTGATGATAATTCTGGTGCTTTGTTCTCCGACTCTCTGAAGCGAGACATCAGAATAGCCGCGGGTAATCAAGAGGGTTCGTATTTCTCCGACATCAATGGGCTGGCTGAACTGTAGTTGGGAGAGATAACCTCCGGTAAAATCTTCGGAGAGAAGGCTTGGCCCGCGCCAGAAGGTTACGATTAAGCCGCCAACCGTAATGCAGAGCGAAAGGGTGAAGAAGATGCCCCGTTTGCCCATGAAATCAAATTTAGGTACCCGGTGGAATATATTCATATAATTTTTATTTGTTGTTTTATCCTATTCTCAATTTCTTAACCGGGAACTTGCTTAGCGCAAAATCGTAAATTAACCGGGTTACCAGCACGGCGGTGAAGATATTTGCCAGGATGCCGATAGTCAACGTCAGGCCGAAACCTTTTACGGAACCGCGGCCGAAAATAAAGAGGGAAACAGCCGCAATTACGGTGGTAAGGTTAGAGTCGATAATAGCCACCATCGCCCGTTCGTAACCCCGGTCCAGGGCGGCCCGGATGGTCTTGCCTCCGCGCAGTTCTTCCCGGATGCGTTCAAAGATAAGGACGTTGGCGTCTACCGCCATCCCGATGGTCAGGGCGATACCGGCAATGCCGGGCAGGGTTAAGGTGGAGCGGAAGTAAGACAGGACTCCGAGCAGGATGAGAATATTCAGGGCTAAAGCAAAGTTGGCCACCAGGCCGCCGGCAGTATAATAGACAATCATGAAAGCCACAACCATGATTGCGCCCAGCAGGCATGCTTTGATACCGTTGCTGATGGAATCTTTTCCTAAACTGGGACCGACCACAGTTCGGTCTATGACCTCAATCTTGGCCGGCAGGGCGCCTGCTTGCAATACCAGGGCCAAATCGTTAGCTTCCTGAGTGGTGAATCTTCCGGAAACCTGGGCCCGTCCGGAAGGTATTCTTTCTTTAATGACCGGCGCGGACTGGACGATTCCGTCCAATACGATTGCCAGCCGCTTATTTACGTTAGCCGAGGTTACTTCGGCAAATTTTTTGGCGCCTTCGGAATTCAGTTCCAGGTCAACGACCGGGAGCGCGCCCTGGCTGTAACTCAGGCGGGCGTTGCTTAAGTCCTGGCCGGTCAGGTTCGCCTGCGCCTGTACCAGATACGGCGTAGCAGGCCGGGCCATTCCCTTGGCATCTTTTTCGTATTCGTAAATCAACTGGTACCCTTCAGGTATTTTGCCCTCCATGGCCGCTTTGAGAAGTTCCGGATTATCTTCTACCAGTTTGAATTCAAGATAGGCGGTCTTTCCCAGAATTTCCAGGGCTCTTTCCGGGTTTTCAATTCCGGGCATCTGGACCATAATCCGGTCCTTTCCGATTTTCTGCAGGAGCGGTTCGGCGATACCCAGGGAGTCCACCCGGTTCCGGATGACCTCCATCGTGCGGTCGGTCAGGTCGGTGATGGAAACGTTGGCGAGTTCGGCCGCGGGCTGAACCTGGAGGACTAATTGCATGCCGCCTCTAAGGTCAAGGCCCAGTTTTACTTTTTGTTGAGGCGGCCAGAATGCCCAGAAACAGAGGCCGGCGATTATCAGAACTCCCAGAGCGCGAGCGTAAATTGTTTTCATAAGTTCTTTGTCATTCTGAGGCGGTAGCCGAAGAATCTCGCTTTACAATACGTCGGATGAATCCGACCGCTACAAAAGAGAGACCCTTCGCAATTCCGGCTCAGGATGACCGATGGTTATTTTAATTTTCTATAAAAACAATTGCGGTTTCCGGTGTGGCAGGCTACACCTTTTTGTTTCACCCGGTAAAGAACCGCATCTTGGTCGCAATCAACCAGTACTTCCTGTATTTCCTGTATGTTTCCGCTGGTTTCGCCTTTAAGCCATAACTTCTGGCGGGAACGTGAGAAATAGTGGGCTTTTCCGGTCTCCAGCGTCAGGCGCAACGCTTTTTTGTCGGCGTAGGCCAGCATCAGCACTTCTCCGTCCTCATCCTGTGTTACCACCGGAACCAGGCCCTGCTCGTTAAATTTTATTTCTTGTTGGTCTACCCAATCCATTTTAATTATAAATTATAACCTAAGTTTGGCTACCGAGTCAAAAAAGGGGGCAACGGACGGATATAGTTTTTGGAAAATGTCGTATATTTGATTATAGATTTTATTATTTTTTTTATCCGGACGGAAAACCTTTCTTGTCCGCACCATCCGGTGGCAGGCCTCCGGCACGTTTTTAAAATATTTGACGCCGGCTGCAGCCAGGATGGCTGAACCCAGCGCGGTGGTGTCCGGGTTTTCGGTCCGCACCAGTTCTTTTCCGAAGACGTCGGCCATTATCTGGCACCAGAGGTCAGAACGGGCTCCACCGCCGGATATGCGCACTTGGCGAATCGGCAAGCCCAGGTTTTCCATAATCTCTATTCCGTCCCGCAGTCCGAAAGTTACGCCCTCCAGGATTGCCCGGATGAAGTGGGCCTTGGTGTGCCGGCTGGTGGCTCCGAAGAATACGGCCCGGGCCAGCGGGTTGGCGTGCGGCGTGCGTTCGCCGGTCAAGTAGGGCAGGAAGAGCAGGCCTTCGGAGCCGGTGGAAATTTTTGCGGCCGTCTCAGTCATTATTTTATAAGGGTCTGTACCCTTAATTTTTGCTTCGGAGATTTCTTCCCGGCAAAAATTATCCCGGAACCA
>JAPLMK010000119.1 GCA_026387085.1 Candidatus Omnitrophota bacterium
GGCCGTAAAGTTGACGGAGGTTATCGCCATGTTCTGACTGCGTTTAAATATCCGGATTTCAGCGTAACCGCAGAAGGCGGCTGGGACTTTGCGGACACCTTTCCCTTTCGGATGGCTTTTACGGCCAACTTTGAAAAAGGAGCGGTTGAATATAACAGCATGGCGTCGGTTAATCCGTTTGGTATCTACACCAAAGGTAAAGCGGAATTTCCGAAATTAGCCGAGGATATTGTTCCGGCGGAAAAGGGCGGCAACGTCTCCGCGCTGGGCGGTTACTATAACGAGATAAAGTATTTTGTGGAATGCGTGGAAAAAGGCAGGAGGCCGGTTATTGTAACCCCGGAGAATGCGCGGGATTCCCTGGCGCTTGTCTTGGAAGAGCATCGGTCCCTTGAATCCGGTAAGGAAATAATTTTATAAAAATATTTTATCGTTTCCGCATGTGTTAGGCGGGAATCCGTTAGCATCGTGCGGGGCTTTTTTAGCCTCGCCATTTTTTTTATGTCCTCTCCCCTGCGGGGAGAGGCAAGGTGAGGGGGAGCATGAAAAAGAGCATCAGTTACTGGTCTTTTCCGGCGAACTTAAGTTTGAAAGAATGTTTTGTTTTGGCTAAAAAAGCCGGTTTTGAAGCGATTGAAGTTGCCCTGCCCTCCGGAAAAGAGATTACGCTTGAATCCGGCAAAGAGGATTTAGCCCGGGTTAAGAAGGAGGCGAATGAAGCCGGACTGGAATTGAGCAGTTTGGCCTCCGGTCTCTTCTGGGACTATTCCCTGACATCAAATAACGCAGAAATCAGGGAGCAGGCGAAGCAGATTGTCCGGAAGATGTTGGAGTTCGCTTCTTATTTGGGGGTAGATACCATTCTGGTTGTGCCGGGCGCGGTGGATGTCTTTTTCAAACCCGGCGGCGAAGTGGTTTCCTACGACGCGGCTTACGAGCGGGCGCTCTCAGCCTTGAAGGAGTTGGCGCCGGTGGCTGAAAAATACCGGGTGAATATCGGGGTGGAAAATGTCTGGAATAAATTTCTGCTTTCTCCACTGGAGATGCGGGATTTCATCGACCGGGTGGGGAGCCCTTTTGTGGGCGCTTATTTTGACGTGGGAAATGTAATTATTACCGGCTATCCGGAGCAGTGGATTCGGATTTTGGGCAAGAGAATTAAAAAAGTTCACCTTAAGGATTTCCGCAGTTCCGTTGGGAATGCCAGCGGTTTTGTGGACCTGCTGGAAGGCGATGTCAACTGGAAAGAGGTTATCGCGGCGCTTAAGGAAGTCGGTTACGACGGTTATCTTACCGCGGAGATGATGCCGGTTTACAAAGAGAATGACCGGGCGCTTATTTACCAGACCTCCCAGGCGCTGGATTTTATCCTGAACCGTAAATAACACCGGTGTCATGCAGCGCTGTCTATTGTGGCGGTGCGATTTAGCGCACGTATTGTTGAGATGTTCGTTCCGCCTGTCTATTTCGCAGCGTGACTCTTTCCGGGTTGCCGTTTTCTCGTTAGTGTTCTGCTGTTTGCCGAATTCCCGCCAATGTAGTAAAATATAAAGTTAAGTTTTGGTGGTTAATTGTCGGTTACTATTCAGGAGGTTTATGGCGACACCTTTGGAAAAATGGGTTGAAGAGCAGGCGCGGCTGACCAAGCCGGACCGGATACACTGGTGTGACGGTTCCGAGGAGGAAGCGCGCCGCCTGATGGAAATCGGCGAAAAAGAAGAGCGGATTGGGAACCAGAACGTATTTCGTAAACTCAACCCGGAAACCTTTCCTTCTTCTTACCTGCACCGAAGCCACCCGACTGATGTTGCCCGCACTGAGCAGTTGACGTTTGTCTGCCATCCGGACCGCGAGATGGTCGGACCCAACAACAACTGGATGGACCCGGAGGAAGCCAAAACGAAGATGCGCGGGCTCTCCGAAGGGTGCATGGCCGGACGGACGATGTACGTGCTTCCCTACGTGATGGGAAATCCCCTTTCCCCGTATGCCAAGGCCTGTGTCCAGATTACGGACATCTCTTACGTGGCGGTAAGCATGGGGATAATGACCCATATGGGAAAGGATGTTCTGGACCGGATCGGCGCTTCGGAAAATTTCGTGAAGGGTTTTCATTCCATAGGTGATTTAGACCCAAACCGCCGTTTTATCATGCATTTCCCCCAGGAGAACCTGGTTTGGAGCATTGGCTCCGGTTACGGCGGAAACGCGCTTCTGGGCAAAAAATGTTTCTCTTTAAGGATTGCCTCCTGGCTGGGCTTGAAAGAAGGTTGGCTGGCCGAGCACATGGTTATCATCGGCGTGGAAGACCCGAAAGGAAATGTTACTTATCTGGTTGCGGCGCTTCCTTCCGCCTGCGGGAAGACCAATCTGGCGATGATGGAATCAGCCCTGCCCGGATATAAAATATGGACGCTGGGCGACGATATCGCCTGGCTGCACATCGGAGAAGATGGCCGGCTTTACGCTTTGAATCCGGAGTCCGGATTTTTCGGGGTGGCGCCCGGGACTTCCCTGAAAACTAATCCCAACATGATGCGGACCCTGAAAGCAGGTACTTCTTTCCCCACTCTTTATACGAACACCGCTTTGAATGTTGATACCAACGAACCGTGGTGGGAGGGGATAGATGGTCCCCGGCCGGAAAATCTGTTGGACTGGCAGGGAAATCCCTGGCACCCGGATTCGAAAACGTTGGCCGCCCACCCTAATTCCCGGTTTACGGTTGACATCAGGCAATGCCCCACGCTTTCACCGGAAGCAGGCAATCCGCAGGGAGTTCCGATTTCGGCGATAATTTTTGGCGGGCGCCGGAGTGATACCAGGCCGCTGGTTTTGCAGGGTTTTAACTGGCAGCACGGCGTATTTATGGCGGCGATGATGGGTTCGGAAACAACCGCCGCCGCCGCTCACCAGGTCGGGGTTTTGCGCCGTGACCCGATGGCGATGTTGCCTTTTTGCGGTTATAATATGGGTGATTATTTTCGGCACTGGCTAAATATGGGGAAACGGTTGGCCCGTCCGCCGGAGATATTTTGCATCAACTGGTTCCGTAAAGATGAAGACGGAAAATTTCTCTGGCCCGGTTTCGGAGAGAATATCCGGGTTTTAAAATGGATCGTAGAGCGTTCTCATGATTCCGGTTCAACGGCACCGCGGCGGGAGACGCCGGCCGGATTTCTGCCCGGCAAAAACGAAATTGACCTCTCCGGAGGGGGTATTTCCGAAGTGAATTTGGAAAAAGCCCTGGCCGTAAATCCCGAGGAATGGAAAGCAGAACTTCCGGATGTCGAAATCTTTCTGAAAAAATTCGGAGACCGGATGCCCGGAGAAATCTGGGATGAGTTTAATAAACTCGCTTCTTCTTTATGAAAAAGACAATTGGTTACGTAGTTCTTTTTCTGCTTCTGGTCGGGGCCGGTTTTTTTATTTATAAAGCATTTGTGCCTTCGGCTAATTTTGAAATTTTTTACCGGATGCTGCGGGTTGGCCGCGCCGGGGAAATTAATCTTTATTTCACCCAAAACGAAATAATTGTTCCGGTGGTGCGGAAAGTGCCCCGGATTTGGTCTGCGGACGAAAAAGTTAAGAATGCAATCGCGCTTCTTTTACAGGGTCCGGACGAAGCGGAGAAAGCAGCCGGTTATGATTCGGCCTTGCCCCGGGAAGCGCAGCTTCTGAGCGTTTCTATAGAGGAAGACACGGTTTCCGTAAATTTTTCGAAGCAGATTGACGAAGGCGGCGGCACGGGAATGATGCTGGCCCGGCTCCGCCAAATTGTTTATACCGCGACCCAGTTTTCCGGAGTGAATAAAGTCCGGTTTTTAATTGACGGCCAGCCGATCAAATATTTCAGCAGTGAGGGTTTGACTGAAGTGGAATATCCGATTGGCCGCGCCGATTTGGAAATGGAGGAAAAATGAAGAAGGAAATTCATCCCGCCTATTCCCCGAGCAAGGTTATTTGCGCTTGCGGGAACATGGTGGAAACCGGTTCCACCAAAAAGGAAATGCACGTGGAAATATGTGCCGCGTGCCACCCGTTCTTTACCGGAAAGTCCAAGTTTATCGATTCTGCCGGCCGGGTAGAGAAGTTCCGACAGAGGTATGGCAAAAAAGAATAATTACATTCTCGAAAAAATAAAAAAAGAACTGGCCGAAGCGGAGGAATTGGCCCGGAACAAAGATGATTCCGGGATGGCGGAGTTGGCCCGGGAAGAAGTCAGTCGGCTCCTAACAGAGGTGAACCGGCTGGAAAAGGAGTCAGCGAAGAAGAGTTTGGACCGCCGGGACAGTCGTAATGCCATTGTTGAGGTTCGGGCCGGTACCGGTGGTGAAGAAGCCGCTCTTTTTGCCCCGGCGAAGAAGCCGCTCTTTTTGCCCGCGACCTTTTCCGGATGTATACCCGTTTTACGGAACGCAAGGGCTTGAAGATTGAGATTTTTGACAGTAATTTCAGCGAAAAAAGCGGGATAAGGTCAGTTATCTTTTTGGTTAAAGGAAAGGGCGCTTACGGTTTTTTGAAATACGAAAGCGGTGTGCACCGGGTGCAGCGCGTACCGGAGACGGAATCTCAGGGCCGTATTCATACTTCGGCCGCTACCGTAGCGGCTTTTCCGGAAACCGAGATCAGGGAAGTGAAGATTGACCCCAAAGAGATTAAGATTGATACCTTTTGTTCTTCCGGCGCCGGAGGCCAGTCGGTCAATACGACCTATTCCGCGGTCCGCGTGACCCATCTTCCTACCGGAATCGTGGTTAGTTGTCAGGACGAGCGCAGCCAGTTGCAGAATAAGGAGCGCGCCTTAAAGGTGATGGCGGCTCGTTTGGCTGAGCAGCAGGAAAGAGAACAGGAAGAAGCAATGGGAGCAGAGCGTCGGGCAAAGATAAAGACCGGCGACCGCAGCGAAAAGATTCGAACCTACAACTTTCCCCAGAATCGCCTGACGGACCACCGTATCGGTTTTACCAGCCGCAACCTCAAAGAGATTATGGACGGAGGTTTGGAGCCGGTGATAGAAGCGTTAAAAGCGGCGCAAAATCTGTAGTTGCCAAGCTTGCTTGGCGCCGTTAATGCCGCGTGTGATTTATCGCGCGCAATTTGTATAATTCGGAGGTAAAAGATGGAAGAGACCAGTAGCGGTTTGAAGGAAAATATGGCCGGGTTGCTTTGTTATGCCCTGGGAATAATCACCGGGCTCTTCTTTTTTCTGACGGAAAAAAAGAATAAATTTGTTCGTTTTCACAGCCTGCAGGCAATCTTCTTTTCGGTAGTCTGGCTTATTTTACAGGTAGTGATCGGCCTTCTTTTTTCTTTTGTGCCTTTTCTGTTTAAATTCATCCTGCCCTTGGTTAATTTGGCGGGAGTTATTTTCTGGGTTATTTTAATGGTAAAAGCGTATCAGGGCGAATATTTTCTTTTGCCGGTGCTCGGTAAGATGGCCCTGGATAATTCGGAAATAAAGCAGTGAATGGTTCAAGGAGGGTATAAGCGATGGAAGAAGTTAAATATGCGGGCCTAAGGAAGGTTTCGGATGCTTTACGTACGCTTGCCTGGGTGGTGCTTATTCTCTGCGGTATTGGTCTTTTGGTGGGCCTGGGTTTAATAGTGCGCAAGCCGGAGGCCAGCGGTATCTTATGCCTGGCTTCCCTGATTTACGGTGTTTTCGGCTTTCTTTATCTTTACGGCATGAGCCAGTTAATTCTGGTAGTGCTGGATATCGAAGCTAATACGCGTGTTACGGCTTTAAAGCAGTAGTGGTTCTATCTGAAGTTTTGAAAGAAGGCAGTGCCTGTCTTAAGGGCAAAAAGGTTGAAGAGCCGCGTCTTTGCGCTGAAATTATCCTGGCCCATTTGTTGAATCTGCGGCGGATAGACCTGTATCTTTATCCGGAAAAAGAGGTTGCGGAACAAAAAAAAGTTTTATTTAAGCGTCTTCTTGCCCGCCGCATACAGGGGGAGCCGCTTCAGTATTTGACCGGGGAAGTTACTTTCTGCGGACTGGTTTTCCGGATAAAACCGGGGGTTTTTATTCCCCGGCCGGAAACAGAATTATTGGTTTCGGCGGTTGGCGAAAAGATTTCCGGTTTCCGGAAAAGAAGACAGATTTTAGAGGTCGGAACTGGATGCGGGGCCGTCGGTTTAACGCTGGCAAAATTGTTTGACGCGGAAATTCTTTTAATTGATAAAAGTTTGCCGGCCGTAAAAATAGCCCGGGAAAACAGGCGCCGCTTGCGAATAGAAAGCAACCGGTCCAGAATACAGCAAAAAGATTTTAGTGTTTTTACCGGTAGAACCAGAAAAAAGTTTGAAGTAATTGTTTCCAATCCGCCTTATATTCCACGGACGGAAAGAAGAAATTTATCAAAAGAAGTAAGGCGGGAACCGCATGCCGCTCTCTTCGGCGGACCGGACGGACTTAGCTTCATTCGTGTTCTGATAAAGGAAAGTTTTAAGATTTTGGCGGCCGGCGGTTATTTGATATTTGAAATTGGCTATGGCCAGGCGGAAAGAGTTATTTTTCTGCTTGGGAAATATGGTTTTAAACTGGAGAAAATAATTAAAGACCCGGCCGGTATTGACCGGGTGGTTGTCTGTCAAAAACATGGAAGCATTTAAAATTTCCGGCGGCCGACGTCTTAAGGGCAGCATTTCGGTGAGCGGTTCCAAGAACGCCAGCCTTCCTATTTTGGCTGCCACCTTGTTGTCCGGAGGTAAAAGCCGGATATACGGAGTTCCGCACCTGAGAGATATCCGGATGATGCTTAAAATTCTCTCCGCGCTCGGCGCGCAGGTACGGTGGGACGATGACTGTATAACTGTAGATTCTTCGGGTGTTGTTAATTGCACCGCGCCCTACGAATTAGTTAAAGAGATGCGCGCTTCCATCTGTTTGCTGGGTCCGCTTCTGGTTTGTTTTGGGAAAGCGCGTATTTCTTTGCCGGGCGGGTGCGTTATCGGCGATCGTCCGGTAGACATTCATCTTAAAGGCCTGGAGAAATTAGGCGTAAAATTTAAGCTGGTTGAAGGTTACGTTGAAGGAGAAACCAATCGGCTGACAGGAGCGTCAATTTTTCTGGGCGGTAATTTCGGTTCCAGCGTTCTGGCAACGGCCAATCTGCTGATGACCGCCTGTTTCGCGAGCGGGGAGACGGTTATTGAATTTGCCGCTTGCGAACCGGAAATAGTTGACCTGGCTAATTTTCTCAACAAGATGGGTGCTAAAATTTCCGGGGCCGGAAGTCACCTGATCCGGATAAAAGGGGTTAAGAAACTGAAGCCGGTTGATTACCGCGTTATTCCCGACCGGATTGAAGCCGGGACCCATCTTATATCCGGGG
>JAPLMK010000081.1 GCA_026387085.1 Candidatus Omnitrophota bacterium
AAGCAGGCCGAAGAAAAAAAGGGTGTTAGCCGGAGTAACAACGCCGATTGCCCGGGTCAATTTTACCAGAAGGTCGAACTTCACGACCAAAACAAACAGGGTGAAGCCGGTCAAGAGCCACAAAAAAGAATATTCTTCCTTAAGTTTTCCCCGGCGCACCAAATCGACGATGCCGAATAACATAATCAGACTGATAATTATCGCGATTAATTCCAACCTGGGTGACATAATAACCCCCTCTTGAATGTTAACGAACCGGCCTTCTTCTTAATAGATTCACGGAAATAGAAAGCGTAATCTTAAAGAGATATCTGAGCGGGCCCAACCCCCGGTGCTGCGATTGCCCGCCTGACCTGGGGTGCATCTGCACCGGAATCTCCTCTAACCTGAATCCCGCCCGGTGCAGTACAAACAGGAAATCCGCGTCCGGGTAATCAAAGGAGTATGAATCCTGGATGCAAAATTCCAGGACCGGTTTTTTCAGCGCCCGGTAACCCGAGGTTGGGTCGGTCAGGCGCTGGCCGGTAAGAACCGACGCCAGCCAGCCAAAAAAACGTATCCCCGTTACGCGGGTCCGCGAACCTTCATAGCGCGCGCCCGAAAGAAACCGGGAACCGATTACCAGGTCGCTGCCGGAGGTCTGGATTGCCCGGAGGAAAGAAGGCAGAAACGACGGGTCGTGCTGGCCGTCTCCGTCTAACTGGATAAGATACTGGTAGCCGTGGCTAACCGCAAACTTATATCCGGTCTGGAGCGCGGCTCCCACCCCCAGATTAAAAGGCAGGCTGACAACCCGGGCGCCGGCCTGAATGCTCTTTTCCAAAGTGCGGTCGCCGGACCCGTCATCAATAACCAGGATATCGGCCATCGGGCAATTATTTTTGATACCTTCAATCACGGCGCCGATGCGGTCTGCTTCATTAAACGCCGGAATAATAATCAGAACTTCACGGTTTACCATCAGGGTATTGTCATAAAATTAACGTATCTTATTAGCCAAAATAGTTAAATTTAGTATTTTTGTAAAGATTTCCCTTCTCCCCCTGGGGGAGAAGGCAGAGGATGAGGGGGTAAGTTTCAACTCCCTTCATGGGTTTTCACCCCTCACCTTCACCTCTCCCCTGAGGGGAGAGGAATTTACAAGAATAGATTATATGTATCGCTAACAAAATACAAATTAACTTGCGGCTCACGTTGGTTTTAGTATATCATAAAACAGCGCCTTTATAAACAATTTCAACAACTACCGTATTTACCGGTTAAACGATGGCTAAAGTACTTTTATTATCCCCGCTTTACCTCGACCTGTACGGCAATTTACAAAAAGCCGCCGGAAGATATTTTCCCCTGGGTCTCGGTTATATCGCCTCCTACCTCCGCAAGTACGGAAATCATGAAGTCAGGATGTACGAACCGGAAGCGCAGCGGCTAAGCCACGAAGATATCGCGCGGATAATTAAAACTTTCGCGCCGGAAGTAATCGGCCTTACCTGCACGACGCCCAACTTTGCGCGGGCAATTAAAATGGCCGGAATATGCAAAATAAACTCCGGAGCGAAAGTCGTGCTCGGAGGGGTTCATGCCTCGGCAATTCCGGAATTCATAATGCAGAAGTATCCGGACCTGATTGATTGCGTTGTGGCCGGAGAAGGAGAAATTACGATGCTGGAGTTGGTAAATGCCTACCAGTCCGGCTCCGGCATAGAAACCATAAAAGGGATAGTATACGCAAAAGACGGAGAAGTTATCCGCAACGAAATCCGTCCGTTCATCGAAAACCCGGACTCAATCCCGTTCCCGTCCCGAGACCTGATTCCCCAGGCCCTTTTCGCGCCCAACATGCACAACGCCCGGTATCGTAATTGCGCTACCATTCTCACCAGCCGGGGCTGCCCGTTCAACTGCAGTTTCTGCGCCTCAAGACTGGTTTCCGGGAGGAAATACCGGACCCACTCGGCCGAATACGTCCTGGCAGAGATGTCCCTGCTCAAACAGGATTATCATATCAGGCAATTAGTGATTACCGATGACACCTTCACCCTGGACCAAAACCGCCTGGAAACAATCTGCCGGGGCATGATTGACCGGAAAATGCGCCTCGCCTGGTTCTGTTTCGGCCAAGCCGGCACGGTAGACCGGGAATTGCTGAAATTAATGAAAAAAGCCGGTTGCTACAGCATCGGATTCGGGGTGGAATCATCGGACGAGGCAACCTTGAAGAAAATGGGAAAAAACATCCTTCCCGCGAAAGCAAAAGAGACAATAAAGATTGCCCAGGGCCTCGGGTTGAAAACGCAGGCCTTCTACATTATCGGTTCGCCGGGAGAAACAAGGGAGCAGATGAACAGCACCGTAAAATTTTCCCGGGAGGTAGGGTCAACCCTGGCCTTCTACAATATGCTGGTCCCCTTTCCCGGTACCCGGGAATTTGATTACTTCTTTTCCGGAATTCCCCTGGAAGAGATAGATTGGGAAAAGTTTGTCGCAATCGGCGAACACTGCGTAGTAAAAAACGCGTCGGTTTCCGCAAAAGAGATAGAACGAATTATCGGAGGGGCAAACATTTCTTATTACGCGCACCCCAAAAGACTTTTCAATATTGCCTTCCACATCAGGACTTTTTACGAACTGGGCAATTACCTGCGGGGCGGAAGCGCCTTATTGAAGCAAACCGGAAAGTGGTTTAAATAGCGGTTTTTTCTACGGCGCTTTAAAATATTCTGTCATCCTGAGACGTGGATTAAAAATGCTGTCATCCCCGAACGTTTAAACTTGCCCTCGTGTGTAGTAAACGAGGGTCGGGGATCCAGTACTTGAAGCGCGTGGATTCCCGCTTACTATCCGCGGGAATGACATATTATCTGTCATCCTGAGCCGCGGCTGCGAAGGATCTCGTACTTAACAACAAGATTCTTCGCTATCGCTCAGAATGACAAGAAGCGTGCGTTAAATAAAGTAAAAGAGCGCGGTAATTACGAGGTCTGCGACGATAACCATAAAGAGTGAAATTACTACCGCCATGGTTGTTGCCCGGCCCACCCCTTTAGCTCCGCCTTCGGCAAAAAGACCTTCCCGGCTCGAAACAGTTACGATAATCACTCCAAAAATCAAAGCTTTCAAAAGACCAATCAAAATATCCTTGGAAACAACGAAACGGAAGGCCTGAAAAAAGAAGAGGCTGGTATTAAGGTTAAGGGTAGTCGTGCCGATTACGTATCCGCCCAGTATTTGCAGGGCGTCAGCCATTATGGTCAAAACCGGAAGCATCAAACACGCGGCGGCAAATTTAGGCACAACCAGGTACTCAATCGGGTCAACTGCCAGTGTTTGCAGGGCATCAATCTGCTCGGTAATCTTCATCGTGCCGATTTCCGCCGCAATGGCAGAACCCACCCGGCCGGAGAGCAGGAATGCCACCAGGACCGGGCCTAATTCCCGGACCGCGGAGAGGGTAACGATGGTGCTGACGTAAATCTCCCCGCCGGTCATCTTCAGGGGAGTGGCCGATTCCATCGCGACGACCATTCCGAAAAAGAAAGAGATTATGGCGACGGTCCAAAAAGAGCGGTTACCGAAAATATCGCATTCCTGCAGGAAGGGAACTAACCGGAGCCGGCCGGTCAGGAGAGCCGTTATTACTTTTATCAGAATCAGCGACAGCGAACCGATGAAATGGACAAAAGCGAGGAGCCGATGGCCCAGCGTATCAATGAAGCCGCAGTCTTCTCTTTTCATGGGGATTTGGATTCCCGCTTACTATCCGCGGGAATGACATATTTTTGTTTCCGCGGGAATGACATATAATATCAAGGCAGTTCCGCGAAAAGCATCCGGCCGGTGGCGGTTTGAATCGTATTGGCAATGACCACTTCCATCGATTCCCCGATGTGCTTGCGGCCGCCCTCCACGACAACCATCGTACCGTCTTCCAGGTAACCGATGCCCTGGTCTGATTCTTTGCCTTCTTTTATAATTTTAATCAGGATATGTTCATCCTGAACATAACGGGGCTTCAGGACCGTGGACAGGCTATTAAGGTTAAGCACTTTGATGTTCTGAACTTCGGCAATTTTAGCCAGGTTGTAATCATTGGTCAGGATGCGGGATTGGGAGGTCCGGGCCAGTTGAATCAGTTTGGCGTCCACCCCGGCGATATTCGGGAAATCAATATCATCGATGATGATCTTAACTTCCGGATCACGGCGCATGCGATTGAGCATCTCCAGCCCCCGCCGGCCCCGCTGCCGTTTAATATCATCCGAAGAATCGGCAATTGTCTGCAACTCTTTAATGATAAAACCGGGGACGATCAGGCGGTAATCCATGAAGCCGGTGTGGGACAAGTCCAGTAACCGGCCGTCAATAATTACGTTGCTGTCCAAGAGAAGCGGCGGTATCTTTTCGGTCTCATCCCCCAGCCCGGCAAGTAAATTCCACTTACCGGTGTACCGCAAAGCGATGGTTACACCCAAATAAGAAAAAAGATAGTAAAGAAAAAAGCGCACATAATACTGAATTTCAATCCGCGGCGGGATAAGGAGAATCATTTCAAAAAGAAGCCGCGCCGCAATCAGGCCGGTAATCAGGCCGATTGTGGCCAGAAAAACACGCCGCGCCGGCACCCGCTCCATTATTACTTCCATAAGAATAATCGTTCCGGCGCCGGCCAGGCCGAAGAGAGCGCCGGGAACACCCATGCCCGGGGGCGCCACGTAATAACCGGTAATTAAGGCGAAGATAAAGAAAAACATCCGAATAACTATTAAACCCATAATATGCCTCCCGTTTAAGAAAATAGAGCAACGATAAAAATCAACCTCGCAAATCTTACCACGGAAACACTGAAAACTGCGGAAACACGGAAAAAAGATTTAATTTACGTTAGTTCTTCCTACTTTTAAATTGCTTTATTCCGTGTCTCCGTTCTTCCGTGCTTCCGTGGTATATTTAGCGTTTTATTTTTTATGACCCCGACCGTAATAATCGCCAGGGTTTTGCCCGGATATCAGAAATCAAACCTTTTACCTCGTTATAAATTTCGTCGCTGGTCAGGAATTTTCCGACGCTTCCCTTGCCGGTCTTGATATCCAGGGAAAGGTCCTTGATGCTTTCAGACGCCGCCGCAAACTGTTCGGCTGATTTTTCCAGGTCTACCAATGATTTATCCAGTTTACGGTAGAGGTCGCCGGAGGAGATTAAAAGACCCAGGGTGCTGTCATCACCCTGGAGTTTCTCCATCACTTCCGACATCTGACGGGAAGCGGTTGCCAGCCCGGCGGAAGCAACCTGGAAATTAAAGAGGGACTGAACCAGCGCCGGCTTGGTCTGCTCCACAACACCCTGGGCGGAAGAAAGCAGTTCCTGCGCCTTGATTGAAGCTAATTGTAAATCCGTAGCGGCCGCCTGAATGCCGGCCAGAGTTTTGTTTCCCTGGACGGACATAAGTTTAAGTTGGTCCAGGGTCGTGTACAACTCTTCTTTAAACTTCGTGTCGCCAAACAACTTATCCACCGAAGATACCATGCTCTGGATGTTTCGGCCCAGGTCTTCGCCCATCGCCAGCAGACGGTCGATGGGAAGCGGTTCCGTTCCGGCCAATATCTCGTTGGGTTGAATAAGCGGGGTGTCGGTGGAGGAGGAGGGAAGTATCTCCACGTACTTTTCGCCGATTAACCCGAAACTGCGGATAAAGACCTGGGAATGGCGGCCGAGTTTAACCGACCGGTCCAGGTATAGGGTCACAAAAACGCGTGGAGTTTGGGAATAATCAACGACCACTTTCTTGACTTCGCCCACCCGCACACCGCTCACGTGAACCGGAGAGCCCCGGTCAACGCCGGCTACATATTTAAAGACGGCCTTTACCTCATAACCGCCCTTCCGGAACGAAAATTGCCCCTTAACGACGGCAAAGATGAGAATAAGCACCACCGCCAGCATCGCAAAGAACCCAACTCTCAGTTCCAGCGTTAATCTCTTCATTTCCTGCCCCCCTGGTCTTCGGTAATGCCAAACTTTACCACGGAAACACTGAAAACTGCGGAAACACGGAAAAAAGATTTAATTTACGTTAGTTCTTCCTATTTTAAATTGCTCTATTCCGCGTCTCCGTTCTTCCGTGCTTCCGTGGTATTCGTTATATTTTTTTCAACACCGAGGCGGAAAAACTCCCGGACAATCTTGTCCTTGCTTTCCTTAATTTCCGAAGTAGTCCCGAATCCAACCACTTTTCCTTCGGAAAGCACGCCGATGCGGTTAGCCACCGCGAAGGTCAAGTGGCGGTCATGGGTAACCATCAGCGCCGCGGTGCCCAGCTTTTTCTGGATATCCAGCATCAGTTCTTCGATGCTTTCCGCGGTCAGCGGGTCCAATCCGGCGGTCGGTTCATCATAACAAATGGTTTTCGGTTCAAAGATAAGCGTCCGGGCCAGCGCCACCCGCTTTTTCATCCCGCCGCTCAACTCATCCACCCCTAAATCTTCCGTGCCCTTCAAATCAACCAAACTCAAACTATGGGTCACCTTTTTGCGGATATCTTCAACCGGCAAATCGGTGTGTTCCAGAAGGTAAAAACCGACATTTTCCCAGACCGGGATGGAATCAAAAAGAGCATTGCCCTGAAAGACCATGCCTATTTCCCGTCGGATATCGTTCCAGTTTTTCTGGGAAAATCCGGCAATGTCTCTGCCGTGGATAAGTATCTTGCCGCTGGCCGGCGCAAGCAGGCCGACGATGGTTTTTAAAAGAACTGTTTTGCCGGAACCGCTGATTCCAACGATTATTGTTGTTTCGCCTTCGTCAACCCAAAAATCAACCCCTTTTAAAACCGGTTTATCGTCAAAATTGGTACACAGGCCCTGCACGTCAATCGCTCTCATTTTTTTACGGATACCATGAAACAGAATTTTACCATAATCCGGAAAATAATCTGTCATTCCCGCATGTTTTTAGCGGGAATCCATTTTTTCTATGTGGATTCCTGCTTACTATCCGCAGGAATGACGTGCTATTCTAGGTTAGCGTGGTTCTTCCGCAACTGCGACTCCGGGATATTCAGCCGGTCTTTCAGAGCCAGGCAGACGCTGTCGCAAAAGAGGAGCAGGGTTTGCTCAAAGAGCGAAGCCATTAACTGGCGGGAGGGGGAAACACCGGGAATGGTTACAATTAAATCGACCATCTTATCCAGGGAAGGGGAAGTAACAGCGGTTATAAAACCCACCCCTGCTTTGTGTCTCCCGGCCAACTTCACCGTGTTTATGACGCTGGCGGTCTTCCCGGAACCGGAGGCAGCCACCAGGAGGTCACCCTTTCCGATAGGCGGAGTCACGGTTTCGCCGACCACGTAACTCTCCATTCCCAAGTGCCGCAACCGCATCGCAAAGGACTGAAGCATCAGCCGGCTTCTGCCGGCACCGGCCACAAATACCCGGCGCGATTCCAGGAGCCGGTCCAGAAATTCCCCGGACTCCTTTTGGCTGATATTATCCAGGGATTCGTTTAATTCCCGCAACGCTGTCTTTCGGCTTTTCTCAAAATCCATATTTTAAAAGTATCATTATACCGGAGGCGATTCGCTTCGCGGCCACCCCTTTATTTAACCACCGAAGAGCGTCTCCCGTCAAACCAGAAACGATAATACCAAAAAAAAGAGGGGAGCTGCCCTCCCCGTGTGTCCCCTTATCGCGCAACTTACAACGCGAGTATGCGCTTAAAACTAAATCTTTCTTTTATGGGTTGTATCCGACGCCGGCGATACTATTAGGCATCTCCGAATATGTCTTTGCTGCTACATGACCGTCCACGTAAAGGACGTTCATGTACTTCATCGCGTTGTGCCGAAAGGCCGGAACGGGCGTTACTCCGTCAGACAAGTTCGCGGGGTACCACACCGCCGCACCTTGTCCGCCGAAATCTGAACCGTCGAATATCCAGACGGCAATCGAGGAGTTGTAGACCGCCGACAATTTGTGGTTATTGGGCGCTGGGGTGCCGCCGGCTATGGGATCGGCTCCCACCAGTTGCAGGTTAGCCCTGTAATCGCTGTAGCTCTGAGGTACTCTTTGTGAAGGACATGCCATCCCTCTCGTGTTTCCGCTTGCCCGCAAGATAATGCCATAGTCAAGATCCGTCCTTAATACATTGTAATGATTGTAATATTTCTGCCAGTCACCCAATAAGTAAAACCACGGCTGCATTCCAATTCCGTTAGTCCACCAGCCCGGATAGTTGGTTCGGCCCGGCAGAATCCACTCGTCAAAATCCCCGGAATACATCAGCAAAGCCAAACCAATCTGCTTCAGGTTGTTAGTGCAGGTTGCCTGACGGGCCCGGTCCCGCGCCTGGCTTAATGCCGGCAGGAGCATCGCCGCGAGAATGGCGATGATGGCAATAACTACTAACAGCTCAATCAAGGTGAAACCTAGCGCCTTCTTTACTGCTTTCTTCATCCGTACCATCTGGCACCTCCGTTGGCTCGCCCTCCTTCGCGAAGGCGGGCGTTTGTCTCCTGAGGCAACCCCGCCTCAGGACTTGCTCCCGGGCAGGCGGAGAACGCCTGTTCCGGGTAACGCTGTTACTGCGGGCACGACTACATTAAACCACAATGCTAAT
>JAPLMK010000070.1 GCA_026387085.1 Candidatus Omnitrophota bacterium
GAGCGCGTCGGCGGCAGATATTGTGGCGCTGGTCTTTAAGGTGACGAATATCTTGGAATCACTGCCCACGCCGTCAAGCAGGAGCGGGTCGCGCAGAACCATAAGGTACCGGTCATACCCCTCCGCTCCGTCGGTTATAGTGTTGGTCGGTTTAAAGACCAGGGTAAGCGGGGTGTCGCTTGGGGCGCCGTCAAATACGCCGTTCTTGTTTAAGTCATACCAGAGTCCGATACCGCTGGTATCGCCAAAAATAGTCATCGCGGACAGGTCGCTCACCGGAGTAAACCCGCTGGTATTCACCACCTGCACCACCACGCTCTTTAAGGCCGGTTGTGTATCCGGAGCCGTATTAGATGCCAGGTCGATTCCGATAATCGGTGTCGGGTTACTGCTTATCCTGATTTGGGTATCTAACTGGCTCAAGACCACGTTCGGGTTGCCTAAAAGAGGATTATTTCGCGGCGTAGTCCGGTCAACCTCCGGATAGGAACGATTGTTGCTGCCGTTGTCAAGGTTGGCATTAGTAATTAAAGCGGTCCCGGCTGAAGCGCTGAACTTGCTACTGCCGAAAGCGACTCCGTCATTCGGGATGGCGGCAACAATCTTCTTTTTATATCCGAAACTGCTGCTGGTAGTGAGGTTGATGAAATATTCCGGCCCGGAGTCCGCGTTGATATCATCGCTTGGAATAGTAGGAGGTGAAACAAAAGAGACCGTGGTCTTATACCAATTTTCAGGCAAACCCACACCCGAATAGTCAGCGGAGGGGAGCCATACGGAAGTGACGGTCGGAACCACAACACCACTGCGGTTAAGAACCGTTACGCCGGGGTCAGTTAAATCAATGGCGGGGTCAAAATTAGTGCCGGTTGCTTTCAGGTAAAAGTCAAAACTGACCAGGGTGTTAGACGACGCGCCGTGCCTGGCGTTAATGCCGATAACCGGGAAGGTGGAACTCGGGTCCACCCGGGTGCCGGTATAGTCGGAGAGTTCAAATATCGCCTTAATCTCCCCGGTCTCATACCAGAGAGCAGAGTTGTTCGGCGGTTTGGCGCCTACGGCTTCGCCGTTGGCGCCGGCCCAAAATCCCATCCCGGTAACCTGGGCGGTAAAGTCCGCGCCGTATTTCATATTCGCCGGGTCGCCGCGCAGAACTACGAAGAAGTCAACGCCGTCAGTATCATTCCGGGTGCTGTCAACCAGCCCGCCGTTCACTATCTGGGGAATCGCGGCATTGGCGTTGGATGCCGGCGGGGAAAATCTGAGGGTCAAGGTCATCCCGTCAACACTCCAGCCGGAACTGACGCCGGAGCCGGAGGGGTTTAATATATTCAAAACCGCGGAATCACCCTCGTCAAAGATATGATTGCCGTTTGTATCTTTATAAACCGCTACTCCGCTTGATGCCGGAGTACTTGAATTTATGGGATAAAGCTGTCCGCCGCTGCCTGACCCGTCCCCGGCTTTAAAATGAGCGTTGATGGTACCGAAGCCTTTGGTATTGAACCGGATGACCATCGTATCAAAGTAGTCATTGTCGTAATAGGTAGAGGCCGGAACATCCAACTGCCATTGATTCTTGCCCGCAACCTTGATGCCCAGGACCGGGGTCTTGACATCCATCCCCATCAACCTACGTCTGCGTTCAAACTTGAGGAAATTGCTGTAGGCCGGCGAATCGGTCGCGGTGCTATACCTCAACGCCTCGGCCAGTTTGTAAAGGCGAGCGGGCTCGGTCATCTCCTGCGCAATGGAATAGGGAATCTGGTTTAACCGCCAGTAGGCCTCAGTATCACCGTTGACCAGGTCCCAGGTCTGGGAAAGGTTTGTGTCGGACCCGGCGTAATAGATATCCACCACCTTACATTCACAGCGGACGGTGTTGGAGGATGGTACTAGGGGTCCAGAATTCAAACCAGTACCAATACTATCAGTAAGCTGTCCTTTAAAAGCATCAAGGTGGGCAATGGTGCTTGAAGTTTCAACAACAATAAAGTAGTACCAGTCATACGAAGGAGTTGGACCGTAAAAAGGAAGCGTGGTGCCGACCGCAAAGGTATTTGTCAAGGTATTTGTCAAGGATGGATTTACGCTTGCCACCAATTTATCCGAATCGCTGAAGAGTCCGTCACCGGCGATTAGGGGTGCAGGCTGATAATCCCGATAGATGCTTATCGACTTGATATCGGTTGTATCCACTCCGCCCGCATCGATTATGGAAGCGGTAATTGAGTTAGGCAAGATACCCTGATTAAGAGAAACTAGATCTGTCTGGGTAACGGTAATAGCGGCAAAAGCCGGGGTGATAAAAAAGGCGGAGAAAAAAAGGAGGATTGAAATTGTCAGGACAGATATCCATCTGCCATGCAATAACATCTTCAGGCGGTTTTTATGTCTCATTTTTGCTCTTCGAAAAATGTACATCAATAATTTTAATTCTTGCAAATTATCTCTCGAAAAGTTCCCGAATAAAACTCTTTCCTTCGCCTCTCTTAATATATTTAGATACCTGCCAGCTCTAAAAGGTTTCATCAGCCAACAACACCAAAATACAGAGCCATGCCGAAGGAAAGATAAATTCTTCCCCCGCCCCTGCGCAAACCCTATTATAGTTTCGAAAACTATATTTAACAACAAAAAGAAAGAAATGTCAAATCAGATGGAAACGCAAGGGCAGGACTGCCCAGGTCGGCTGGCCTTCTTCCGGGTCAAAACGCCATCGGCTGACAGTATCCGCGCAGATGCGGTCCAGGTCCGAATAACCGGAACTCTTCAGGATGGAGACATCCTGCACGCTGCCGGAACTGTCAATCCACAGTTTCAATTCCAGGTACGCCTCCACGCCCCGCTCTTTTGCCCACTTCGGATAATAAGGGAGCGGCGCGGAGATGAGTTTCCGTTTGGCGCCGGGGCCGGAAAGCTTGAAGGCGGATTCACTGGAAAAACCGCGTCCGGCATTTCCCTCCGGAAGAACCAGGGGCAAAGTTGCCCTGGACCGGGCCGCCGAAGGCATTAAATTAAGAGACGATAAGATAGGCGGCGCGACGCCCGGCTCCAGAACCGCCGGACCGGCATAATTTGTCCGGGCCGACGGCAAGTAGATGCCGACCAGGGAACGGAAAACACCCTGTGTTGAAGACGCAGTCAGGGGTCTGCCCCGTCCCTGGCCCAAGACCGGAGGCGTTTCCGGCAAAGGCGCCAGTTCCACCGGTATCTGGGCAAAAGTCATCACCCGGCTGGGCAGAGCCAGCGCAAAGACGGTAAAAATGACCGCGTGGCCGATGAAGGAGAACGTGAGTGTCTTCTGAAAAAGGTTCATAAGGGGATGTCATTCTGGGTGATTTATGTCATTCTGAGTGAAACGAAGAATCTGACGTAGCTTGTCATACTTGAGCGTAAGCGAAGGATTAAATCATTTAAAAACGAGATCCTTCGCAACTACGGCTCAGGATGACAGATTATTAACGGCTCAGGATGACAAGCTAAAACCCAGGATGACATAAATAATATTTTACAACTCCGGGCGGGTGGCAACGACCAACTTTTCCGCGCCGGCCAGACGCGCAATATCCAGTACCTTTACCACCAAACCATGGCTGGCATCCTGGTCACCCTTGACTACCAGCACAAACTTTCCTTTTTTGCCTTCCGCGGCAAGCAGTGATTCCAATTCCGGAATCGTCACCTGCCGGTCCTGAAAAAATATGGCGTTCTTCTGCGTAACCGAAACCAGTACCGGCTGAGGCACTCCCTGTTCGGTTGTCTTCGCCTCCGGAAGTTTAATCTTCAAGCCCGGCTGCATTATGAACGAAGAGGTGAGCATGAAATAGATCATCAGCAAGAGGACGCAGTCAATCAGGGGGGCCATATCCAGCTGGCCGCTGGTAAGTTTGTGGTGGCGCTTGAATTTTACCTGTTTCATGCTTTTTTTGTCTGTCATTCCTTCGGTAATCTGTCATACCCGCGGATAGTAAGCGGGTATCCATTCTTGTGTCGTACAATGGATTCCCGACCCTCGTTTACTACACACGAGGGCAAGTTTAAGCATTCGGGAATGACAACATTTTGATACGGGAATGATAACCTATTTACCCGACCGGTTCCCTTAACGAAAGCGCCTGCAGGAGCCGGCTGGCGCTCTTCTCCATCTCGGTAATTATCGCGTTGACCCGGTTGACGAAATAGTTATAGGCAACATAGGTGGGAATGGCGACAGTCAGGCCGGCCACGGTGGTAATAAGCGCTTCCCAGATTCCGCCGGCCAAATCGCTTGGGTTAACCAGCCCGCTCTTCATCTGGATAATCATAAAAGCGCGCATCAGGCCGGTAACCGTGCCCAAAAGCCCCAAGAGCGGGGCAACGGTGGCAACGGTAGCCAGAATCCCGACATAACGCTCCAGGTACGGAATCTCAAAAGAAGCGGTCTCCTCAATCGCTTCCCTGATTTCATCGTTGGAGCGGTCGTGGCAAAGCAGTCCGCTCTTGACAATCCGGGGCACCGAACCCGGCGTGGCGTCGCAGAGGTTGATGGCCTCGATAATCTTGTTGCGCCGGATCGGGTCCTCCACCTTCCGGAAAAAAGTTTCGCTGTCAATCTGGGCGCGGTGCAGGTTAATGGCCCGCTCGACAATAACCGCCAGCGCCAGGATGGAACACAAGATAATCGGGATCATGACAACCCCGCCCTTCATGATTAACTCTCCGAATCCAAACATAGTTTCACTCCTTTTTTATCATTCCTGCATAAAAAACTCTATCATACCCGTGACAATCTGTCATACCCGCGGATAGTAAGCGGGTATCCATATTAATTTGTCATCCCCGTGTGTGGTAAACGGGGATCCAGTCCTTAAGGATTAATGGATTCCCGACCCTCGTTTACTACACACGAGGGCAAGTTTAAGCATTCGGGAATGACAGCGTCGTTTTTATTTTACTGCCTTGACCATCGCCCTGTAAAGGTTCGCGTAAGCAAGGACCATCTTCTCCTGCGAATATTCATGCTCGGCCCTTAACCTTCCCCGGTTACCCATCTCCAGCCGCTTCTGCGGATTACCGGAAAGTTCCATCAGCCCGACGGCAATCTGCTGAGGATTAGCCGGCGCTACCAGAAAACCTTCGCAACCGTCGCTCATCACTTCCGGAATTCCGGAGACCGCGGTCGCTACCACCGGAAGCCCGTAGGAAAGCGCTTCCAGAAGCGCTACCGGCATCCCCTCCCACAAAGAAGGCATCACGAAAAGGTCAAGTCCGGAATAGAAGGCCGACAAGTTCTTCTGAAATCCAAGAAAAAATACCTTCCGGGAAATTCCCAGGCGCCGGCTGAACCTCTCCAGCGTCTTGCGCAGCGGTCCTTCGCCGGCAATCAAAAGTTTCGCTTCCGGATATTTCAGCGCCACCTCCCGGAAAGCCGGCAGGAGATACTGGTAACCCTTGGGAGGCCGCAAATTACCGGCGGAACCGATTAAGAGCGCCTCGCCGGAAAACCCCAGCATTTCCCTCGCCTTGTCTTTCGGAATCACGGCGGCCAACGGAACGCCGTTGGGAATAACCATAACCTTCTCCGGCGCCAGCCCCACCCGCCGCATCAGCATTTTGCGCCCCGACTCGCTGTTGCTCACCATAATGCGGCTGCACGGCATCGTTATCCGGTCAAGCAGGTTGTGGCAGGGACGGCGCCCGTAGTCAGTGGAACGCTGGCTTCCGATTCGCACCGGCACATTAGCCAGCCAGCCCACCACACGGCCCAGGTTATTTGCCTGAAAAAGAAAAGTGTGGATGATATCAAACCGATTTTTCAGCAGAAAACGAAACAAGCGCAAGGGCGCCAGAAATCCGTTCAACCGGCTCCTGATTCCCAGCGTATCGGCGCCTATCCCGGAAGCGCG
>JAPLMK010000078.1 GCA_026387085.1 Candidatus Omnitrophota bacterium
ATGGTAACTGATTTCAATTGTCCCAGGATGTCGACAAACCAGAGGTGGATGAACTTGATGTTCTCTTCCGTCACCTGCTTTAATATCTTTTCCGTCTCTTTCATTAGAAATCCTCCCGCAAAAAACAAGTTAAGCGGCGTTGCTGTTTTCAGGGCTTCGTTGCCCTTTTATTTGCATTAAAACCAGTTTTCCGCCTTCCGGGTGCCACAATTCCGAAATCTGCGGTTCCAGTTTCCGCACTGCGGCTTCTTCGCTGGAAAGGTAAAAATAATCCGGGCTTTTCGCGGCAACCATCGGCCTCAATTTCACCCGGTCGATCAGGCCAAACATGCCGCCGTTAAAACCTACGATAATACTGAACGGACCGTTCAGCAGGGCGGCCCCGTAAATAATCCGCATCCTTTCATGCTCTTTGCGCTCTTCTTCGGATTTAAGATCTATCTCGGACCAAAGCGGCGCCGATAAAATCGCCCCAAGTTTTGCCAGGGGAACCCGGTGGCGCCGCGCCAGAAGGTCAACCAGATAAGTAATAACTTCCGTATCGGTTGCCAAACAGCAGTTATAACCGAAATTTTCCAGATACCTCCGGTTAACTCCGTAGGAAGACACCTCGCCGTTGTGAACCACGGACCAGTCCAGGAGATTGAAGGGGTGCGCGCCGCCCCACCAGCCGGAACTATTGGTGGGAAAACGGCCGTGGCCCAGCCACATATATCCGCTGTATTCATCCAAGCGAAAAAACTCCGCAACCTCCTCCGGCCAGCCCACCCCCTTGAAAACGCCCAAATTTTTACCGCTGGAAATGACAAAAGCACCTACTATCTCCCGGTTTATTCTCATCACGCTTGAGACCACCTGCTCTTCTTCCGAAAGAAGCGGGAGTAAATTCGGCCTGACCCGGGCAAAATAACGCCACAACAATTGCGGGCAGTGTAAACGTCCGGCGGCAATCGGAATCGGCTCGTCGCGGTCAATTTCAAAAATACTCCTCAGATATTCTTCGGTTTCATTCTTGGCGACCGACGAGTCGTAAAGCAAGTGTAGGGCAAAATGCTCCGGAAAATCTGGGTAAATTCCGTATCCGGCAAAACCAGCGCCCAAGCCGTTTGCCCGGTCCCGCATCACGCTGATACCTTCGGCTATGCGGCTGCCGGAAAAAGACCTGGATTGCCGGCTTAAAATTCCGAAAACACTGCACCCGCTGATATCTTTCTCCATCCCCAACCTGTTGTTTACCATAAATTTTTTACCGCATAAAAAAAGCCTCCAGAAGCAACGCTGCTTTGCTTCTGGAGGCTACTTTGCCTCTATTTCGAAAATATTATATCACGCGATTTCTTGAAATGTCAAATCAAGGTCTTTTACCGGTAATATTAATTATTACCCGGCTTATAACGATAGTAATTTTCCGGAACGCTCTTTACGATTTCCTTAACCGCATTATCCAGCATTACCGCTACCGCCTTTTCCATCGGCGTATTTTTATACTTCCCGAAACCACCGGCCAAAACCACACCGCCGACTCCAACTCCGCCAACGATACCAAGTTTAAAATCAGACGCTTTTCCTTCCACCTTAGCCGAACTGATTATCCGGCCGGTGCGCACGTCAACCATACGGATGTTAGCGGCGATATAGGCCTTTTTAGTTTTACCTCCAATCCCTAATCCGAATGGTAACCCGATAGCTAAACCGCCGCCGCCGGCACCTTCGGCATTTGGCTCAAAAGCGGTAATCGCGCCGGTCAAAAGAATATCGGCGCCTTCCATTGTTCCTTTTCCCGCTGCCTTGCCCTTTTCGGTATAGCCGCCTTCACTCAACGCTAATTCTTCCTTGATATCCGAAAGTCCCTCGCCCCTTTCCAGAACGATAAAACGGTTGCTCTGAAAAAGAGAATCAACCAGCATATCCGACATTCCGGTTCCGATTTCACCGTAACCCTGTGCCGCTTTCATTTCAAACCGGGCGACCGCAATTCTTGCCTTCGGCCCCTGGTAGGTGGTAACCTCGGAAACCGATGGGCCGCCGGTGGTTACGGTCGTGCTGATCTCTTCGGTGGTGGCGCAGGAGGCGGTAAGCAAAACCAACGCCATCAAACTAAAAACTCCAATCCCTTTTTTCATGCGTCCTCCAAAACTACGGTAAAAGGCAAACAGTTGGCGACCCTAAAGATCGCACTGCGAGAGAAAGACGAGACACCTATCCTACAACAATACGACGTCGGATAAATCCGACCGCTACATTGCTTTATAATTAAATTGTGGAGATAGGGGGATTCGGCTGTCTCGACTTCACTGCGTCTCAACTAGGCCACCCGCTGGCAACGCTCTTATTCGTCGCGTCGCCTGACTTCGCTCCCAATCTCATCCCCTTATGTAAGCTTACAATATAGTGGAGATAGGGGGATTCGAACCCCCGACCTCCTGCGTGCAAGGCAGGCGCTCTCCCAGTTGAGCTATATCCCCATTCCGTTTAATTTTACCAAATCCGGCGCTATCCGTCAAAAAAAGATTAAATACGGAATATGGCTCTACCGGAGCATTTTTAAAATAAACCGCTTTCAAGGCAGGCGTTGTATTTCCTTCTTTTTTAACGTTTCGTCATTATCAGGCCTTTGCTTCCGCAACCATTGCCGTAATATTTTCCTCCAGCGTTTCTCTGCCCACCTGGTCGCCGGTTCCGATAATGAGGCGCGGCTCACCGATAAACGCCGCTTTTATTTCACGCACTTCAGCCCGTACTTTTTCCGGGTTTCCGCGAATCAACGTCTCAACCGTATGGACATTGCCGTTCATGGTGACCTTGCCGGCTAAGGATGCGCGCGCTTTCTTCAGCCCATCAAGCCCATCCACGTCGCCGCCGGGCGGCCTCTCAAACGGACAAACACAATCCAAGCCGATTTCCGCAAACTCCGGCACCGTCTCCAGGCACTTTCCGTGAATATGGACATGCAATAACTTGCCCTGTTTATGCAGTTCTGCCGCGACAGCCGCAATATATGGCTTATCCCATTGGCGCCACATCCGGGGCCCGATAAGGGAATTGTTGGAGTAACCGCATCCAACGCAAAATGATTCAAAATTCGTCTGGCTACATGCCTTTCGTATATATTCCAATTGGGATTTAATATACCGGTCCCGGATATCACTAAGCGCTGCCGCATCCTGATCGGCAAAGTACAACAGGGCTTTTTCGAAACCCATAAAACACGCGATAAAATCAAAAAAAGGCACGCCCAGCCCCAGTTCCAAAAGATAATCCTCGCCGACTATATTGTGGGCTTCCACGGCCGGTTTAAAATCAAAGTCCGTTTCCGGAGATAGGAGCATGTCAAGATACGGGAGGACATCTGCCTCGTCTTTTACCGGATACTCCGTCAGCCATGACGGTTCTTTCTTGTCGTAAATAATGGTACTGCTGAATTTCTTGCTGCCGATAGCAACCGTGTCAATTTGACGGTATTGGGTTTCTGAAATTTTCTTAAAGGAAGATTTGGTAGGAATTGGTAAACGGGAAACGGGAAACACAATTCCCCAACCTTCGGTCTCGTATTTCTTGAAAGTAACCTGCAGCGCTTTCCAAAAGGGAATTTCTTTCTCAAACTGAATCATATCTACGCCCATTATCTTAGCCGGATAATAATACCAGAATTCCGGCGCAACCGGGTACCGGTCAGAAAAGATGCCCCGGTAGGCGTTTAACATCCGCTGTTTCGGTGTATAATTCATTACAAATCTATTCTTTTTCCGCTTCGTCCCGCGCAAAACTCTTGATAGGCCGCAAGCATGTACTCATAGTTTTTTAGCGGCATACCGGGAAAGATCGTGTTGGAAGTGGAAAAAATATATCCCCCGCCCGGCGATGCGTGCTCCAGGCAATAAAGCGCGGAGGCGCGGATTGCTTCCTTCGGCCCGTCCTGCAGCAGACTGCACTGAACATTACCCATTAAAGACATTTTTCCGTAAGTAAGTTTTTTTACTTCCGCGATGTCCATGCCGGCCATCGGGTCAATGGACATAAGCGCGTGGGGTCGGCACTCAACTATCTGGTCTAAAACCGGCATCAGGTTCCCGTCGCTATGAAAAATCGCGATCGCGTTATTTTTTTTCACTTCATCAATTACCCGCGACAGATACGGTGTTACTATCTCCTTAAAATCAACCGGCGACACGAACGGGCCGCCGTTAAAAGCAACGTCGCTGGGGATAAAAAGAAAATCGGCGCCGGCGTCAACCATTCGGCCGATAAGGTCTGAAGCGACAAGAAAGCGCCGTTCCGCCTCCCGGTGAATTAACTTCCGGTTTTCAAAAAGATTTCGGGCGAAGACCATCCAATCCTGAATGGTATCTATCGCATGGACTGCCCCACCAATAATCCCTCCGATGGCAATCCGGTCTCCGAAAATCTTTTTAACAGCCGCAACCCCTTCCGGGTCGCTCCAGGGCCAGTAAACAAGGAGCGCATCCCAGTGAAAACGTTCAACAATACGCTCGTAAATTTCGCAACAGGCCGCAATCTTGTTCTTTTTTTCCTTCGACGTGCAGCCTGCCCAACTGTTCCGGTCGGGGAAAGAAAGCCCGAATGCCTCGCGTTCCAGTTCAAACATAGATTCAAAATGGGGCGGGCGGTCCGGCTCAACGAATTTCAGGGTTATATAAAAACGCTCTCTTCCCGTCATAAATTTATCCGGTCGGTTTTAAGGTTCTGTTTCGTTCAGTATTATACCGCCGGTTTCAAATTTTAACAACCGCCAATCTTGACGTCACCATCGTTCTAACGTAAAATAAAATGTTTTGACAGGCGAGACGCCTGTCCTACAATACGTCGGATATCGTAGATCCGCCTCAGGCGGGAATCCGACCGCTACAAACAATACGTGCGATGAATCGCACCGCTACATTACACCAATATGGATTCCCGCCTACCACACGCGGGAATGACAAATTTCATGGATAACTGGCAACTGATTGATACGAACAAGGGAACCGGAAAATACAACATGGAGTTTGACTTGAAACTCCTTGCCTCGGCCGAAAAAGGGGAAATTCCGCCCACTTTAAGATTTTACCGTTGGAACCCGCCGGCGGTCTCTTTCGGTTCCGGGCAGAAACCCGAAGAAGAAGCAAACTTTGATTTCTGCAGGCAGAACGGCATTGACATCGTGCGCCGGCCCAGCGGAGGCGGAGCCATCCTCCACGAAGACGAAATCACCTATTCGTTCACCGGTCAAATCTCAGACCACCCGGCCTTCCAAGACCTTCTTTCTTCTTACTATATCATCGTTGAGGGATTAATGGCAGGCCTTAAAAAAATAGGCGTCAACGCCGAGGTCCGGGGTGGAAAGAGTTCCGGACCGGAAAGATTTATACCCTGTTTTGCCCTCTCCAGCCGGCACGACCTGGTGGTCAACGACAAAAAGATCATCGGCAGCGCCCAGCGCCGCAAAAAGAACGCCTTCATGCAGCACGGCTCTATTCCCATCTCCTATAATCCGCAACTGGTAACCGGGGTCTTTCCAAACCCACAGGACTTTTTTGATAAAGCAACTTCAATTGCAGAAGTTCTGGGATACAAGCCGGAAGATTCCGTGATAAAAGAGGCGTTGGCACAGGGAATGGAGGAATCGCTGGGGGTAAAGTTTAATCTTCAACAGCGACTCTGAAATGGTCGCACTACGTTAACACGTGGATTATTGATTTAAATATTCGGGAATGACAAACGTTAAAGCAGAGGTTTTAAATATTGGCCGGTATATGATTTCGGATTCCGCGCCACTTCCTCGGGAGTTCCGGCCGCAACCACATAACCGCCCCGGTCCCCGCCTTCCGGCCCTAAATCAATAATGTAATCCGCGGTCTTAATCACATCCAGGTTGTGCTCAATAACCACCACGGCGCTTCCCTTGTCAACCAGTTTATTTAAAAGATTAAGCAGTTTCTGGATATCGGCAAAGTGCAGGCCGGTGGTCGGTTCGTCTAAAAGATAAAGCGTACCCCGGCTCCCCTTGCGGCACAATTCCGCCGCCAGTTTTATCCGCTGCGCCTCACCGCCGGAAAGAGTGGTAGCCGGCTGACCCAACTCCAGGTAACCCAGACCCACTTCGTTCAGAACATCTATCTTGGCGCTGATGCCGGGAATCTTCCGAAAGAACTCCGCCGCCTCCTGAATCTGCATCTTCAAGACCTCCGCAATACTCTTTCCTTTGTAAAGTATTTCCAGGGTCTCCCGGTTATAGCGGGTTCCTTGACAAACCTCACAAGGCACGAAGATATCCGGCAGAAAATGCATCTCAATTTTGGTTATTCCCTCGCCCTGGCACGCTTCACAACGACCGCCCTTAACGTTGAAACTGAACCGGCCGGAAGAATAGCCCCGCAGGCGCGATTCGGGCAAACGGCTGAATAAATCCCGGGTGCTGGTAAAAAGACCGGTATAGGTTGCCGGATTGCTGCGCGGAGTGCGTCCGATCGGCGATTGGTCAACCTCAATAACCTTGTCGATGAGATTGGCATTAACAATATCCTTGTGCTTTCCGGGCAGCTCTTTAGTTTCGTAAAGAATCCGGCGCAGGCCCTTATGAATAATCTCATCCACCAAAGTGCTTTTACCGGAACCGGACACGCCGGTGATACAGACAAACAGGCCCAGCGGAATTTTAACGTCGATGTTTTTTAAGTTAAACTCCGCGGCGCCCCTGACCTCAATGTACCGCTGCTTATCAAACGGCCGGCGCTTCCGGGGAACCGGAATTTCCAGTTCCTTTTTAAGGTATTTGCCGGTAACAGAATCCGGCGCCGATAAAATCGCGGAAAGCGGACCGGCGGCCACTACTTTCCCGCCGTAAATCCCGGCGCCCGGCCCAAGATCAACCAGGTAATCAGCGCTGCGGATCGTCTCTTCATCATGTTCAACCACCAGCACCGTGTTTCCCAAATCGCGAAGTTCCCGCAGGGTTATTAAAAGTTTTCGGTTATCGCGCTGGTGCAGTCCGATGCTGGGTTCATCCAGAATGTAAAGCACGCCAACCAGTCCGCTGCCCACCTGGGTTGCCAACCGGATGCGCTCGCTCTCTCCGCCGGAAAGAGTATGGCCGACCCGGTCCAGCGTTAAATACTCCAGGCCGACGGAAATCAGGAACTGGAGCCGGCTGCGAATTTCCTTGGTAACTTGTTTGCTGATAACGGCCCGGCGCTGGTCAAGTTTCAAGCCGGAGAAGAAACTCATGACCGTCTCTACCGACATCCGGCAGAGGTCCCAAATATTCCGGCCGGCAACGGTCACGGCCAGAGATTCCGATTTCAGCCGCGCGCCTTTACATTCCGGGCAGGGCAATTGCCGCATATAATGCGTTAAATCCTCACGGCGGTATTCGCTCTCTGTTTCTAAATAACGCCGCTCCAGGTTAGGAATAACACCTTCAAAATCATATTCTTTATTTCCGTAAAGAAGCGCTGTTTTCTGTTCTTTAGTGAGGTCGCAGAACCGGTGGTCAAGGGTAAATCCGGCTGACTTAGCCAGGTCCCGCAAAAGATAACGATAGTGAAAATAAAGGGTTCTCCCGCCGGCGCTGTGCCAGGGCTTGATTGCGCCGTTTTTCAGGGTTTTTCGTTTTTCCGGTATAACCAGGTCCGGGTCAAAAACAATCTTGGTTCCCAATCCTTTGCAGGCAACGCAGGCGCCGTAAGGGCTGTTAAAAGAAAACATCCGCGGGGTAAATTCTTCGAAACTAACTCCGCATTTCGGGCAGGCGTAGCGCTCTGAAAAGAGAATGTCATTGCCGCCGGCGCTCACCGTTAAAAGTCCTTTGCCTAACTTCAAACCGGTCTCCACCGATTCGGTGACACGCTCTTTCTCCGAACCAGCGATTGGAATCGTATCTACCAGAACATCAATATTGTGAATCTTGTAACGGCTCAGTTTAATCGGCTCGCTCACTTCGTAAAACTTTCCGTCAACCCGTACCCTTAAAAATCCGGCTTTAGCGGTCTGGGTGAAAAGTTCCTGGTATTCCCCTTTCCGTCCCCTGACCAACGGAGACAGAATCTGCACCGAAGTGCCTTTCGGCAGGCCTAAAATTTTGTCGGTAATCTCCTGAACGGTCTGCCGCATTATTTCTTTTTTACACTTTGGGCAGTGCGGAATACCGACCCGGCTGAAAAGCAAGCGCAGATAATCGTATATTTCCGTAATGGTGGCAACCGTAGAACGGGGGTTAGCGCTGGAACGGCGCTGTTCAATCGCAATGGCCGGAGGCAGTCCCCAAATATGCTCTACGTCCGGTTTCTGCAGTTGTTCCAAAAATTGGCGGGCATAAGCGGAGAGACTTTCAATATAACGGCGCTGGCCTTCCGCATAGAGAGTATCAAACGCCAGGGATGATTTACCGCTTCCGGACACACCGGTAACTACAATGAGTTTATTTCGGGGGAGTTCTAAATCAACATCCTTGAGGTTGTGCTCCCGCGCGCCCCGGATAATTATCTTCTCTTCCAAGGTCAGGTCTCGTCTTCGGGATTTTCGGAGTTAAAGAGCCGGCTGCCGGTAACTTTGCCCGCCTGGTCCTTGGTAAGCAATTCCACTTTCTGCTGGGCGCCCGCCAGCCGCTCGTTACAGAAACGGACCAATTTAACGCCTTCCTCAAATAACTTAAGCGAATCATCCAGCGGGAGATTGCCGGATTCCAGTTTGGCAACAATCGCCTCCAGTCGTTTTAAACCGTCTTCAAACTTTAATTCCTTCTCTTTTCCTTTTTCTTTAACAGCCATAATTTAGATATTTTAATCGTTCTAACCCTAAACCGTCAATATTGTTTTTGACAGGAATGGCGCAAAAGAGATAAACTATTTGAAAATAAGCCCATTTGTCATCCTGAGCCGGGGTTGCGAAGGATCTTGTAGTTAACAACGAGATTCTTCGCTACCGCTCAGAATGGCACCGGTTTAAAATGAGATTGCCGCGCCCGCCTCTGGCGGACTCGCAATAATTACGATTATGAAGATTGAAGTTTATGATACCACGCTACGGGACGGCAGCCAGGGAGAGCGGGTCTCTTTTTCCCTGGAAGACAAGTTCAAAATTGTCCACAAACTGGATGATTTCGGCTTTGACTACATTGAATGCGGGTGGCCGGGCAGCAACCCCAAAGACGAAGAATTCTTCCAAAAATCCCGAAAGTTGAGATTGAATAAGGCGAAAATCACGGCTTTCGGCAGTACCTGCCGGGCCGGAGCGCCTGCTTCCAATGACAAAAACCTCCAAAAACTGCTGGAATCAGAAACCGAGATAATTACCCTGTTCGGTAAGTCCTGGGACCTGCACGTTCAAAAAGTCCTGCGGATATCCCTTTCCGAAAATCTGAACCTGATATCTGATTCTATTGCGTACCTGCGCAAACAGGGACGCCGGGTCTTTTTTGACGCGGAACATTTTTTTGACGGATACCGGGAAAACCCCGAGTACGCCTTAAAATCTATCCGGGCCGCCGAAGAAGCCGGCGCGGAAAGAATCGTCCTCTGCGATACCAACGGCGGCTTCCTTCCCAACCAGATAACCGCTGCTTTAACCATCGTTAAAAAGAAGGTAAAAACACCGCTGGGAATTCACACTCATAACGATGGCGGATTAGCGGTTGCTAATACGCTAACGGCAGTTAACGCAGGCGCCGTCCAGATCCAGGGTACCGTCAACGGATTGG
>JAPLMK010000029.1 GCA_026387085.1 Candidatus Omnitrophota bacterium
CCGCAATTGTTTGCGGGTAGAGCGTTCCGGCGGCGTAGAAGAGCACCGGATAGCAGGCCACTAGCAGGCAACCGATTATGCCGGACAAGCCCGGCGCCTCTTCCTTCAGGATGCGGTAGAGAAGACAGACGCTTAACGCCAGTGCAAGGAAGTTGAGGAACCGCAGGAATACGACATTGGCGCCCAAGAAGAGGAAAATAGACAGAAAGAACGGGTATCCCGGGCAATGGTAGGCGGAGGGGTGAATTCCGTCCAAAGAGCGTTGAAAGGTAAAAGCGATATTGCGGGCGATGGTGTAATAATCCTTTTCGTCAATAAACCGGAAATTACTCCCCAGGTAAAGGGAGTAACAAAAGCCGAATAAAAGGATGTAGGCAATAATGGCGGAGAGAATTCGTTTTTCATTCTTCTTCAGAAATAACTGCAACCTTTCCGTAAAAGTCATTTTTTGGTAATTTCCTCGTATACCTTGACTGTTTCTGTCGCGCACTTCTCCCAGCGAAAAAGTTTTGCTCTTTCTCTTCCCTTTTCTTTCATCTTTTTCCGCAACTCCCCGTTGTTTAAAACTTCAGACATCGCTTTAGCCAATCCTTCGATGTTATACGGGTCCACCATTATGCCGGCATCACCGACAACTTCCGGAAGGGAGGAGGTATTGGAGGTGATTACCGGGCAACCGCAGGCCATGGCCTCCAAAGCCGGCAGGCCGAATCCCTCAAAAATAGAAGGGTAAACAAAGAGGTCTGCGGCGCTGTAAAGCGAAGGCAGATTCCGGTTGGGGATATAACCGGTAAGAATAATTTCGTCGGGCAGGCCGGATTCTTTCAGCGAAGCGAAAATATCAGAGTAGAGCCAGGCCTTTTCGCCCACAATAACTAATTTATGTTTTATCTCCGGTTGATTTTTTCTTAGATTAACGTAGGCATTGATTAACCTGGGCAGATTTTTTCTGGGTTGAAGATTACTCACGCAAAGAATGAATTGTTCCGGAAGGCGGCACCTTTTTTTAACCGCGGCGATTTCCGGAACATAGTCGGCCGGACAGAATTCCTCGCCCCCGCCATAGTAAATTACTTTTATCTTTTCGGGAGTTACTCCGAAAAAATTAATAATTTCCTTTTTGGAGTATTCGGAAACAGTGATAATTTTATTTGCCCGTTTTAAGGAAATCGGTAAAAGGGCGCGCATCTTGAGGTATTCCCGGCGGGTGAAGAACTCCGGGTGCCGCATAAAAGAGACATCGTGGACCGTAATTACTCCCCTAACCGAAGAGAAGGCGGGAAGATGGTACTGCGCGTGAAGTATGTCAACCGGCTGCTTTAAAATTTCCCGCGGTAAACTCCAAAGGAGGCGGGCAACAGCCCCGGCGGAAACAGCGGCGGTCTCAAAACCCTGTCCTTTTAATTGGGTTCCGGTTTCAATCAAGCCGGTTTTGGTTAGGTAGACCCGGCAATTTTTTGCCCACCCGATTTGAGCCATTCCGGCCAGCAATCCCCTGGCGTAGGTTTCGTTTCCACCCACCCGGCTGCCGATGGCATGACTCTCAATCCCAACCATAAAAGCGTCATTGCGAGGCGTATTATGCCGCGGCAATCCTAATTTTGAGCGCATATTTTTTCAAAAACCTTAAGCGTTTCCCGGGCGGTATTTTCCCAAGAAAACAGTTTCACTCTTTCCATTCCTTTGCGGCGCAGATTTTCGCGCAATCCGTTGTCCTTGAGCAACCTGCCCATCGCCTCCGCAATTTCCTCAACCGCGTAAGGATTTACTAAAAGGGCTGCGTCACCGGCCACTTCCGGCATGGAGGAAACACTGGAGGTAATTATGGGGCAGCCGCAGGCCATCGCTTCCAGAATCGGCAGGCCGAAACCCTCGTAGAGGGAAGGAAAAATCAAGAACCGGGCCCGGCTGTAAAAATGAGGCAAAAGCGCGTTTCCCGCGTAGCCGGCAAAAATCACCTCATTCTTGAGGTTTAACTCTTCCCATGTCCGGAAAATTTCATTGCAGAGCCAACCTTTGCGGCCCACCAAAACGAGTTTTTCTTTTAGGCCGGTTTTCTTTAGTTGTGAAAAAGCCCGCAGGATATTGGGGATGTTCTTCCGTGGTTCCAGGGTGCTCACGAAAAGAATGTAATCAGCGCCACCGGTAATTTGGTCGATTTCCGGACTGATTTGGGAATCCGGAACCGGCCGGAATTGATCGTGGTCAACCGCCAGGGGTATGACCGTTATTTTCGCAGCCGGAATTCCGTATAATTCCTGGAGATCTTTTTTGGTGGCGTCTGCGTCAACAATAATGGCGTCAATGCCCGCCAGGAATTTTTGTAACTGAAATAGGACACTGCGGGTATATAAAAATTTGTTCCAATCAGGATTTCTTTTTAAGGCCACATCGTGGATAACCGCCACTTTTTTGGCGCGCCTGGTAAAATAGAGAGACGGCCCCGGCAGATAGGCAAGGTCAAATTCCTTGCCGGCCAGCGTTTCCAGCGGTAGGGCATATTTGAGGCCGTAATCCAGAACCTTGTCCGGAATCATTCGCACAATTCCTTGAGCCCCGGGGAATTTGTCCCGCAATTCTTCCCGCAAACGACCGGCATTTCTAAAACTGGACCCAAAAAGGAGATAACGATTGGCGACATCGGAGTTCAACAGCCCGGGCAACACTTTAGTTACGTAATGGGCAATACCTGTTTTTTCCGGAAACGCCAGCACGGAGACGTCAACCAATACCTGCACCTATCCTCCCTGAATCTCATTTGACCGTCTGTTTATTCCGTAAACGAATCTTGCCGGCGTCAATTGCGCTTGCATATATTTTTAAAAGATTTGTCAGGTAGATGTCTTTATTGTATTTCTCCTGGACTCTTTTGAATCCTGCCAATCCGTAAGATATTCCTTTTTCCTTATCCAACAAAATATTTTCAATTTTTTCCGCGAGGTCAATCACGTTTTTACATTCGGCCAAAAGGCCTGTTTTTCCGTCAACCAGCCAGTCGGGAATTCCGCCGGTCCGGTAAGCAACCACGGGTTTGGCGTTAGCCATCGCTTCAATTCCAACCAGGCAAAAAGGTTCTATCCAGACGGACGGAACAACCACCACGTCTGCCATAGAATAATAGTCGCGCGTCTTTTCATAGGAAAGAGCGCCGACTAACTCAACCTTGTTTTCTAATTTAAGGATTTTAATTTTAGCGTATACCCGGGACATATAGGGTCCATCGGTGACCAGATAAAGCCGAAAAGGAACCTTTAGTAACGCTGCGGCTTCTAAGAGATAATCGATACCTTTTTCATGAGAAGCTCTTCCCGCAAAAACGATACTGTTCTCATTTGGGCGCGCCAAACGGATATTTCTTTCCAGGACATTCTTAAGGTCATAAGTCGCCGTGAAGTTCGGCAGGTATGCAATCTGTTCTTCGCGGTATCCGTTTTGAAGAATACAGGAAATCATCGCTTGACTCAGCCCTATAATCTTATCCATTTTCCGGTGCAAGCGATAAGAAAGATACCTTGGGATAGCATTCCGGCCATCATTTGAAAATGTTAGCAAATTCGGCAACAGACATCCTTCTGTTAAACATTTATATCCTAATGGATAGGGGCAAATTTCTCTGGTCTTTGGCAAAAGGCGCCAATTATTAAAACAGTATAACCTCGGGTCGTGGATGGAGCGGACACAGGGTGATGCTTTAAGAACTTCCGCGATTGAAAACGGATTTTGCAGATTATGAATATGCACAACATCGGGTTTTTCCTTCTCCAGAACGCGCCGCAGGTGCTTCCGGGCGGTAAAACACCGGCCTAAATAATCGATTATTCCACCGGTCGGTTGGGCAGCTATGCCCGGGATAATATATTCCTTGCGTTCGCCGATGAGATGGTTTTCCGGATAGTTTTCCGTTACAATAACGTTTTCCACCCCCAGGTCGTTTTCCAGATAGAAAAGCGTGTCAAAGAGCAACTTTTCGGCGCCGCCAAAAGGGCGGTAATGGTCGCAAAGGTGCAACACTTTCATCGTTTTCTATTCCTTCTTTTTGTTAACGGAATTAAAAGGGGCTTATCCTTAGTAAAGATTACTTTCTTACCGTTTCTTTTAAAATAAAGGAATAAACCGAAAATTAAAGCGGAAAGCCAAAATAACGGATAAAGAATTATATCCAAAACCGCTTTGATTAGTTTTGCAAACAACAGGAACGGGTGTATTGTTATGTATCCCCAGGAAGATTTTTGAAACCAGGAAAAACGGATTATTTTATGCTGAGACACAACAAAAAACAGATGTCTGGGGCGGATTATAACCAAAACTGCAAGCGCAATGCTTTTCCGGGAAGAAGCGCTGAAAAAAATCAGGTCATAACGATTGCGGCGAAAAAGGGAAAGATGTTTCAAGACCTTGAATATTTTTTCTAATTTACGTTCGGTATGTTCTATTACATAAAGAGCGGAAATTATCCCGGAATCTTTTTTTTGCGAGTAGTGGTGTGTCCCGTGCCAGGTGGTAAAAATATCAAGATGGCATTTACCAAAAATTTTTCTGACAGTTTCCAGGAAACCATCCTGTGGGAAAAGGTCTATAAAAAGTATTTTTACCGGACTTTTTTCGCATCGGTATTCGCGCCTTTCTTTTATACAGTAAAGGTCCCAATAGTTTGCCTGATAGTATGCTTCTTCGATATCGTTTCGGCAAAAGCCGGGAAATTCGCAGGGGATAGTCAGGTCATTGGAAAAGTGGGAAGAATCCTTGATATCCAATAATGTCTGTCCTTGTTCTTTGAGTATTTTCCAAACAGTGGTGCCAGGATAAGGGTTTAAGATGCCGTAATTAAAATCATCCAGACCGAGTTTTTGTTGGAATTGAATCGTCCGGCGTATGCTTTCCAGCGAATCACCGGGCAAGCCGATAATGAAGTACCCGACTACCCGCATCCCGGCTTGTTTAATCAGTTTGACACCGCGGACGATATCTTCAAGGGTTTCACCTTTTCGGATGCTGTTAAAAATATTTTCGTCGCCGGATTCGATACCCACGGCAACACTGGTACAACCGGCCTTACGCATAAGCCGGGCTAATTCCAAATCAATCTTGTCTGCCCGGATACCGTTATGGCAATACCATTGAAGTTTAAGGTTCTCTTTAATAAGTAGCGCACAAAACATTTTGGCTCGTTCCGGCTCGAGGGTAAAGTTATCATCTAGTATCTCAAAAGTCCTGATTCCGTAACGTTTTTGAGCTATTTTCAATTCTTCGATAACCTTTTCCGGGTTGCGGCCGCGCCATTTTTTGCCGGAAAGCAATCCAACGCAACAATAAATACAGGCATAAGGACATCCGCGGCTGGTTAGGAGCGGATAGCGAAAATCTTCGGGAGGAAAGATATCGATAACATCAAAATCAGGAAGAGGTAGCGTGTCTAAATTTTCGATGATTTTTATGGGATTGGTAATAATTTCGTTTTGGTTTCGATACGCAATGCCATCAACTTTATGGGTATCCTGGCCGCCGCTTATTCGGTTTATGAAATCGGCAAATGATATTTCAGAGTCGCCCAGGAAAACATATTCAAATTCTGGATTTTCGGTAAGAAATTCCCGGTAGGACAGAGTTATGTGTGGTCCACCAGCTACGTGCAGGGCGCGAGTATAAACCTTTTTGATGTTCCGGGAAATTAACGCGGTAGAGCGGGCGGTTGCGGTTTTAACTGAAAAACCGATAAGATCGGGCGCGTATTTCGCAACCCGACCGGCAATGATATCCGGCGGTTGATTGCTCGCGTTAATATCAAAAATTCTCACCTCATGGCCCGAACTAATCAAAGATGCCGCCAAGTAACTTAAGCCAAGGTTGATGCTTCCTTTTTGCCAACCGGGTGGATTGATAAGCAAAACCTTCATCGGTTTCCCGCCTTTCCTGATATTTTAAGAACCCGTTTAAATCTTTTTCCTAACTTATGTAAATGTCTTTTATATTGATTTGGCGAAAAATAGATTTTTGGCATAATTTTTTCGGAAAAATTATGCTTCGGCTGGTACCCCAAAATACTTTTTGCTCCTGATGTGTCAAACCGGGAATGTGGACTATCCGGCGCAATGTGAAATATACCAAAACGAATCTGTTCCTTTTCAATGGCTAAATTGATGGCCTGGATTACATCCTCAATATGCACAAAAGTAAGCCAACGCGGACAAGAATAGGGGAATGAAGGAAAAGAAAATTCATGTTGTGGTGTAACGGTGGCCAGGCGAAGGCATATTATTTTCAGCTCGTGATTGATTGCATATAATTCGCACAGTTTTTCGGAAAGATATTTACTATAACCGTACATCCCGTCTGATGGGTGGCAGGGGTCGCCTTCCTTAACCCGGTAAAAACCACTTCCGAACCCTACCGCACAAACAGAACTGCCGTAAATCACTTTGTTGACGTTATTCTTGATGGCGGCTTCTAAAACATTCAGGGTTCCGCCAACATTGGTTTCGAAAAATTCCCTGTCACTTACCGTTTTGTTGTCGGGAGTTACCGCAGCCAGATGCACAATTAAATCAATACCTTGCGCCGCCTGTAATACCTCTTGGGCGTTCCTGATATCCCCCCGGTAAAATTCGAGTTCACTATTTACCGGAATTCTGCCAAAGACCCTGACGGTAAACCTTGAACTGATATTATTAATCAGCGCCTTCCCGATATAGCCGGAACCGCCCGTAATGAGTACTTTTTTCATCTATTTCTTGCGCTTTACGATAGGTCTTTTTATCCATCCCCACAAACTCTTTTCTCTTATGTTTACATCTGAAATCAAAGAATTTTCTGGTGAAATAAGATATTTTAGGTCACAGTACAATTCACAACTTTTCTCTCTCTTAACTTTTGCAAATGTTTCTTTAAGAAGATTCCCCATGTATCCGCGTTTATCGTAAATGCAAATTTTGCCATCTTCCTTTTTAGACAAACCTATTAAGTAACGGAACCAACTTAAGCACCTGTGTACATCTCCGTTATTATTGATCACGTAATGGGTTATCCCTGCTTTACACACAAGCGTTGCAGGGGTCCTTCGGGACTGTAATGAAAACGGGTCTTCATAGGGGCTAATAAAAACCTTTAAGCCTTTTGATTTTAAAAATTTTTCCCAATCGTTCAACATATTTTCGTAACTAACATGATTGATAATATTTACCGCAACAGGAAATCCCGCACCCTGAAATTTTAAAATTATTTTCGCAAATTCTTCCACGCTTAAACCGGAGTTTTTATGATAGGAGCCGTTGATTATAATCCAATTATCCGGTTTTATTTTAGTTGTAAACTCCTCTATGCGATCGCTCATCAAATTTGTCGTAAGAGCATAGGTATGCTTATTCGGCAATTTTTCGCATAATGCTATAAAATCATCATAGACAAAAGGTTCTCCCCCGACAAAATCAATAATAGCAGGGTCCATTTTATGAAAAATTTCAAGCCACTGCTCTACGTTCAAATCAGGAGCAACTCTAACAGAACCATCCGCTACGTGTAAAGACCCCGAAGAGACATGGTGCCAGCAATACGAGCAATTACCGAGGTTGCATTTCCAGGTTATATTTACCATAACCCTATCTAATTTATTCATTTCAGTTCCTCCGTTTTGTGATGTTTCCATTGATGGTGAAAAGATAAAATACCGAATTGATTTTCTTCGCTTGTCTCCACCGTGAATTTATATGCCATTTCTTGATGATCGTAGGCGTGTAAAATCATATTATCATACAAAGTTACGGTCACATAATATGTGCCGGCCAATAAAGGATTGTTCACGATTTCAAAAGTAACTTCTCCTTTGCCGTTGATGTAGGGGATGCTATATTTGGAAGTCTTAGTATTTGGTCCTGTAAGGAGAAAACCTGTTGCAGTATAGATTGCGAATCCAAATGTCGGATTTTCTATTTTTTCCCTGGTCACATATTTCATGTGCACAAATATGTCTTCCCCAGTTTTAAAAACATCTTTTTTCTTATCCTCAGCGTCACTAAATTCAACCACGGTGATCTCTGCTTTTTTTGAACCAAACTTCAACGAAGAATAGCTCGCATTTCTTTCCGGCATAATTTTCTCTTGCCTGTGAATTGGATTCTGCAAATATTTTTTAATACTATACAAGGTGTCGCCCGCACATGTAATGTGCCCCTTATCCAAAACAATGGTTTTTGAGCAAATACGGCTGACCCAATCCATGTTATGTGATATAAAAACAATCGGCGTTCCTTTTTTTCTTAAATATCCCATTTTGTCAAAGCATTTTATCTGAAAATCCAAGTCTCCTACCGCCATAACCTCATCAACCAGTAGGATGTCCGGGTCACAGTGAATGGCGGTGGCAAAACCGAGCCGGACATACATGCCGGAGCTGTAATGTTTGACCGGAGAATCGATGAAATCACCGATATCGGCAAAATCTATAATGGAATCCATTTTTTGGTCAATCTCTTTTTTCCCCATTCCAAGGATGGAGCCGTTTATGTAGATATTTTCGCGGCCGGTAAGCATGGGGTGAAACCCGGCGCCGATTTCGATAAGAGCGCCTATTTTTCCATTGATTTCTATCCGGCCTTTATCCGGTAAAAGTATGCCGCTCAGGAGTTTTAAGACCGTTGTTTTTCCGGAGCCGTTTGATCCGATTATACCCAGCGTTTCACCCTTTTTTACTTCGAAAGTAAGGTTGTCCAACGCCCAAAATTCATCGGGTCTAAGAATTTCGGTGTGCGCCGGCAACCCCACTATATTTCGGGCGATATCGTTCATTCCATAAAACATGGAACGTTTTAAGGATTTAGCGAATTTTTTGGAAACAGCGTCACACTTTATCACGGAATCAGTATTCATACTCTCTCTGCCATTTTTGGTTCTACCAGATGAAAAAGGCGCCAACAGAAAAGAAATATTAGTACCGAAATCAGAACGGCTACCAGATATTCGACCGGTTGTGAAATTTTTCCGGTTATAATTAGTTCCCGCGGACTATTCACCAAAGGCGCTAAAAGGTTGTATCGAACGAACGCAGAAGCCGCCCCGTGTTTTGGCGTCGGGTAGAGAACCGGGGTAAGAAAAAGTAAAAGGGTTGTTGTTAAACTTACCGCATTAGCGGTATCTCGGGCAACCCCGTTAAAAAGAGAAGGCACAAAACCTAAACCTACGGTAAGAAGGAGCAAAGGGATGAGGGAAAAAGGGAAAAAGACAATCTGCCAGGAAGGCACTATTCGGTAAAAAGCAAAGACAAAGAATACCATAATAAGCCTGATCAGAAAATCAAAGACGGAGGTGGCAACGGATGCGATAACCAGGGCTTCGCGAGGGAAATTAATTTTAGTTATCATGCTGCCGGCGTTGACGATACTGTTGGTACACCCGTTAATTCCGGTGGCGAAAATCATAAAAATAAAAACCCCGATAACCGTAATCGGCAGAATGATTACCCAAATGATACCAAATACCGACTGTTTATATTTGGCCAGAAAATCACGGATAAAGAGACGCGTGATAAGTTCTTTTGCGCCGATTAATTCTTTTGTCATCTCTTTCCAGAGAGAAAACCAGTTTGCTTGAACAGGTCCTTCTGGAATGTAAACTTTTTTTTTCATAGTTCAAACCGAATAATGTCAGATTATTGTATCTTAAATTTTACACCTTATTGGATTTTCCGGTTTTTGGGGATAACTTCACATCGGCCGCGGAACAAGGTTATTATATATGGTTTAAGGGGGCAGGGTCAAGATAAAAATGTGTTTTGATTAATGGTAATTTTTACATTCCGGCTAGAATTTAGGAGTTTTTGGGCGTAAGGTGTAAAAAATAAAAAAGCAGATGTAAAGGTTGAAGTAAAAAAGAAAGAAAAATGGCAGGGGCTTGACAAAAGATTAGTAATTCGGTAATATATTAATAAGATGAAATTATCTACTAAGGGACGTTATGCGGTAAGATTGATGCTTGACCTGACCCTGAACCAGGGTGACAAGCCGGTGCTTCTCCGGGAAGTTGCCAGGCGCCAGGAGATATCTTTCCGGTATCTGGAGCAGTTGGTTTTAAATCTGAAGACCGCCGGCCTGGTTAAGAGCATCCGGGGCGCCAAGGGCGGTTTTATCCTGGGCCGGCCGGCAGAGAGCATTACCCTCCTGGAAATATTCAAGGCGAGCGAGGGTTCGCTTTCCATCGTGGAATGTCTTGAAGATGCTTCTTTTTGCGGGCGAAGTAAAACGTGCGCCAGCCGTGATTTGTGGTTGGAGATGAAAAAGGCGATGGAGGAGATTCTGAACCGCTGGACTTTGGTAAAACTGGCCGAGCAACAACGCGGTAAAAAAGCAAGCAGCCAATCTTTGTTGTATAATATTTAATGAAAACCATGGAAAGAATTTATTTGGATTACGCGGCGACCACGCCTTGCCATCCGGAAGCGGTTAAGGCGATGCAGCCCTATTTTTACGATAAGTTCGGTAATGCTTCCAGTATCTATTCTTTCGGCCAGGAAGCAAAGGCGGCCTTGGAGGAATCGCGGCAGAGGGTGGCAGATTTTATCGGCGCCCGGCCCGAGGAGATAGTTTTTACTTCCGGCGCCAGCGAGAGCAACAACGCTGCCCTGAAGGGGGTGGCTTTTGCCCTGAGAGGCAAAGGAAACCGCATTATCACCAGCGTTATTGAACACCATGCGATTGGCGAGCCCTGTAAGTTTCTGGCAAAAGAAGGGTTTGAAATTATAATTCTGCCGGTGGATAAGGATGGCCTGGTGGACCCGGATGCGGTGCAAAAGGCGCTTAACGATAAAACTATCCTGGTTTCCATCATGCACGCCAATAATGAAATCGGCACCATCCAGCCCATCGCGGAGATAGGCAGGATTTGCCGTGAGAAAGGCGTGCTTTTTCATACTGACGCGGTTCAGGCGGTTGGTCATCTGCCGACGTTAGTTTCTGAATTAAACGTTGACATGCTCTCCTCTTCCGGCCATAAGTTTTACGGTCCGAAGGGTGTTGGTTTTCTTTATATCCGGCGCGGCACGAAGATTAAACCTTTAATTCAGGGCGGGGACCAGGAACGCCGGTTCCGGGCCGGCACCGAGAATGTCGCCGGTATCGTGGGTTTGGCAAAGGCGGTTGAGATTGCCGCCTCCGAAATGGAAGCGGAAGGAAAACAATTAATTCAGTTGCGCGACGCGCTGATTCAGGGAATTCTAAAAGCAGTTCCGGACAGCCGCTTGAACGGCCACCCGGCGCAACGGCTGCCTAATAACGTCAATATCTCCTTTGCCTATGTGGAAGGTGAGTCGATGCTCTTGAATCTTGACCTGGAGGGGATTGCCGCTTCCACCGGCTCTGCCTGCACCAGCAGTAGTTTGGAGCCGTCTTCAGTTTTGCTGGCGATTGGTCTTCCGGCCGAAACTGCCCACGGTTCCATCCGTTTTACCCTGGGTAAATGGACCGCCCGGGCGCAGGTTGACCGGGTACTGGATATTTTTCCTAAAATTGTGGCTAAATTGCGGGTGATGTCCCCGCTTTACCCCGGAGACAAAAATGGCTGAAACCCCTCTTCCGTATAGCGAAAAAGTGATGGACCATTTCCGCAACCCCAGGAATGTCGGCGTGATGGAGAACCCCTCCGGTGTCGGCAAGGTGGGGAATGCTGTCTGCGGGGATGTGATGGAATTATTTATCAAGGTGGAAAATGACATTATTATTGATACCAGGTTCCGTACCTTCGGATGCGGCGCTGCCATTGCTACCAGTTCCATGGTAACGGAACTGGTTAAAGGCAAAACTTTAGACGAGGCCTTGAAGATTTCCAACAAGGCGGTGGCTGAGGCCTTAGGCGGGTTGCCGCCGATTAAGATGCACTGTTCGGTCCTGGCGGAGGAAGCGTTAAAATCTGCGATTGATGACTACCGGAAGAAGCAAACCGAGCCGAAATAAGACCAGCATGCTGTCATTCTGAACCCTTCGCTTCGCTCGAGGGTAAACTCCACGAAGGATTTAAATCTTTAACTACGAGATCCTTCGCAATTACGGCTCAGGATGACACGAAATATGTATCCCTTAAAAAAACTCCAAAAATTGACCTGCATCTTTAAGGAAATGGAGGGTGTGGTAGTTGCTTTTTCCGGAGGCGCAGATAGTACCCTGCTCCTGAAGGTTGCGGTTGATGCTTTGGGTGGCCGGGTTTTAGCCGTAACGGCTTCCAGCGAAACCTATTCGAAAGAAGAATTGAAGGAGGCCCGGGA
>JAPLMK010000030.1:0-13948 GCA_026387085.1 Candidatus Omnitrophota bacterium
CAAGCCGTCATTTGATACCGCCGGAACTCCCGCAAAAATGGGTAAGCCGGGCAAGTGAAGTGGTGCTTGCCGCGCACCGGTTATTGGGATGCCGCGGACTTTCGGGCAGCGAGGTTATCATTGACCAAAAAGGAAACCCGTATCTTTTGGTTGTTATTACGATACCGGGTTTTACCGCAACCAGTCTCTTTCCGGAAGCGGCTGCCGCGGCCGGCATCTCTTTCGGAGAATTGACCCGAAAATTAGTGGAATTGGCCAGAGAAAAATAGAGCCTGTTATCGGCGTGGTTAATGTAGTCGCCAATAATTTTTTGTTATGAAGAAAAGAAGCGCGCGAAAGTTTAAAGGCAGACACGGAAAACAGGAAAAGCGCCGGAAAATTTCCTGGCGTTCCCTATTATTCATAACCGCAATACCCGCATTTATTTGTATCGTTTACTGTATCTCTGACAGCATTCTGCGCAGTCCGCTTTTTCAGATTAAAAAAGTTACGGTGGACATTCCTGTTCTTGACCTTTCCTCTTTTTGCGGCCGGAGCATATTTACAGTTTCCCTGTCGGAAATAGCGGACCGGTCCCGGAATGATCTCTGGATTTCCGGAATAACCGTGCACCGCGCTTTCCCCGACACCCTGTATGTTTCGGTCATCCAGCGGGCTCCTTTTGCGTATCTTGTGCTGCCAAACAGGCGTTCTTTGGTAACTAGGGATGGGTTGATTGTTCCGGAAGAAAGATGCTCCGATAAACCGGCGTTGGAGATTTATGGTTTAACGCCGGCTGATTTGCCCGCTTTAATTTTACCGGCGGTCTCTGTTTTTGACCGTTCCCGTTCTTTTATTTCTCTGAAATCGGTGGCATTTTCTCCCGATTTCTTGACCCTTACTCTTAATACCGGTGAAACGATTTTTTTACCGAGGGAATCTTTGGAAGAAAAATTATCTGTTCTTTGCCGGTTACTTGCTGAATTTCAACAGAAAGGTTTAAGATATAAGTATCTTGATCTGCGGTTTGATGACCCGGTTTTTCTGCCGGCATCGGAAGCAAAACTTTAAATTCTATGGCCACAAACGGAAACGATTTTTTGGCGGGCATTGAAATCGGCTCGGATAAGACATCGGTTGTCGTGGCGGCTCCCCGCGGTAATAATTTTGATGTTTTGGGGTTTGCCACCGTGCCTACGGTGGGATTGAAAAATGGCGCGGTTACCAGTATTCCGGAATTGAGGGATACAGTGGAAAAGGCCGTGATGGAAGCGGAGTCCTCCTTATCCGGGAAAACGATCCATTCCGTAAGCCTGTGTCTTTTTGGGGATTACTTTCGCGTGGAAAAAAGACAGGGTACTCTTGAAATCAGGAATCGCCAGGGTGAGGTGACGGAAGCCGACCAGCGGGAAGTAGTCAGGAAAGCTGCTCCCAGCGCCTCTTCCGAATATGAAATTGTTCACACCATAGTTCAGGAGCATAGTTTGGATGAGCGCCGGCAGATAAAAGATCCGGTGGGAATGTCCGGTGAACGTCTCGGGGTTGGTCTCTTTACGGTGACAGCTGTTACGAGGCGGGTTAAAGACCTGAAGCGTTGTTTGGAAGAATTACACCTGGAAACAAAGTCAATTTCCTATGCGCCGTTGGTGGCGGCCGAAGCGGTTCTCACCCCGGAGGAATTGGAATCCGGGGTGGCTTATTTTGATTTTGGACGAAGCGCGTCCACCCTCCTGGTTTTTGAGCCCACCCTGCGGGAGATCGAAGTCCTGGGTCGCGGGGGGGATCGGCTTAATTTTGCCCTGGCTTATTGTCTTAAAATTACTACGAGTGAGGCGGAAAGGATCAAGAAGGAATCCGGTTCCTGTCTGCTGGATGTGGAACCGCGGGAGTTGTCGCTCTCTAATGCCCAAGGGGAATCAAAACAAATAACCAATAGTGTTAAGGTGGCTGAAATCATTGCGGATGAATTAGAAGATATCCTGACTCCTTTCCGGTCAATTTTTCTGAAATATCGTCCGGCGATTTCCGCGGGCCTGGTTCTGGGCGGCGGCGGCGCTCTTTTGCCGGGTTTGGCGGAATTTTTGGAAGCGGAACTGGATATGCCGGTTCGAATCGGAACCGCGCAGCGGTTTCACGGATGGGAGAAAATTTTAAAAAATCCGGCCTATAATGCGGTATTAGGAGTAGTGCAGGCCTCGGCGGGAAAACATATCGATAAAAAACAGGACAGTTCCCGCAAGTCAGGTATCAAGAAGATCTTTAGCGCAGCGCGTCATTACTGGAGAGAACTGTCTTAACCACTTTATCTATCACCGGTAGTTAAAAAACGTAGGAGAGGTGGAAAAATGCTAAAGATTAAACCGGAAGAGAATAGCGCCGGAATTAACATTAAGGTGGTAGGTGTCGGCGGCGCCGGAGGTAACGCGGTCAGCCGGATGGTGGATCGTCTTTCCGGTGTTGATTTGGTGGCGCTTAATACTGACAGCCAGGCATTATTGGCGGCTGCCGTTCCGATTAAACTCCAGATTGGCCGGCGGTTAACGGAAGGTTTGGGTACCGGCGCTAATCCGGAAATGGGGAAGTTCGCTGCAAATGAGGACCGGGCGCAGATTTCCGAACTTTTAAAAGGAGCTAAGGTTGTTTTCTTAACCTGCGGACTCGGCGGCGGCACGGGTACCGGGGCCGGACCGGTAGTTGCTAAAATCGCCAAAGACAACGGCGCTATCGTAATCGGTTTTGTCACCCTGCCTTTTTCTTTTGAAGGCAAGCATCGGATGGAAATCGCTTGCGAAGGGCTTGCCGAATTGCGCAAGCACCTTGATACCCTGATCACGGTTTCCAACGAGAAGATATTCGAGATTGCGTCTCAGGATACGTCCATGATGGCCGCTTTTGCCATGGTGGATGCAATTCTTTACCAGGGGGTGGCTTCAATTTCCGATTTGATTACTCAGCCGGGTATTATGAATCTGGATTTCGCCGACCTGCGCAAGATTGTGGAGGACGGTGGTGATGGTTTAATGGGGACCGGCTCGGCCGATGAAGGACCTGACCGCCCGGAAGAAGCCGCCCGCATGGCCATCAGCAATCCATTCTTAAAGAGAGAAGAATTGGTTACCGCGCGCAGTGTTTTAATCAGTATTGCCGGCGGTGAAAATTTAGGCATCTTCGACGTGCGGAAAGTTGCGGATACGATTTATGAGTCGCTTACGCCCCACGCGGAACGATTTTGCGGAACCGTGGTTGATCCGCGGTTAGGCAATACGATTAAAGTTACGGTAATTGCCACCGGCTTGGAAAAAGTTGACACGGCGGCTGAAAAGAAAGAGAAGGAGAAAGAACAAGTATTGCGTCCGCCGCGCCGAAGAGAAAAAGAGGATAAGGCGGAAGAAACTTCTATCTTCGCTGCCCCGAGCAGCATTCAGGATGAGCCGGCGTACTCCAAAAAGAAACGAGAGCCCGGAATTTAAGTTAACACATTATTCCCGCGGAAAACATTCTGTCATCTTATTTTTTGTAGTGCGATCCTTTCCGGGTCGCCTTCTTTTGTAGCGGTCGGATTTATCCGACGCATTGTAGCGGCGCGATTTACTGCGCCTCGCCTGCCTATTTTTACATGAAAATTTTAATTACCGCCGGTCCTACCCGGGAATGGCTTGATCCGGTCAGGTTTATCAGTAATCCGGCTACCGGGCGGATGGGTTATCTTCTCGCGGCCGAGGGCAGGAAGCGCGGTCATGAAATTATTTTGATTAGCGGTCCGACCCAGATTGAGCCGCCGGAGGGAGTAGCTTTTATCCCGGTGGAGAGCGCCCGGCAGATGGAGGAGAAAGTTCGGCAATTTTTCCCCGAAACGGATTATCTTTTTATGACGGCCGCGGTGAGTGACTGGCGGCCTCGTTTCCGCCGTAATAAAATCAAGCAAAAAAAAGGAATTAAACTGACCCTTTTTACCAATCCGGATATTCTTTCCGCCTGCGGGAAAAACAAAAGACCGGACCAGGTTTTAATCGGTTTTGCGTTGGAAACCAGGAATCTGGTTGAGGAGGGGAAAAAGAAAATGAGGGAAAAGCGGTTGGATTACATTCTGGTAAATGACCCGAATTTTTTTGGAAAAGAAAAAGGGAGACACGCCTCCCTGTTAATTTCTCGGAAAGGAAAAGTTGTTGATCTATCCAACCATTCCAAGGAGGATATCTCCCGTTTTCTTTTTGATCACTGCTTAACTATTTGCAACAACCCTTCTTCGCTTTCTTGACCGGTTTCTTGGCTACTTTTTTGACGACCTTCTTGGCTGCTTTTTTGACGACTTTTTTTGCCACTTTTGAATCACCCCCCTCATTATTTTGCTTGTTGTATGTTTTAATTGGTTTTTTAGCATCAAACGCTTTTTCCAATATTTTTACTTTTTCTTTTTCTTAACTATTTTCTTGGCTGCTTTTTTGACGACTTTTTTTGCCACCGATATCACCTCCTTTTTTAGAAATTAAAAATGATTGCTTTTATCTTTACAGGAACAACAAACATGTTTCACTTCTGGTACATAGTAAAACATATATCAAAACATTTGTCAAGTTTTCTCGGAGTGTGCTAAAATAAATCACCGGAAAAAAGATTGCTCACGCAAGAAATAACGCGCCTTTCCGGGTTTAATTTACCGACGCTGTTATTTCCGCATGCATCAGGCGGGAATCCATAATATCATCCTGGGCTGTAAAATAATTTGTCATTCTGAGCCTTTCGCGTTGCTCAAGGGTAAACTCCGCGAAGAATCTCGTTTTTAATTTCTCGTTTAAACTTAACCGGAGGTAGCATGCCTGATTTCGAAGTGAAAGATGTAAAATTGTCGTCGGAAGGAGTGCGTCGCATCGAGTGGTCCGGCCGGGAGATGCCGGTGCTCTTTTCCATCCGCGCGCGTTTTGAAAAGACAAAACCCTTGGCTGGAAAACGCATCGGGGCTTGCCTGCACGTTACCGCCGAAACAGCGAACCTGGCGATTACCTTGCAGGCCGGAGGCGCCCGGGTTTACTTATGCGCTTCCAATCCGTTGAGCACCAACGACAGCGTTGCCGCGGCGCTGGCCCAGGAATACGGCGTAGCTGTTTTTGCTTTCCGCGGAGAAGAACGGGATGATTATTACCGCCACCTTTCTTCGGTGCTGGAAGCAAAACCGGAAATACTGATGGATGACGGCGCCGATCTTATCAGCGCGGCGCATCAGAAGGATGAAGCGTTTTGCCGCACCGTCCTGGGCGGAACAGAGGAGACCACCACCGGCGTAATTCGTTTTCGCAATCTGGAAAAAGAAGGGAAGATTCGTTTTCCCATTATCGCGGTTAACGAGGCGTTGACCAAGCATCTTTTCGACAACCGTTACGGGACCGGCCAGTCAACCATCGATGGTTTGCTGCGGGCAACGAATATTCTTTTAGCCGGGAAAAAAGTGGTGGTGGCCGGTTACGGATGGTGCAGCCGGGGCATTGCTTCCCGCGCCCGGGGCATGGGTTCGATTGTTATTATAACCGAAGTTGATCCGTTGCGGGCGCTGGAAGCGTCCATGGATGGTTTTCAGGTGATGAAATCGGTGGAGGCCGCGAAAATCGGAGATATTTTTCTGACCGCTACCGGTAACCGGGCTATTTTCCGGGAAGAACATTTCCGGCTGATGAAAGACGGCGCGATTTTAGGTAACAGCGGACATTTCGACGTGGAAATTGATATTCCGGCTTTAGAGAAGATGAGTAAAAGCCGGCGCACGATACGGGAAAACCTGGAAGAGTTTCAGATGAATGACGGCCGGCGCGTCTATCTGCTGGCGCAGGGCAGGTTGCTTAATCTGGCTGCGGCCGAGGGACATCCGTCATCGGTGATGGATATGAGTTTTGCCAACCAGGCCCTTTCGGCGGAATACCTGACCGTAAAAGGTAAAGACCTTAAGCCTATTCTCTACCCGGTTCCCGAGGTGATTGACCGGGAGGTTGCCCGCTTGAAACTGGCGGCTTCCGGGATTGAAATTGACACCCTGACGACCGAACAGGAGGATTATCTTTCTTCCTGGCGTCTGGGTACGTAAAATTTGTCATTCCCGCGCATCATTTCGCAGGACGTTTTTGTGATGCGGTGTTCTCATTTTTTCCTCTCCCCCGTGGGGAGAGGATGAAGGTGAGGGGGACAGTATCGTTCGCGTTGTAACGAAGAATCTCGTTTTTATCATTATGAAATACTTAGTTACCGGAGGAGCCGGGTTCATCGGAAGTCACTTGTGCGAGTATCTTCTTGCGCGCGGACATCAGGTAACCGCGCTTGATGATTTGAGCACCGGTAGTTTGGAAAACATCAAGTCGATAAAAACCAACCCCGGATTTCAGCTGGTAGTTGACACCGTTCTCAACCATTCCGTCCTGGCAGGTCTTGTTTCCGGGGCCGATATTATTTGTCATCTGGCGGCGGCGGTCGGCGTAAAAAATATTATCGAAAATCCGCTGCAATCTTTGAAGACCAACGTGGAGGGTACGCTTAACGTGCTGGAGGCGGCTGTTCCATCCGGACAGAGAGTTGTTCTTACGTCGACCAGCGAAGTTTACGGCAAAAACGAAAACGTTCCTTTTTCGGAAGAGAACGATATGGTGCTGGGCCCCACAACCATCCGGCGCTGGGGTTACGCGTGCAGCAAGGCGCTGGATGAATTCCTGGCGCTGGCTTATTTTTCAGAAAAAAAAGTTCCGGTGGTTATCGGCCGTCTCTTTAACACCATCGGGCCGCGGCAGACCGGACGGTATGGAATGGTTGTGCCCAGGTTTGTCGGACAGGCGCTGGCCGGGGAGGAGATTACGGTTTACGGAGACGGTAAACAGACCCGTTCGTTTACCTATGTTTCTGATGTAGTAGCGGCGCTCTATCTTCTTTCGCAAAATAAAAACATTATCGGCGGCGTGTTTAATATCGGAAATACGGAAGAGATTACAATCCGGGAATTAGCGGAAAAGGTAAAGATGTTATGCCGGAGCGACTCCCGCATCGTTCACCTGCCGATGGAAGAGGCATACCGGGATGGTTTTGAGGATATGCGGCGCCGGTTACCGGATTTGTCCCGTATCAAAGAAGCGATCGGCTATTCCCCTAAAGTTAACCTTGATGAAGCCCTCAAAAAAGTTATCGCCTCTTTCCGGGAGTAAACCAAATATCCTCTCCCCGATGGGGAGAGGTATGGTGAGGGGGAAGAATCTCGTCCTTTTTTCCGGGAGTAAATAATGGATACGCGGGAGACCTATCGGATGCGCTTCACCGAAACTGACAAGAAGAAAAAAGAACAGATGTGGCAAGTTTTAGTAAGGCATTATCTTCAGCAATACGTAAAGAAAGATTTTGTGGTCTTAGATCTGGGCGCCGGGTATTGCGAATTTATCAATAATATTGTTTGCGGCAAAAAGTATGCGGTGGATGTGAATCCCGAAGTTAAGAATTATGCGGATGCAGGGGTTGAAGCGCTGGTTTCCAAAAGTACGGAAATTTCAATTATTCCGGAGAACGCAATTGATTTGGTCTTTTGCAGTAATTTTTTTGAACACCTGCCTGACCGGGAAATAGTTTTGAAAACATTGCAGGAAGTTAAGCGAATACTAAAACCTCAAGGTTTGATTATTGTTATTTCACCCAACATCAGTTATGTGCGCTGGGATTTTTGGAATTTTTTTGACCACATGCTTCCGTTCAACCATCAGGGTTTTTGCGAAGCTCTTGCTGTTTCCGGTTTTGAAATCAAAAAAGTGGTACCCCGTTTTCTTCCCTACACCACCAAATCACGTTTGCCTCAATCTTCACATCTCTTTCGTTTTTATCTAAGATTTTCCTGGTGCTGGCGTCTTTTTGGTAAGCAAATGTTGATTGTGGCCGAAAAAAGATGAGCCGAAAGCCATCCCCCCCGGCGCGGAAGTTAATAAAAACAAATTCCTCCCCCCTGGTGGGGGAGGCGCGGTGGGGGGGAGGGAAGCATCTCATCCTTTTCATTATCCTCCTTCTCGGTCTCATCCTGCGTCTTTCCTATCTTTCCGAATTTCGCCAGACCCCGTTTTTTAATGCTCAGTTGCTTTCCGGTCTGGACCAGCGCACCTGGGATGAAGTTGGCGCCAAGATTGCGAGCCATCCCTGGTTTGTCGACGGGCAGCCTTTCTACCAGCCGCCCGGTTATGCTTATTTTTTGGCGGCAGTTTATCGTATCTTTGGTCTCCATAATTATCTGGCCGCAGGTATTATTCAGATTCTACTTGACTTGTGGGCCGCGTTCCTTATTTTTCTGGTCGGGAAGCGGCTCTGGAACGATTGGGTCGGTATAATCGCTTGTATCCTTTATGCTCTTTACCGTCCTTTTATCTATTATTCGGCGACGCTCCTGAGTGACAGTTTTATTCTCTTTACTAATGTTCTCTGTCTTTTTCTGGTTTACTGGACGCTGGAATCTCCGGAGCGGAAAAACCGCTGGCTGCTGGCCGGCCTGGGTTTCGGTTTAGCTGTGATTGCCAAGCCCACCATCCTCCTTTTTGCTTTCTTTTCTCTGCTTCTTGTTATTGTGAACCGTTGCCTGTTATTCCCGCACGCAAAATATGTCATTCCCGCGGATAGTAAGCGGGAATCTATACCTTATAAAATCCTCTCCCCGACGGGGAGAGGTGAGGTGAGGGGGAAGAATCTCATCCTTCCCTTCCTTCTTTTTCTCCTCGGTTTATCTCTTTTGGTTGCGCCTGTTATTGTCCGCAACTCGCTGTTGGCGGGTAAATTTGTGACTGTTTCTACCAACGGGCCGGTGGCCTGGCAATTCGGCAACAGCGCCGACAGCATCGGCCTTTTTGTTTATCCCCACGGTCCGTTGCTCTCGCCGGCCTCCCTTGACTTCTGGAAACTCTGGGGAAAGAAAACCCTTTTCTTCTTCTCTTCTTACGAATGGCCGCAAAATCTGAACATCTACCTGCTGGCTTCCATTACCAATACCCTGAAACTTCCTCTGGTTGCTTTTGGCCTTGTTGTTCCGCTGGGCCTGGTCGGCTTCTTTACCGCCTCAAACATAAAGTTTCGTTATCTTCAGATTTACACTTTTGCCAGCGTTATTTCCGTAGTGGCTTTCTTTATTACCGGCCGTTACCGTCTTCCGGCCACGGCCGGATTTATCCTGCTGGCTTCCGGCTACCTTTACTTTCTTTTTGAGAAAATTTGGTCATTACGAATGTATTTTTTCCCTCTCCCCACCGGGGAGAGGACTAAGGTGAGGGGGGACAGCGTAGTGCGACCCATTCCGGGTCACCAATTATTTTCCTCCCACCCTAACAAAGATTTAATTTCGGTTCTTTCCAGTCTGTGCGCCCTGGCAATCATCTCTTTTGTCCTGGTTAATTCCTGGTCCGGCCCGCGCATCGGTGAACTTCACGCCAAGTATTATGTAATCGCCACGGAAAGGTCTGTGGCGTATGACCGGGAGCACGGTCAAGCCGCTCTAGCCCAAAAGAAGATTGATACCTTCAGTCGCTTCATACTTCAATACCAATCCGGCCAAATTTACTAATGCAATTATTGTCATTCTGAGCCCTTCGCGTTGCTCGAGGGTAAACTCCGCGAAGAATCTCGCTCCTATCCCTTCCGTTTGGCCGCAGGGTACTTGACAACCGAGTTCTACTCGTTTAAAATAGATTAAACGATATGAATAACCCTAAAAAACCGGAGGAAGTCAGGGACCGTTTTATCGGTGAAATCGGGCGTTTAGGCGAGAGCATCGGCCTGAACCGGATGACTTGCCAGATGTATGCCCTGCTTTACTTGGAGGAAGGGCCGCTCTCGCTGACGGAGTTGAGCCGGATGCTCCACATCAGCAAGGGCAGCGCCAGTCTTAATATCCGGAAACTGGAGGAGTGGGGTGCGGTCAAGCCAATCTGGCGCAAGGGCTCCAACCAGAATTATTACCAGGCCAACCGCGACCTTTGGGGTATTGCCAAAAGCCGGATAGGCGCCGGCCTCAAGAAACGTCTTGATTTAATTGATGAAGGCATTGCGGAACTGGACGGGGGAATCAAGTCGAACGGAAAAATATCCGCGAAAGAACTAAAAATACTGAAGACCTATTACCAGCGGTTTAACGAAATCAGCGAATTTTCCGGAAAGGCCCGGAAATTGCTGAATATTTTCCAATGAATTTGAACCGGGTATCAATAATTCACTTTGTCCGGAAGTTGAAAAGCCGGCATGGATTGCGGAAAATAGCCGTCAATACCGGCTGGCTCTTTTTTGACCGTATCTTGCGGTTGGGTGTCGGCTTATTTGTCGGCGTCTGGGTTGCCCGGTATTTGGGCCCGGACCAATTCGGAATCTGGAGTTATGCCTCGGCTTTCGTCTTACTGTTTTCTCCGTTTGCCGTCTTGGGTCTTGATAGTATCGTCGTAAGGGAAATCGTAAAAGATCCAACCCGGAAGGAAGAAATACTCGGGAGCGCGTTTGCGCTGAAACTTGCGGGCGGTTTCCTGACTTTTATATTATCAATAGTAATTATCGGCTTTATCCGGCCGGAAAATATTTTAATGCGGAGCATTGTGGCTATAACCGCAACGGGCTTGATTTTTCAGTCATTTGACACCATCGATTTTTATTTTCAGTCACAAGTACAGTCAAAATATACTACCTGGGTAAAAGGCGCCGCTTTCCTGATTATAAGTTTCCTCAAGGTTGTCTTGATACTTCGGAAAACTTCTTTGATGTCGTTTGTTTTGGTGGTTATGGCTGAAACCATCTTGGCCGGCGGCGGGTTGGTTTTTGCCTATCGCTTCGTGAAGCAGAATATATTCCGGTGGAAGATGCATTTGTCGGTCGCCCGGGACTTATTAAATGACAGTTGGCCGCTTATTTTAGCCGGTCTGGTCGTTGCGATATACATGAGAATAGACCAGATTATGCTGGGAAATATGATTGGAAATGCGGCGGTAGGGAAATATTCTGCCGCGGTGAGGATATCCGAATTATGGTATGTCATACCGACCGCCATCTCCATTTCGGTCTTTCCTGCGGTTGTTAATATGCGCAAGACGAATGAGGCGCTGTATTTGAGCCGGCTTCAGAAGTTTTACGATTTAATGGTCTGGTTGGGAATAGCGATTGCGATTCCGATGACTTTTTGCGCTGATAACATTGTAAGGTTCCTTTACGGGACTCAATTTCAGGGAGCCGGCACTGTCCTGGCTATTCATATCTGGACCGGCCCATTTGTCTTTTTCGGCGTGGCGAGCAGCCAATATTTGATTGCTGAAAATCAGACAAAAATATCTTTTTACCGGACAGCAGCCGGAGCGGTGATTAATGTCATCTTGAACCTGATGCTTATTACACGGTATCACGGGACCGGAGCGGCCTTTGCCACTCTGGTAGCGCAGATTTTTGTTGCCTGCATCAGCCCGGCGTTTTTCAAGGAAAGTAAAGTAATATCTTTAATGTTTGCCAAATCGTTGAACCTTTACAGAATAACAAGAAACTTACGTCGGTCTTATGGATAAGCCTCTTTCCAGCGCGGTGCTCTTTTTAATATTTAACCGGCCCGAGACAACCAGGCTGGTTTTTGCTGAAATCAGAAAAGCCCGGCCCGGAAAACTATACATTGCCGCGGATGGTCCCCGGAAGGACCGGCCCGGGGAGTTTGAAAATTGCCGGGCGGCCAGAGAAGTTGTCAGCCAAATTGACTGGGAATGCGAAGTGCGCACTCTTTTCCGGGAAGAAAATCTTGGTTGCCGGATGGCTGTGAGTTCCGCAATCGACTGGTTTTTTCAAAACGTGGAGGAGGGCATAATCCTGGAGGATGACTGCCTGCCGGACCAGTCCTTCTTTTTGTTTTGCCGGGAATTGCTGGCAAAATACCGGAATGATACCCGGATAATGCATATCGGCGGGGTTAATTATCAATCCGGGAGTGTTACCGGTGATGGTAGTTACTATTTTTCCCGGTATAGCCATATTTGGGGCTGGGCAACCTGGAGACGGGCCTGGGCGCATTACGATGTAAAGATGAAAACCTGGCCCCAGTTTCTGGAACAAAATAAAATTGCCGGCATATTTGAAGACCGGTCAATCCAGCGATACTGGCTGAAACGTTTCCAGGAAACATACGAAGGTGAAATAAATACATGGGATTATCAGTGGGTATATGCTATCTGGGTTCAAAACGGCTTTACTGTTATTCCTAACGTAAACCTTGTTTCCAATATTGGGTTTGGAGAAGGCGCTACGCACCCGGCCCAGAAAAGCGACAAGCATTTCAATATGAAAACCGGAAGCGTGTCCGAAATTATCCACCCTTCTTGCATTATTGTGAACAAAGCGGCCGACGCGCGTATTTTTAAGCATGATTTTCAAGGCACTTTTTTATCTCGGGTGAGGAATAAAATAAAAAATATTTTCCGAAAAATCGTAAAGAAGTATGATTAAACAGCTAAAGCGGTTTATTCCCAAGAGTATTAAACAGTGGCTTGTTTTGAAATTAACCAAAATCCAGTCGCCGGTATTGGGCGTTGGTGAAGATATCCGGATAGTGGGACACGCCGCGATAAGCATCAGTCAGAAAAGAGCCCTGGTTGCCTATATTACCGCCCCGTTTCGCCTTGGGCCGGATGACCCGCGCAACCTGGAATTCAGTAATATCGGCATCGGCCGCAGTATCGTCCGGGCGCTTAATGAACTTGACTATGTTGTTGATGTGGTGGAATACTCGGACAAGAGATTCATGCCGCGTAACGACTATGACCTTTTTATCGGGCACACCGGCCGTAATTTTCAGAGAATTGCCGGGCGGCTAAAGCCGGGTACCGTCAAGATATACTTTTCATCCGGCCCTTACTGGAGGTTTTGGAATGAACAGGAAGTAAAGCGTATTGAATCTTTGCGCCAAAGACGCCAGGTTAAGTATCCTTTCGAACGCATCATCAAGGAAAGCGAAGAATGGGCAAACGAAAACGCTGATGCCATTATCTGCCTGGGGAATGACTATGCGCGTCAATCGTACAGCAGATTTCCGAAAGTTTTTAATTTGAATAATGCTTCTTATTACGATGACCGCTATGACTGGACAAAGAAGGATTTTACTTCGGCGCGGAAGAACTTCCTCTTCTTTTCCGGACCCGGCAACGTCCATAAAGGTTTGGACCTTCTGCTGGAGGCGTTTATCGGATTGGGCGCGCATCTTTACATCTGCCAGCGCATCAACCCGGATTTTTTAAAAATATATCGAAACGAATTGACGGTTGCTCCGAATATCCATCTGGTTGGAGTAATTCCGATGAGAAGCCGGCAGTTTTACGAACTGGTGGACCGGTGCGCTTTTATTATCAACCCTTCCTGTGCGGAAGGACAGCCCGGTGGCGTGGTAGAATGTATGCACCAGGGGCTTATTCCGGTTGTCAGCCGGGAAACAAATATTGATACCGGGGATTACGGGATTACATTCCAGGATTGTTCTGTTGGAGAGATTGTTGAAACGGTCCGTGATTTATCCGGTCGCTCTCCGGAGTGGTGCGCGGAAATGTCCCGGAAAACACGCCGGGTTGCCGTTTCTGAATTTTCCGCGAGTTTATTTTTGCGGAATATTAAGGATATTATCCGGAGCCGGGTGGCGGGAATTATCTCGGGACCATTGGAACCGGAGCGTGATGGATGGAACACGTGGAAGGGATGAGCAATGGATGACCAGAAAAGCGACCGGCAAATCGTGACCAAAATTTCCAGGGAGAAGTGGCAGGCCGCCCAGAAGGCTGAATGTAAGATGTGGGAACGGAGCGGCGCCGGACTTGTTTCTTTGAAATTTGCTATTCATAAAATACTCGGCAATTCCCGGAAGACGGACCGCTATTACGATGACTGGAATTTTTGGTGGATGGAGAAGTTTGATGGGTACTCATTCTTGCCCAAGCGCTTGGATACGGCGATAGAGATCGGCTGCGGGCCATTCTCC
>JAPLMK010000030.1:13976-14337 GCA_026387085.1 Candidatus Omnitrophota bacterium
TATGCGTTTGATTCTAAAAAGGGTGGCGTGTTCCAACGTTTACCTTAGCGACCCGTTAATCAGAGAATACGTCAAGCAGACCAAAGGATTTGTTGCGAACGCCGTCAAGAGCGGAGCGGTTTCAACGGATAACAGCCCGGCCGAGGAGTTGCCCTACAAGGATAACTATTTTGATTTAGTGGTTATGATTAACGTACTGGACCATGTGATGGATGCGGAAAAGGTGATGGATTCGTGCTGCCGGATTACCAAGAAGGGCGGTTTGTTTGTTTTCGGACAGGACTTAAAGGATGAGAAAGATGTCCAAAAAAAACATTCAGACCTCGATGATATTCTTCATCCGATTAAATTCTCTCACCTG
>JAPLMK010000030.1:14364-15725 GCA_026387085.1 Candidatus Omnitrophota bacterium
CAGAAATCCGGAATATCATTATGGAACATATATTTATGCCGGGCGGAAGATTTGAAGGGCGCGGCGGCAATTAAGATGAAAATGCGGATGCGGTTTAGGCGGGGTCCGGAATTATGAAAAGGCGGTGTTGTTTTGGAATGTTCGCCCGGCGGATGATTATTGGTATCATTCCGCCGGTAATTACTGACTTATTGAGAATAGCGCGTAATCGATTTTTCGGACTGGAAGGGAAAGAGCTGCCCAAACCAGGCGATTATTCCACGGTTGATGCTCCGCAGGAAATTCCCGGTCAGGTTGAAGATTATATTTTTTGCCGTGATCAATATCTGAACCCGGCGGACAAGGTGCTGGACGTCGGATTCGGCTTGGGGTATGGACTGAATATCATGGCGGCAAAAGTAACCGGAATAGTTGGTCTGGAGGTTGACGATAAAGCCCTGAAACGGGCGGTCAGGGTATTCGGGGGGCACGAAAAGATACAAGTGCTGTCCTATGACGGCAAAAAGATTCCTTTCGGAGACAAGAGTTTTGACGCGGTAACCTGTATAGAGGTTTTGGAACATATCGAAGATTACGAAAATTTACTGCTGGAAATGGTCAGGGTTGCGCGAAAGTTGGTTTTTATTGCGACACCCAACCGGCGTCCGGAGTATACTTTGCGCAACGGTAAACCAAAAAACTATTGGCATTTGCGGGAGTGGACCGAACCCGAATTAAAAATTGTTTTTGATGGTCTGCGTTTTACTAAGGTTGAATGGAACTTTCTCAACGGTCCTTTCGAAGGGCCGTTTTTCTGGACAAAGACGATAACGCCGGACACTTTTTCTCTTGTTCCCGTAATTATTGTCGCTTGATAAAATTTGATTAATTGGATATTGTTATGAGCAATTACCTGATTACAGGGTTTTCCGGGTTTGTCAGCCGGCACTTTCTGGAATATTTGGCCCGGGAGAAAAGACGGGATTCGATTCTGGGCATTGACCTGAACCCGCCCGGATTTAAGGCGAATGACTTCCCCGGCATAAAGTGGAAATACGAAGAGATTGATTTGATGGAAAAAAAGAAGGTGGAAAATTCCCTCCGCCGGTTCCGACCAGATTACATTTTGCACCTTGCTTCGTATAGCAGCGTTGCTTTCAGTTGGAAAAATCCTACTTTAAGTTTTCAGAATAATACCAACATCTTCTTGAATCTTCTGGAGGCAGTCAGAAAAATAGACCTGCCCAGCCGGATTCTGGCGGTTGGCTCCTCGGATGAATACGGAAACGTAACGCAAGATTGCCTGCCCTTGAATGAAGACAGTCCCCTTAATCCGGTCAGTCCTTACGCGGTAGCCCGGGTCGCCCAGGAACTGCTGGCTA
>JAPLMK010000063.1 GCA_026387085.1 Candidatus Omnitrophota bacterium
AATTCCGGCGCGGCCTAAGAAGTGTTGTGATATGGCAAGTTAAGCGTCGTGAATTTCTTGCTATGGTATAATTAGTCAAGTGAAAATAATAACGAAAATATTGTTGCCCGAAGAACTTAAACAAATGGCTGCTGCCACTTTTGGGGATTTGGTCAAGGCGGTAGTGGATATCGAGCGGAAACTGGTGGCGGTTGATGCCGAGCTTCATTCTGATTTAGAGGCGTTGCTCCTGGAAAATGGCTCCGAGCAGAAAAACCTGTGGGGGATTAATCTTTACCCGGAAATGTCGGGCGCGGAATTTCTCGAGTTTGATTCCCTGATTAATATCCGTCCGTCTCAAGACAACAGGAGCCGCGGAGTGGAAAATGAAGAAATACGCGAAAAGATTACTGAAATTGTTGCCGGGAGGATTCAGCGATGAGTTGCCCGCATGAATCTTTGGCGGCCGGCCGCTGGGAAAAGTTATCTTTCGCGGAGCAGATGGCAAATATCGGAAGCGAGGTTGAGCGCGCGCTTAATTGGCGGTTTAAGAATAATGCCGACTATAGCCGGAAAGCGTTTGAACGCGCCCTGGAATTAATAGACCTGACCCTGGAAAATGCTAAAGGTTTTGCGCGCCTTAAAGAAATTGCCCGCTTGAGAGAAACGATGGTGGACTATTTTTTCGGAACAAACCAATTCCGGTTAACGGAAAGATTATGGCGGAACTACTTTTTGCCCTTTGCTTATGCCGTCAGAAAAAATTACTAATATGACAACAATCAGCATTAATTTGGAAGGAAGCCGGGCGTATGACATTTTAATCGGCCGGGATAATCTGGATACTATCGGAACGAAGCTGAAGGCCCTGAATATCGGCGAAAGCATTTTTATTATAACCGATTCCAAGGTAGCCGGATTGTACGCTAAAAGATTAGTCGGTATTTTCCGGAAATCGGGTTTTCGCGATATTGGTCTGGCAAAATTTCCCGGCGGCGAAAAAAGCAAGAATATAAAAACTTACACCGGGGTGCTGACCGGATTGGCGAAATTCGACGGAGGTTTGAACAAGCGCATCTTGGTGGTGAACCTGGGAGGAGGTGTGCCGGGTGATGTCGGCGGTTTTGTGGCCGCAACTTTTAACCGCGGGGTTAACTATGTGCAAATTCCCACGACACTTTTGGCTAACGTTGATTCCGGAATCGGCGGGAAGGTGGGCATCGATTTTCATAATATCAAAAACAAGGTCGGGAGTTTTTACCAGCCGAAACTGGTTTTTGTAGATTTGAGCCTGTTGAAAACTTTAAATCTTAAAGAGATAAGGGCCGGCCTGGCGGAAGTAGTTAAATACGGCGTGATAGCCGACCCGTCCCTTTTGGAATATGTGGAGGGACACGTAAAAGATATTTTGGCGTTAAACCTTGACGTGATTAAGCCGGTAGTGGAAAAATCATATCGCTTGAAGGCCGGAATAGTGGAACAGGACGAAAGAGACACCAAAGGAATCCGGATGGTCTTAAATTATGGCCATACGATTGGTCACGCGGTTGAGTCGGCGGCCGGATTTAAATACAGTCACGGAGAATCCGTATCAATCGGGATGGTCTGCGCCAATGATCTTGCCTGCGAACTCGGGATTTTCAGCCGGGCGGAAGCAGAAAGAATAGAAATCTTGTTATCCAAAATCGGCCTGCCGGTTAAAATCGCTCATGGTAAATTGGCGGATATTATCCGGTTCTTAAAGTATGATAAGAAATCGGTTGATGGCGGCAACCGTTTTGTTTTGCCGGTGAAATTCGGAAAGACCGAAATAAAGAGCGCCTTGTCACCCGCGCTTATCAAAAAAGTCATTAAAAAACGCATGGTTTAGCAGTTCCTTAATTCCCGCAATTTGATTTGACACGAAAACCCAATAAGTAGTATAATTAAAGAACTATAACAACAAGATGATGTGTTTTTTAGGTTTTCACGGAAGAGCGCTACACTATGGAACAATACGACGCGACTAATATTCAGGTTCTGGACGGAATTGAAGCGGTACGTAAGCGTCCGGCGATGTATATCGGCGATACGTCGGTAGCCGGCCTGCACCACCTGGTTTACGAGGTGGTTGATAATTCCATTGATGAGGCGATGGTCGGGCAGTGCACCCGCATCCTGGTTACCATTCACGTTGACGGCACCGTTTCGGTTGAAGATAACGGCCGGGGAATCCCGGTTGACCTGCACAAGACGGAAAAGCGGCCGGCGCTGGAGGTGGTGATGACGGTCCTGCACGCCGGAGGCAAGTTTGACCACCGGTCCTATAAGGTTTCCGGCGGACTGCACGGAGTGGGAGTTTCGGTTGTTAACGCGCTTTCGGAGTGGTTGGATGTGGAAGTGCGCCGGAACAATGGCATACACCAGCAGCGTTATGAGCGGGGGAAAGTCGCTAGTCCGTTGAAGAATGTCGGTAAAACTTCTGCTACCGGCACCAAGATTACTTTCAAGCCGGACGGGGATATTTTTGAAACGGTTGAGTTTGACGCGGATATTCTTTCCAACCGGTTGCGGGAACTGGCTTTCCTTAACCCGGTCCTGACGATTGTTTTTACCGACGAGCGCTCCGATCATAAAGAGGAGTTTCATTACGAATCCGGCCTGGTTACTTTTGTGGAACATATCAACAAGACGCCTCCCTTCTTTTTCCACAAGGCAGATGATGATACGGAAACAGAGGTAGCGCTTCAATATAATGATGCCTATACCGAAAATGTTTTTTCTTTTGCCAATAATATCAATACCCGGGAAGGCGGCACGCATCTTTCCGGATTCCGGTCCGGCCTGACGCGCGGTTTGAATGATTACGGCCGGAAATATAACCTGCTGGGAAAAGAAGCGGTTTCCGGTGAGGATACCCGGGAAGGCCTGACCGCCATAATTTCTGTAAAAGTGCCCAACCCCCAGTTTGAAGGTCAGACCAAGATGAAATTAGGTAATTCCGCGGTGCGCACCCTGGTGGACCGTTTGACCGCGGCCCAGTTCAGTGAATTTCTGGAAGAGAATCCGAACGCGGCCCGGGCAATTATCGGTAAAATTATGCTGGCAGCCCAGGCGCGGGAAGCGGCCCGGAAGGCGCGGGACCTGACCCGGGCTAAATCCAGTTTGGATGGAGTGCTGCCCGGCAAATTGGCTGATTGCAGCAATAAGAATCCGGCGGAGCGGGAACTCTTCATCGTGGAAGGCGACAGCGCCGGCGGCTCCTGCAAACAGGGCCGGGACCGGAAGTTCCAGGCAATATTGCCCTTGAAAGGCAAGATTATCAACGCGGAAAAAGCGCGGCTGGACAAGGTGCTGCGCAATGATGAAATTAAAGCCCTGATTTCGGCCATGGGCACCGGAATCGGTGATGAATTTGATTCTACAAAATTACGCTATCACCGCCTGATTTTAATGGCGGATGCAGATGTTGACGGAGCCCATATCCGCACTCTTCTGCTGACTTTTCTTTACCGGCAGATGAAGCCCCTGATTGACCAGGGCTATGTCTATATTGCCCAGCCGCCGCTTTACCGGGTTAAGAAGGGCAAGCGGGAATTTTATGTTCCGGATGACCGGGACATGAGCCGGCAGTTGCTTTCTCTGGCCCTGGAAGGCAACAGCATACTTTATAAAAGCGGTAAGGAACATAAGGAATGTACCCGGGAAGAGGTGCGCGAACTGGCCCGGCTGTTCCAGGTTCTGGAGGATATCGAAAGAAGTTTGCACCACAAAGGTATTTATCTTCTGCCGTTTTTGAAACGAATTTCCAAAGAAGGGAAATTACCGCTTTATCTGGTTCGGGAAAACGGAGGCGGTCCCATGGCCAAGTCGTCTGAAAAAGACGAGGCCTACTTTCACGACGAATCCGAGCTGGCGCAATTTTTTGTCTCCCGGGAGAAGGAATTTCCGGCGATTGAGATTTACGAGAGCCGGGAATTAGAACGCATCATTAAAAAACTGGAAGGATACGGTTTGAAATCGAGTGCTCTGGAAGCGCCGTTTTTTATTATCCGCAATGAAAAGGCCGAGACAAAAGTAAGTCCGCTGAAACTGGTTTCCACGATTATGGATTTGGGCAAAGAAGGGCTGACCATTCAGCGCTATAAGGGTTTGGGCGAGATGAACCCCCAGCAACTTTGGGAGACGACGATGGACCCCAAGAACCGCCGGCTTTTGAAGGTGAACCTGGCGGATGCGGTCCGGGCGGACGAGATATTTACTATTCTGATGGGCGAAGCGGTTGAGCCGCGGCGTGATTTTATTTTACGCCACGCCCACGAAGTGAGAAATCTGGACGTTTAATATGGCTGACGAAAAAGCGAAGAGCACAGAGGTTGAAGCAGGCAAGATACAGTCGATTGAGTTAGAGACCGAAATGAAGCGGTCTTACATTGACTACGCCATGAGCGTGATTGTGGGCCGGGCCCTGCCGGATGCGCGGGATGGTTTGAAGCCGGTCCACCGCCGTATCCTTTATGCTATGCAGGAACTGGGATTGGAACATTCCCGGTCCTACAAGAAGAGCGCGCGTATCGTCGGTGAAGTGATGGGTAAGTACCATCCGCACGGTGATTCGGCAATTTACGAGACCCTTTGCCGGATGGCGCAGGAATTTTCTTTGCGCTATCCTTTGATTGACGGACAGGGTAATTTCGGTTCGATTGATGGTGATTCCGCGGCCGCGATGCGGTATACGGAAGCACGGCTTGCTTCTATCGCCGGTGAACTTCTTTATGACCTGGAAAAAGAGACGGTCAACTGGCAGTCGAATTTTGACGAAACGCTTCAGGAACCGGCGGTTTTGCCCAGCAAAATTCCCAACCTTTTGATAAACGGCTCCACCGGAATTGCGGTGGGTATGGCCACCAATATCCCGCCCCATAACCTGAAAGAGGTGGCGCAGGCCCTGATTTTGATGATTGAAAATCCGGATGTGGCCCTGGAAGCGATTATGGAGGTTTTGCCCGGACCTGATTTTCCTTCGGGTGGCTATATTCTGGGTCGGCGCGGGATTGACTCTGCCTACCGGACCGGACACGGTATTATTATTCTGCAGGCGCACACCGATATTGAAGATATGGGCCATAATCGCCAGGCGATTGTGGTAACCCAGCTTCCTTACGAAATCAACAAAGCCAATTTGGTGGCTGATATCGCCCGATTGGCTGATGATAAAGTTGTGGTAGGCATCTCCACGGTTCGGGACGAGTCGGACAAAGACGGCATCCGGGTTATGATTGAACTGAAATCCGGGGAAGACCCGGACCTGGTCTTAAACCAACTTTACAAGCACAGTTCCCTGCGGACATCATATGGCATCAATACTCTGGCGCTGGTGGAGGGACGCCCGCGCATCCTGACCCTTACGGAACTCCTGGCGGAATTTTTAAGCCACCGCCGAAATATCATTGTCCGGCGCACCAGGTATGATTTGAAGAAGGCCCAGGAACGGCTCCACATACTGGAAGGGTACCTGATTGCGCTGGCAAACATTGACAAGGTTATTAAGTTGATTCGGTCCAGCGCTTCTCTGCCGGAAGCCAAAGAGGGCTTGCAGGAGAAGTTCAAGCTTTCCGACAAACAGGCGGATGCGGTTCTGGCGATGCCGCTCTCCCGGCTTACCGGTCTGGAGCAGGGGAAGATACGTGACGAGAGTGCGGACTTAAAGAAGAAAATTACTGAATATGAGACGATTCTGGCCAGTCCGGGCAAAGTCAACGGTATTAACAAGAGCGAATTGAATGATTTGGTGAAGCGTTACGGAGACGAACGGCGCACGCAGATTATCGCTTCCGAAGTGATAGAATTTTCCGACATAGACCTGATTAAACCGGAAGATACCGTGGTTACTCTTTCTGCCACCGGTTACATTAAACGCTTGCCTTTGGATACTTACCGCCGGCAGAGGCGGGGCGGCAAGGGCGTGCTGGCGGGCGCCAGCAAGGAGAACGATTATCTGAAAGAGATGGTTCTGGCTAATACCCGCGACTACCTGCTCTTCTTCACCAATCTCGGACGGGTTTACTGGCTCCTGGCTTACCAGGTTCCGGAGCAGAGCCGGCAGGCAAAAGGCCGTCCGATTATTAATCTTTTGCGGCTTTTAGAAGGGGAATCCATAACTGCCATCGTGCCGGTTCCGGACTTCAGCGCCGAGAAGTTTCTCTTTCTGGCGACTGAAAAAGGAGTGGTTAAGAAGACCCGGCTTTCGGCTTACAGCCATCCGCGCGCCGGCGGCATTATCGCGCTGACCCTGCGGGAGAAAGACCACCTGGCCGGTGTCCGGGTAACTACCGGCGAACATAAGATTTTTCTGACTACCCGTAACGGAATGGCCATCTGTTTCCCGGAATCAAATGTGCGTACCATGGGCCGGACTGCTTCCGGAGTCCACGGCATACGGTTGAAAGGCAGCGATATGGTTGTAGGCGTGGAAGCCCTGAAAGAACCTTCTCCGTTGCTTACGGTCTGTGAAAGAGGTTACGGCAAGCGGACCCGGTCTGATTCCTACCGGATTCAAAAGCGGGCCGGTATGGGGATTATTGACATCAAGACTGACAAGCGCAACGGAAAAGTGGTTACGATGCGCATGGTTAAGGATACGGATGAGATGCTTATTCTTTCCCAGAAGGGACAGGCGATTCGCATCAGCGGGGCGGGAATCAGGTGTATCGGCCGCAATACCAAAGGCGTTAAATTAATAAACATCCTGCCGGATGACCGGATTACCGATATCATTGTGAATGAAATTAACGAAGAAGTTATTAAGGAGAACGGGGAAAAGGGCAACAACGGCGAGAAGGAATAAAAAGAATTCTAAAACCTCAGGTTGCGAATCCGTTCAAGATAGTACTTGTAATTTGCCAGAGAAGTACCGGGGGTTATCCCGTGGTCCGGCATAACGACAAATCCGCCCTCTTTTATTAAAGGAAGCCGTCTTTCGATTTCAGCGTCTATTTCCATCGGTCCCTTTTCCAACATCAGTTTATTGAAACCCCCGACAATGCGCAGTTCCTTCCCGTACTTTTTCCGGCATTCCATCGGGTCCGCGTTCCAGGTGCCGATTTCAATCGGGAACTGGCAGTTAACCCCGGAATCCAGCCAGGGACCGAGTAGCGGCGCAACGTCTCCGTCGCAGTCCACGCCTAAAAGTTCCACGCCAAACTCTTCCAGTTTCCCGCGAATTTTCCGGTAACCGGGGGCTACATACCGCTTGAATATTGCCGGGCTTACCAGCGGACCGTTTTTGCCGCAAATGTCTTCCCAGCCAAAAGCCATGTCCGGTTTTGTTTTCATTTTCGGAAATACCTGGTCAATTGCCCAGCAGGTGAGGTCGTCATACATCAGGTAAGACATGTTGGCGATGCCCATCCAGTCTCGAATCCAGCCCATCAGGGAAGCGGACGGAAAGACAATCGGCAGTCCTGACTCCTCGGCTTTTTTGAAATGCTGGCTTATGTCTGAGGGTATTCTGTCCGGATGGGGTTGGAGCCGTTTTTTATATTCCGGCCAGTCCCGGGCGGTCTTCAGGGTAAACTCAAGAAAACGGGGAATACAACTTTTGTTTTTCCATTCCTGCTGAACTATGCCTTCTTCGGTTTTGCGGATACGGTATGCGTCCGTCTCCCGTAAAATCTCTTCTTCAAAAACCGGATAAAGGTTCAGATTTACCGGAACAAAGGTCCAGTGCGGCCGGGCGTTAAAGTACTCCCGTTCGTCGAAGTCCGACGG
>JAPLMK010000089.1 GCA_026387085.1 Candidatus Omnitrophota bacterium
CGGCGCTTAAACCCTCGTCCATCGTAAAGCGTTCCCTTTGCCAGTCGCAGGAAGCGCCCAGTTTTTTCAGTTGTTCGATAATGGTTCCGCCGCGCTCTTCTTTCCAGCGCCAGACCTTTTCGATAAATTTTTCCCGGCCCAGGTCGTCCCGTTTCTGTCCCTGGTCTAAAAGGGAGCGCTCCACCACGTTTTGGGTGGCGATGCCGGCATGATCGGTTCCCGGAATCCAGAGGGCGTTAAGGCCGGACATCCGCGCCTGGCGGACAAGCACATCCTGAATGGTGGTGTTTAGCGCGTGGCCGATATGGAGAATGCCGGTTACGTTGGGCGGCGGGATGACGATTACGAACGGCTTTTTTGCGGAATCAGCCTCGGCGCGGAAAAACTCATTTTCCCGGTAGTTTTTCAGCCATTTTTCTTCAACCTCTTTCGCGTTATATTGTTTGTCCATAACTTAAATAGCATATCCCGAAATGCGCTTTTTCGTCAATTTTAACCCGGGTGTTTTGACGAAGATTAATGTTTCGGGTAAGATAATTATTAGAGCGGTTAAAACAGGGGGCTGAATGGTTACAATTTCACAACTGGACAAGTTTGTTTTAGGGGAAGCCGGCGCGAAACAATTAGGAGCGGAGGAAGGAAGAATAATCGGCCTTACCGACGGCAAGATAAAAAAAGCGGTTGTTTGCTGGATGGCTACCGTGGAGGCGATTGAGTTTGCGGCAAAAAAGAACGCGGACACCATTATCTGCCACGAAAGCCTCTTTTTGCCTTACAACGCTCCCCTGGGGGCTTTCGGGGAACCACCCCGGGATTTTTTATCCTGGAGCGCCAACCACCGGAAGTCCGTTTTGCTCTTCAGGCACAACATCGGTGTTTACCGTCTGCACGGCATCATGGACACAACCAATATCATGGATGTTTTCGTCGACCAGCTCGATTTAGGCGAGGTGGTCTATCAAGACCCGGAAAAGTACCACCGGGTCGTAAAATTTAAGCCGGTGGCCTTAAAAAAAATTGCCCGGCAGATTAAAGGCAGGTTAGGATTAAAGAGCGTGCTGATAGTAGGAGACGGAGAAAGGAAGGTCTCAAGGGCCGGTTTTATTTGGGGCGGCATGGGTCTTTTTGTCAACGCCCGTTTCATAGAGGAGTTAATCGCCCTGGGTTGTGATCTTTTAATCGGCGGCGAATCGGATGAATATGCAATGCAGTATATTAAAGACAGCGGCACCTGCGCGGTCATTACCTCCCACCTCTTGAGCGAAAGAGAAGGGGTGCGGAAGTTTTCCGAACTTTTGGCCGAAAAGTTTAAGGGAAGTTTGGAAGTGTTATATTTTGCTAACGGCTTGCCTTATTCTCCCGGGTAAACCGGCCGGCGGTTTGAGGTAAAAATAAAAAAGTTACGCGGGTTCCGGCGGTTATTTTTTCGTTCTTTTGGCTAAACCCTGTTTTTGTCCTGCGCCTGAAAGCCAGCCCGGCAATCATTGATTTCCTGAATTGTTAATCGGATGCTATTGCTATGATATAATTAAATAGATATCGAAACGGTTGCGCGTGGCGCGGGAAATTATCGGGCGGAGGCGTTTCCGGAAGAGTCGGACGCTGAAATTTCAGGAAAAATTACGACAGGGGGAAGAATGATGAAACCGATGGAAGTAAACATCGTGGGCGGAGGCATGATTACCAACGACTTGATTCTGCCTGCGGTATACCACTTGCAGCGCACCGGCATTGTCGGGAAAATTAAAATATGCGCCTTGAACAGCCAACCTCTTAAAAACCTCAAGGAAAACAAAGAGTTCGCAGAAGCGTTTCCCGGGCAGGACTTTATGCCGTATCCTTCTTTTAAGGAACCATCTGAAAAAAAATTCCCGTTTTTATACCAAAAAGTGATGGCGGAAACGGTTTCCCGACAGGTAGTGATAGTTGCCATGCCCGATGACCTGCATTACGAAGTGGTGATGGAAGCGCTTGCCAATAATCAGCACGTGCTTTCGGTAAAACCGCTCGTGCTGAAATACCGGCAGGCGAAAAATATTGAAAAGGAGGCATTTAAGAAAGGGTTGTTCGTGGGGGTGGAGTATCACAAAAGATTTGACCGCCGGTCTTTGGTTGCCAAGCGGAGTTATCAGTCCGGCCATCTGGGCCAGTTTGCGATGGGTGAAGCCAAGCTGATTGAACCGTATTATTACCGTTTTTCCAATTTTCAAAACTGGTTTACCACGGAAAGGACCGACCCTTTTGTTTATATCGGATGTCATTATGTAGACCTGGTTTACTTTATTACCGGCTTGCGGCCGGTTGAGATTTCCGTTTCCGGAAAAAGAGGAAAGTTCCCCAACGGAAAGGAAGGTTTTATGTGGGCTAACGGCCGCCTGCGGTACGAAAACGGAGCGTTATTATCGGTAACGGCCGGTTTAGGTTATCCGGACGGAGGCGCCGGCAGCAATGACCAGGGTTTAGTGATGTTCTTTGAAGGGGCAAAGAAGAGCGGCATGATTAATCATAATGACCAGTCCCGGGGCGTAACCCATTGCTACCTGGAAGATATCGGGCCCGGAGGAACAAAGTATAATTACATCAACCCGGACTTCTTCCGGTTGGTTCCCTGGGAAGGCGCGGGCTATAAACCGATCGGTTATGGCGTTGATTCCGTTTCGGCCACCATCAATACTATCTACCGGATTGAGAGCGAAGTTGCCTCGATGTTTCCGGAAAAATCCCTGAAAAGAAGACGCGAAATAATCAGCGAAATTGACTCTAAGGGAATTATTGCCACGCCGGCCAACAGTTATATTAACGAACTGGTTATCGAGGCAGCCCGAAAATCAATACTTAACAACGGGAAAATGGTTGAAATTGGGTGCGGCGGCTGATTGAAATGACGGTGAAGGAGAAAAAATGAACCGGAAAATCGCGGTATTGATGGCGCTGAGTGGTGTATTTTTATTAAGCAGTTCTCTTTTTAGCGCGTCTTGGGCCGGGGAAGACCGGAAACCGGGACAGTCCGGCGCGCTTACTTTCGCGGAAGGGCCAACTCTTCCGGAATCAGGGGTTAAAGTGGAACAAAACAAAGATTCGGTCAAGATTGAAAACCGTTTTATCAAGGCGGTTATCAGCGCGCGCGGGGGGAAAATATCCGTATTGTATGATAAGCAGGCCCGGCAAGAATACGCGCTTGGACCGTCTGTGGATGCTGGCAGTGGCTTGTTTAAGGACCGTATTTGGGAGAAAGCGGACTGGAACGAACTATTCGGCGCCGATTTTAAATTAGAAATTCTCAGCAATACACCGAAAGAAGCAACGGTCAGAGCGCAATACCGCGCGCTGAGCGGCCCGGGCAAAGGAATGGATTTTGTCCACACCTATACGTTGAAAGCCGACGAATGCCGGTTAAAAGTAAATTACCGGATTTTTGCCAACGAACTCTGGGGTGAATTTTCGCCCTGGTTGCATAATGTGGTTAATTTTCCGGGCGACTTTAAAAACAAAAATACCGTGGCTATCTTCAGCCAGACCGGGCGCGGTCTATTTTCCGACACGCCCAGCCATCCTAAATTTGAAAGCGCGTTGCTGTTTGATTGTATTGAACCGTGGATCGGAGCGGTATCTGAGATTGACCAGAAGGGATTATGTATGGTAGTCGACGCAAAACGGCTTAATCATTTTTATTGTTGGTACGGCGCCGAATATTTTTTCACCATGGAACCGATTTTCAAGAAGGAAAAGTTTGCGCCGGGCTCTTCCTGGTCCACCGATATCTGGTTTATTCCGACCCAAGGACTGGGCAGTTATCACCTGGCGACCGCGGAATATGTCGGAGGCCTTACTCCGGAAGGGCTAAAAATATTTCCGGCGGTTTCCCTGCCGGAGGCATCAGCCACAATAGTTTTGGACAAAGGCAAGCCGGAAACATTAAAGCCGGAAAAAGTTGAAGCCGGAAAAGCAGTGGTGTTTCCGTTTAAGGTCAGAGCCGGGACGCACGACTTGAAATTTCAATTGGCGGCTAACGGTAAAGATTATGACCACGCGGTACGCGCCAATTCTGAAAGGTGCGACTCAGAAGTTATCCCGGCCACCCAAATGGGCAGCAGTTCCGCCGCAGTGGATAACGCCGCGGCGTTATATTCCAAAAACACTATTTATCTTTCACCGGATATGCCGGTATCAATTCATTTCGGCATGGCGGATAACTTTAAGGAAAAAGGGAAAAAAGTCGAACTGGTGCTGGAAATACCCGAAAATAGTAATGTTATTAATCCCAGCGGCAATCCGGTAACGGAAAAATTCCTCCGCAGCGGGAAACCGTATACAAAATATCGTTTCTCAGGGCAGGCGCAGAGTTATTATAATTGGTGCAGCATGTTTATGAGCACCACCCTGAAGCCGGGCGCTAAGGATAATATGTATTATTACGTTGTTTGGGAAGGCGGCGCGCAGAAACCGCAACTCCTGACCATTGAGAGCGTAAAGATAGAAGCCTGTAAAAAAACGCCGAAACGATTGTTAGCCGGTCTCGGATTTTACGGAACCGGAGAGCAAAAGCGCTGGCCGGATATTTACAAAAATCTGCAACGCGTCGGACTGAATACGGTTTCCCTTTCCGATTATGATTGTACGAAAATACCGGACATGAAAGAAGCGGTCCTTAAGGCAAAGAACGCCGGCATGTATACAACCGCCAACTATTCCCCGACTTGCGCTATCCCGGGGTTGAAGAACAACAGTGATGCCTGGGCGGAAGCGGCTGACGGTACCAGGACCGGCGAGTTCATCTGTCCCGCTTACCGCGGTCCGGTGTTGGATGAAGAGATAAGCCGGGCAACCAGTTACGCGGAAGCCGGGGCGAGCATTATTTTCTGGGACGCCGAAAGTTGGCGCGGCCGTGAATTCTGCTTCTGCCCGCGCTGTATTGGAAAGTTTGAAGTTTATTTTAAAAAGCATTATCCCCGGAAAAGATATCTAAGCCCCAAAATATTTGAACTGGACCCTCAGCAATATCCGGAATATCATGCCGCCTGGCTGGAATTCCGTATTTCAATCGGGACGGAACTGTTCCGGAAATACAAGGATGAATATTTGCGCCGCCTTAAACTTTCCGGCGTGGGCGGTACGGGACCGGCCCAATTAATTATCGGCAGTTACGATGTCATGCCGGGCAGAATTTATCACCAGTTCCAGCGGTTTGAAGAACTGTACGCGGCCGGCGCAGTCAATATCTGCATGCCCAGTTTGTATGTCGCCGGGGATGCTCTTAAGGTTGGCAATACGGTAAAGGATGTCCGCAAGGCCATAGGTAAAGCGCGGATTATTCTGTGGATTACCGGCGGCTCTGATGACAGTTTTGAATGTGACGGGATTGACCAAAAATATATCCTGCTGGAACTATTCCTCAACGGGGCAACGGGGTTTACCACCTGGCCGTACCTGGGTTGGGACGCGCTTGACGTAAAATACCTGTCTCAAGTAATGAATATGGTCACCCCGTTGGAAGATATTATTATGGATGGCAAGGTAATGGAAAACTTGACCGCGTCCAATCAATATGTCCGCACGGCCGGACTGGTTAAAGGCAAAGAGGCGGCGATATTAATCAGCGATTACTATCATGACGCGCTTCCCGCCGTAACGCTGAAACTGAACTCCCCTGCCCCGTCCGGCTTATTTGATGTGGCCACCGGAAAGAAACTGGCAGTTTTGAAAGCCGGAGCCAATTCGATTGAATTGCCGGCTTACCCGGAAAAAGCCAGATTACTTTATATCGGGAAAAAGGCACCCGTAACATCTTACTGATTTTTCCCGGATAGATATGGAACGATATATCTACATCGAACCGGGCGGAAGTGATAAGATGCGCGGGCGGGAAAAATATTTAAAATCTAACGATGGCGTAGCATGAAATAAGGAGGAGGAAAATGAAATTAAGCCTTTTTTCTGTAAGTTATGCCGGGTTGTGGGGACAAGACCGGCTCGGCTTGGAAGATTTTGTCCGGCACGCAAAAAAACTTGGCTATCAAGGCATTGAGATAATGTGCAAGCGGCCGCATCTTTATCCGTTTGAATTTGATGCCAAGGCTCTGAAAGCTTTAAAAAAGACAATTAAAGAATGTGGTTTGGAAATGGCATGCGCGGCTGCCTATACTAATTTTACGGCGGGTTCGGAATCGACCGAAGTGCCGCTGGCGGACCTGCAGGTCAGTTATGTAAAAAAAGTTGCCGAGTTGGCCGATGGTCTTGATTGCCGCCTGGTGCGCGTATTTACCGGATATGAACACGCCAACGCCGCGTTCAAAGACCAGTGGAAAATGTGTGTGACCGGCATTCAGGCGTGTTGTGATGCCGCCCGAAAATACGGCGTAACTATCGGCATTCAAAACCACCACGATATTGCGGTTGACACCAAGGCGCTGCTGGAATTATTTCATGATATTGACCGGGAGAATCTGGGCCTGATGGTAGATGCCTGGTCGTTGCATCTGCGCGGTGAAAATATCAAGGAAGCCGTGCAACTGGTTAGCGATAAGATGGTCTTTTCCACGGTTGCCGATTACGTGATTCTGCCCCGCTTTAACTATCACCCGGCCCTGGTAAATTATACGGCAAAAGCGCCGGCGCTGGTTAAAGCGGTGCCGATGGGCGAAGGAGTTGTTGACTATAAACAGTATTTCGATGCCTTGAAAAAAGTCGGCTATCAAGGATGGGTCAGCTATGAAACCTGTTCTCCGTTGAGGCACGGCGGCGCAATTAAAAATATTGATGAATACGCCCGGCAGTTTATTAAATATATGCGGCAGAGAGGGTACGCCTGAGCCGGAAAAAGAAGAGTTTAACATAAAAGCGGTGGTTTGATGGCGACACGGTTCATTTTAATGCAAATGAAAAAAAATAATGCTTTGCGGCGTTTTTGCGCGGGCGGATTGTTGCTGGGTATCTGCGCCTGGATGCATCTGGGATTTGTTGCCGCGGCCGGGCCGGAACAAAAGGAATTAAATTTGGTCAAAGAAAATGTTGTAACGGATGGACGGGTAAAGAACTTAATAGATTGCGAGGATGCTTCTTTGTGGGAAGGTATGGTTAAAGCCAACACGGAGATTAAACGTTCCGGGAAAATAAGTTTTGAACTTTATGGTGCTGAGAAGACGGAGCTAATGTCTTCCCGGATGATTCCCGTTGACCTGAAGAAAACTTACGTGCTTTCCGCGTATTTGCGCACATTGGATGAACAGTTTCCCGCGAGCGCTTACTTCGGCTTGCGCATGTACGATAAGAATAAAAAACCGATAACCCTCGCAAACGTCGATGTGATATACGGGACCGAAACAACGCTGTCCGCGGATGCTCCAAAAGGAACAAAAGAATTGTGGATTATTAAAACCAACAATGCGAATTGGTTGAATGTTACCAACGCCGCGGTTGCATTTAACGCGAAAAATAATTTTCAGGACCTTCCGAATTTTAATCTTTCACCGCAAATAGAACGGGTGTTTAACGAGGGGGCAATGTGCCGGGTTGTTTTGAAAGAACAACTCACTAAAGCGTATCCGGCCGGAACGGCGGTTCGCCTGCATAGTCCCTGGGGAGCGCCATTCTATTGGGTGGCCAGTGGTTGGATACCGTCCGAGTGGACGAAATTTTCCGCTACCATAAGCGGAGAAGCCCAAAGTAAGGTTCCGGATGATAAATTCTGGCGGGGGACGAAATATGTTCGTGTTTTTATCTGGTTTGCGAACTATGATAAAATTCCCCAAGAAGGCGCTCGTCTGCTGGCCGATGACATTACATTTCTTTGCGGAGAAAAGGATATCATGGAACAACAAGCCCTTTCCGCGGTATTTCGTAACCCAAAAATTACGCAGGAATACAACAAGCGGTGGCATTTTCAAATAGACATGAACGATGAAGGGCTTTCGGCCGGTTGGATGAAGACAGATTTTAGCGACAAGGGCTGGCCGTTTCTTGACGCTGACCGCTGGTGGCAGGAGCAGGGCTATCCGGACTATCACGGTGTTGCCTGGTACCGCAAGACATTTTCCCCGGTCAGGGGTGTAAAAGGGCAAAAATATTTTCTCTATTTCGGAGCGGTTGACGGTGACGCTTCGGTTTTCGTGAACGGCCGGAAGATCGGCGAGCACACTCTTCTTCCCGATGGCCAGGGGTGGGATAAGCCCTTTTTTTTCGACTGCACGGACCTTCTTGTTTCCGGAAAACCAAACATGATAGCGGTGCGCGTGAAGAAAACCGTATTTATGGGTGGTATCTTCAGGGGAGTGAAAATTATCCGGGCGGATGAAGTCATCCGGGGCGGGTAAGTTTTCGCCAATTTTTTTTAAAAACAGCAATCGGGTCCGGGAAGGAAGTTGTGTGATGGAAAAATTAATTTAACACATAAGGAGGCGTTATGTTAAAGAAGAAGATTTGGCGGTTATCCGGATTGCTCGCGTTATTCTGCATTCTTTGGGTTGCGGAAGCAAATGCGGCCGGGGTCTACGCGCAAAAATGGCTGGAGGCAACCGTCGGCACCAATCTGGCGTTAGGCAAAAAAGTTATCTTCTCCATGACTCCCCAATACGACCTTACCTCTAAAAACGGAACCGATGCCACTGATTTGACCGACGGAGCATTAGCTACGTACCCGGAGGACAAGATCTGGTTTGACGATAAGGCCGTGGGCTGGTGGTTAGGCAGCCGGGCGACCGAGGGCATTAACCTGCTGCTTGACCTGGGCAAGGAATCTAAGGTGGACCGGGTTGTTATCCGCTGCCTGGGCGGTTCCGAGCAGAATAGTTTGCA
>JAPLMK010000032.1 GCA_026387085.1 Candidatus Omnitrophota bacterium
CTTCGTAAAGGAAAAAAAGAAGGAGACAAAACGTTTTGTTTTTACTTTTCGTTGGCGGGAACTGGACCGTTCCTATAAATTATTTATCCTGGTCAGTTTTGTTTTTGCCCTGGGAAACAGTTCCGATGTTTTCCTGATTTTAAGGGCAAAAAACCTCGGTTTCTCAACCATCTCAACCATCTTCGCTTATGTCCTTTACAACCTGACCTACGCCCTCTTCTCTTTTCCGGTCGGGATTGTTTCCGACCGTATCGGGCCCAGAAAGGTTCTGGCTTCCGGTTTCCTGATTTTTACCGTAGTTTATCTCTTGTTCGGGATTATTAACCGGTCTTTTTTCCTCTGGCTGCTCTTTCCGGTTTACGGGATATACATGGCTTTTACCGAAGGAATTGGCAAGGCATATATCGCCGGTATAGGACCGCCGGAAAAATCCGGAACCGCGTTCGGGTTTTACCAGACCGTAATTGGATTGCGTACTTTTTTTGCTTCGCTGGTTGCCGGTCTTTTGTGGACGTACGTCAGCCCGCAGGCGCCTTTTATTTTTGGTAGCGCCATGGCGCTGGTTGCCGGCCTTATTTTTATGATATGGGGGAGGCGAAAATGTTGAATAAAGAAGAGCGGGATTTTTTGCTCCGGTCGGCGCGGAATGCCGTTAAGGTTTACCTGGAGACCGGCCGGACGGAAATTTCAGCTACATCGGATCCGGTGCTGAAGGAAGGCCGGGGTGTTTTTGTGACCCTGCACAAAGAGGCGGAACTACGCGGCTGTATCGGGTTTCTGGAGTCCGGCAAGCCTTTACACGAAAACGTATGTGTAATGGCAGTTGAAGCGGCGGTCGCTGATCCAAGATTCCCGGCGGTCACTCTTTCCGAACTTGCCGGTTTAAAGGTTGAGATTTCAATTCTCACCAAACCGGTTAAAGTTTCCGGAGCGGAAGTGATCGTAATGGGGCGGGACGGGGTGATTGTGCACCGTGGCAATCACCAGGGTGTATTTTTACCGCAGGTGGCCGAAGAAACCGGGTGGGATAAGGAAAAATTTCTGTCGGTTCTCTGCGCGGATAAGGCAGGTTTGCCTTCCGACGCCTGGAAATATAAGGATACGGAGCTTTACACCTTTCAAGCCGAGGTCTTTAAGGAAGAGTAAGGGAATGCCATTTTTGCGGATATTAAGGCTGTGGGCTTTGCCCGCCGTAACTCATATTATTTTGTCAGGCCCGCCTTCGCTAAAGCTTCGGCGGGCGAGGTCGGAAAGGATAAGGGAGACGATGTGTTTGGCCGGTTCCGGATGGGAAAGGCGTCGGCCGGCTTCCGACATAAGATTTAATTTCTGACGGTCTCCGACCAGTATTTTTATTTCCCGGGCGAGCTTTTCACCGTTAAGAGTTGATTCTTCGCGTAAGATTGCGGCGCCGCATCCGGCCAAGTAGCTTGCATTCAGACGCTGGTGGTCTTCAGCGGCAAACGGATAAGGTATCAGGATTGAAGGCAGGCCGAAAAAATTCAGTTCCGCAATTGTGGTTGCCCCGGCCCGGCAGATAACCAGGTCTGCGGCCGAGTAGAGCAGTCCCATCTCCGGAAAGAAACCTTCCGCATAATTTTGAAATTTTTTCTTTTCGTATGTTTCTGTCATTATTGAAAGGTCATCGGCGCCGGTAAGGTGTATGAATTGGATTTCCCGGGGCGAAAGATAGTCAAGGCTTTCGCTGATATTCTGGTTAATCCGGTGCGCGCCCTGGCTTCCGCCCAGCACGAGAACTGTAAATTTTTGCCCGTCAAGTTTAAGTTTTTGCCGCGCGGCTGCCTTTTCATTTTTTTCCGCAAAAGGTCTCAGAGGGTTTCCAAATTCCATTATTCTTTTTGCCCCGAGATAACGAGAGCTGTCTGGGAACGAGGTAAAAACCGCGGAACTTACCCGGCTGAAAGCCCTGGTTACTTTACCGGGCAAGAGGTTTTGTTCGCAGAAATAGAGCGGTATATGAAGGAGCGTGGCAACGGATGCTGGCGCAGCGCAGGCGTATCCACCCATTCCGATTACCGCCGAAGGACGAAACCGCAATAAACAGGCGGCGGCCGAAAAAAAAGCTTGAGCGGCGCGAAAAGGAAAGAGGATAAGCCCGGTTTTTTTTCGCGGAAACCGGACTACGGGTATCTCTTGAAAAGATATGCCGGCTTTTTGGAATTCAGATTGAAGCAGGGCGGTGGTTTTGCCGATTACCAGGGTTGTAATGCCGGCAGATTTAAATTCCCGGGCGAGCGCCAGCGCCGGGAAAATGTGTCCGCCGGTGCCTCCGGCCGCAATTACTATCCCCCTCACCTTTGTCCTCTCCCCGGTGGGGAGAGGGGAGGGTGAGGAGGATTTTGCGTAATGTATTTTTTTCATATTCGGAAGTCATCCGGCGGCAGGTTGCGGGCGATGTTGACCAGGAGTCCGGAGGCGAAAAGGGTGAAAAGTAGAGAACTTCCGCCGTAACTGATGAAAGGCAGGGTGATTCCTTTTGTGGGTAGAAGACTTATGACCACGCTGATATGGGAAATGGCTTGCAGCCCAATGAGAGCGGTTATGCCTGCCGCTAAAAGGGACCGGAATCGGTCGGGAGTGCGTTTTGCTGTTTGCATGCCCCAGTGGAAGAGAAATAAAAAGAGCGCAATGAAAAACGTAGAACCAAAAAATCCTAATTCTTCAGCGATATTAGCAAAGATAAAATCAGTGTGTCCTTCCGGCAGGTAAAAAAGTTTTTGACACCCCTGGCCCAGTCCGACGCCGAATAAACCACCGTTTCCAACGCCAATCAGTGATTGAGATATATGGTAAGAGGTTTTGGCGGTGTCTCCCCAGGGATTGAGGAAAGCAAGAAGCCGCGCGCGTCGAAAAGGTTCCAGCCACATCATTAACCCGCCGCCCACGATTACCGTAACAATCATAATGCTCAGGTACTTCAATGGTGCGTCGGCTATAAAATAAAATATAATTACAATTGCGGCCAAAAGTATTACTGTTCCCAGGTCCGGTTCTTTTAGCATTAAAACCATTCCCAGCCCGATTAATAAACCGGGCGGAACAAAAGAGCGGCGGGGGTCAAGTATTTTTCCGTTTTTACGGTCCAGAAAATCAGCCAGATATAGGATGACGGCAATTTTGAATAATTCCGAAGGCTGGAAAGAAAACGGACCGATTCCCAACCATCTCTTGGCTCCGTTGATTTCTTTGCCGAAAACTAAGACCGCAATCAAGAGAAATAATGCGGTCAGCAATATTGGGCGGGAAAAGCGGCGCAGGTTATTCAGGTCTATTTTTTGCGCGAAAATAAAAGCGATAAAACCGAGCGCCGCCCAGAGAATTTCCTTTTTAACGAAGAAATAGGGGTTGCCGTATTTCTGCCCGGCAAAAACAAAGGTGGTATTGGCGACCATCACTACGCCCAGACCGGTCAACGCCAGAATAAGAGCGGTCAGTTTACGATAGAGCGGCCAGGACGGCTTTTTTAAAAATATCTCCCCGTTCACCATAGTTTTTAAACATATCAAAACTGGAGCAGGCCGGTGACAGAATAACGATGTCGCCCGCCCCGGCCAGCAAGTTAGCCGACCGGACGCATTCCGGCAGGTTTTTTGTTCTTTGAATTAAGCATAATCCGCGTAGTTCTGTTGCAATGCGGCCGGCAGCTTCACCCAGAAGAATCAGCGCTTTCACCTTCTTTTTTATCTCCGACTTCAAGGGGAGGTAGGAACCCCCTTTATCTTTGCCGCCTAAAATAAGGATAAGGCGTTTTTCTGCTTCCGGGAAAGCCTGTAATGCGCGCAGGGTTGAATCAACGTTAGTGGCTTTGGAATCGTCAATATATTTTACACCATCTTTCTCCGCAACCAGTTCCAAGCGGTGCTTGAGGGGACGGAAATTACGGATGCCTTCTGCCATCGCGCTCGACCTAATTCCGAAAAGATGGGCCGCCGCGCAAACCGCGGCCATATTTTCATGGTTGTGTCCGCCCCAGAGCCGGCTTTCCGGGAATTCCAGGAGGGGTTTGCCGTCAGGCAGAAAAACGGTTTTTCCATCTGTAAAAAACTTTCCGGCTTGTTCCCGGCGGCTGTAATAGTAAACCCGCGCTCTTATTTTCCGGGCAATCTTCCGGCAGAGCGGGTCGTCATGGTTTATAACCGCAAAATCTTCCGGGCCCTGGTTTTCGAAAATACGGGCTTTGGCGGCAATGTAAGATTCAAAGTTCTGGTAACGGTCCAGGTGGTCTGCGCTAACATTAAGAAGAACCGCTATTTTCGGCCGGAACTTTTCTATCCACTCTAATTGGAAACTGCTTACTTCCAGCACGGCCGCGTCTTTTCCGTTTAATTCCGACACAATTTCGATAAGCGGAGTTCCGATGTTTCCGGCCAGAACAACTTTTTTACCCGCCGCTTTCAGAACGTCAAATAGGAGCGTAACCGCGGTGCTCTTACCGTTGGTGCCGGTGACCGCCAAAATCGGGACCGGGCAGAAACGGTAGGCTAATTCTAATTCGCTCCAGACCGGTATTTTGTTTTTTGATGCGTATAACAGGGGCAATGTTTCCGGCGCTATGCCCGGGCTGGTTACCACCAGGTCAACGGCGGCGATGAATTTTTCGGAGTGGCGGCCTAATTCCACTTCAATTCCGGATGACTCTAAGACCTTTTTCTTTTTTTTTAACTCTGGGTTATTAGCCGATTCGGTCAGCCGTACCAGCGCGCCTTTCTTCCGCAGAAAGAGGCCGGCGGCTTCTCCGCTCCTGCCCAGGCCTACCACCAGAACTTTTTTCCCTTTAATATTAGTCATATTAAACACCTAATGCAAATTTCAAAATGCAAAGTGCAAAATGTAAAGTTATTGATTTTTTATTTGTTCATTTTGCAATTTACAATTTACATTTTGCAATTATAATTTTAAAATTTATACTCCGCGGTGTAGGTAATTATTGTCTCGCCGTCTTTCTCCACCGGCACATTGAACTCCAGGGTAAAGGCATCCTTTTTTGTGTATTTGTGGCTCGATTGGATAATATTCCAATCCCCCCACTGATGTTCCACTGCCTTGACGGTAATCGCTTCCTTCTTGTGGTTTCTCAGGGCGATTTCGTAGGTGTCCCGGTAAAGGTTGGTGGTAACCATCTTGTGATTTGTAATCTTTCTTTCGCCGACGACATCAAAGGCGTTGCCCATGGAAATAGACACTTTTTCATCCTTGGGGGTGTGGTCGATCTGGTCTTCGCCGATAAATTGAAGGGTGTCATCGGAATCCGCCTTATAAACCTTTATTTTTCCCTTGGGCAGCGGGATGCCCAGGCCATTTTTTTCGCTGTTTTTAAAATCCAGCTTTACTTCAACTTTTTTATTGCAGGATTGTTTTTGCCAGTTGTCGTAATAATACCAGCGGTACAGGGCGCCGTCATAGGTATAAATCTTTTCCACCGGAACCCGCGGCGCGGTAAAAAGGGTAATCTGTTTGGTTTGATTATTTTTCAAGTCAGTTTTTCGCTGCAAGGTGTAAAGGTGGTATTCAAAAAAAGATTTTTCTTCAAAGGGCGCTCCGGCTGCCATGGACTTTGCTTCCATCATCATATCGCTTCTCTGGTAGGCGGGTTGTTCGGTTACCCGGTGCACGTCTCCGGCAATTAATTTTAAGCCGGCATTTTGATATCCGACGCCGGAGTTGTTATTAATTGTCACCCAGGCGTTCAGGGAGATATTTTTGTCATCTTTAGTAACGCTGGCGACATAATCCGCGCGCCAGCTCATTCCGTTGGTCAGATAGCTTAATTCTACCAGGTGCTGTCCGCTTTTTGCATTCTGCAGGGACCAGACCAGGGTCGGCTTGGTAATCAACCCTTCCGGCAACTGGGGGAACTCAAGGTTTCGGATGTTTGCCCGGTTGACCATAAAGACCGGTCCTTTCTCCTTGTCTTTTACCAGGACCAGCTGGTTGGAGTCATAACTGGAAAGAAAACCTTGGTAAAATTCGCTGTCTTGCGTGATAATCTTTATCTCCTTGTCGATATATTTCTGGAGCAGTTTATCCGCGTTGACCAGGTCGTATTCGAAATTTTGCTCCAGGATAGAGCATTCTGCCGGAGCGGTCAGGGATTTGAAGTTGACGCTGGTGGCGTCAATCTGGGAAGCGATATCGGAAAATCGCACCTGGTTCAGGCCTTCTTTTAAGTTTAAGAACCGGAGGTCGCGTACCAGCGCAAAGTTCTGGTTGTATACGGTGAGGCTGACTTCTTTTCTTTCCATTTCCTGGCCGAAAATCACGTTGCTGCCGAACAATACAAAACAGGCCCCCAAAACAAAAATAAATTTTTTCATTCTGTCCTCCATCGTATTGAAAAGTAATGCTAAATCATATCACGGAAACACGGGAAAAAGATTTAGCTTGCAAAACTTAGACACCAAACTCAGCAAAAAGTTCCGTTCTGCTCGTAAAGTGATATTTTTATCTTTCTCGGACCATCTCGAAAATCACTGTTGGCTTGGCGTCAATAATTCGGAATTGATAAAGCGGCATGGGCGGATTTTGATGCGTCAACGAAGTTCTTTCGCACCTAATTATCATCCCGTTTTTATTTTCTTCCGCTTCGGTAATGGTATATTCGGACTTATCATCCTGGCTGATAATTAGAACCACCATTTGGGCGCTGAAATCCACTTCCGGTAAAAGCGCGGATATGTTACGGCTGGCGTTTTGTAAACGCCAGATATTTGCCCATTCTTTTTTGTTACGGATGACAGTGTGGGGCGGCGGGTCAGAAAAGGAAGTTTCTGCGGCCGCACGCGATATCTTTTCGGTTATAACTGATTTTTTTGTTGAGAAAAGCGCATTGCTTGACGCGGAAGACGGTGGTGTGGCCGGGTTAGTTTTAGGGGTTACTTTGTGATGGAAAAAAGCGGTAAGAATAACTAAAACCAGCACGGCGCTTCCCAAGGCGCAGGAAAGATACCTGGGCCGGCATCCCGGGGCAGGTTTCCGCGCCAGTATTTCTTTTGCCGTCTTTAATATTCCGGCTTCAAAATTGTCCGGGAGTTCGGTTGAATCAGACCCGGACAGGAGTTTTTGAGTGGTTGCCATATACTGAAAAGTTTCCTGACATTCGGGGCAATCCCGTAGGTGTTTTTGAAGATTTTCCTCGACGCTTGGGAGCAGCAGGCTATCCAATTGAGCGGAAAAAAGTTCGCGATTCAGCCGACAGTCCGGAGAAATAATTGCTATATTTTTCCGGTCCGGCACAATGCTTGCGTGTATCCGCTTTCGGGCCTGGGCCAACCGTAAGTTAACCGCATGGTATCGGCATTTTAAAATGCAGGCAATTTCCAGGCATGACTTGCCCTCAATATCCCGGAGCACGATGATAAAATTATCAGTTTGACGCAGACCGGCAAGGCCTTTTCGGAGTAACGCTAATTGTTCTTTCTCTTTAATTTTATTTCGGGAAATTATCGGGTCGGCCGTAACCGTCCCGGAATCACACGGGCCGGAAGAATGGAGTAACCGTGCCGGATACTCTGTCCGGCGTCCGGCTCCGCTTTTCCAGATGCGAAAGGTGGCGCGGCAGAGAAAGATATAGATAGGAAAACTGCTTTCAAAACGACGGAAATTTTTCAGAGTTTTCAGGAATGCCGACCGGGCGATCTTTTTTGCCTCTTCCTTGTCCTGGCATAACCGGTACGCCAGGTTGAAAATATTTTTTCCTTCCCGGTGCAGGGTCGCCTCCAGAAACAAATATGGGTCGATGTTAAGATTACTGTTTTTTTGTTTCATGTATTATACTAATCTTCTGTCATACCCGCGGATAGTAAGCGGGTATCCATTTTTTTCCGGTGTGGATTCCCGCTTAAAACATGCGGGAATGACAAGGTTATTCCACTTTCTTGATTTTATATTTCGAGGTGCAGGGATAATTTTTCTCGAGGTATTTAATAACCAGATACGGGTCCTTGGAGTGAATTTTTTCGAACAGGTGGCCGTTCTTTTTTAAAATTTTCCGGTCTGACGGCAAGCCGTTTGGCAGCAGGTTATCCGTTTTAATCATGTCCAGCGATGCCTGTTCGCAGGCGGCAATGTCTTTAGAGCAAAGGATGCCGATGTCCGGAACCAGAGAGGCGGTGCTCAGCCCCCAGCAATCGCAATAGATGGTGATATTGGTCAAAAAGTTTATGAAAAGGAGATTCTCCGGTTGAAACTTTTTCAGGAACGCCGCAGTTACCAAAGCTAATCCTTGGGAAAAATCTTCAAATTTGCGCCCGGTCATTGTAATGGCGCTTTTGGGACAGACCATTATGCAGTGCTGACAGTAAGTGCAGTGATGAAAAAAGATGCCTATTTCTTTCTTTTCTTTATTGAGGCGGATGGCGTTGCGCGGACAATTCCGAAAGCATTTCTGGCAGAAAACGCATTTGCTGTTATCTACAACCAGGCCGCCTTCCAGCCGGTGGATTTTGCCTCTTGTTTCTCCGTCCACCAGACCCATGGCGATATTTTTAATTGCGCCTCCGAAGCCGCAATCACCGTGACCCTTAACGTGAGATAAGTCGATGAAAAAATCGCTGTCAATCGCTTCTTTGGATAGGACGGCTTCGTCCAGCGTTTTAAATCCGATTTTTTCCCGGTAAAAACGTTTTCCGTTTTTACCCAGGCAGGAGACAACCGGACAACCGATAACTTCCGGGACATAACCGCGGGCAACACCGCTTTCGGCGTTTACGTCCATAACTTTAACGGAAGCGGCGCCGGCGACTTTTAATTCGCCGACCATGATTCTCACGAAAAGAGGGTGAATGGTGGTGTAACCGATTCCACCGCCCAGGTGCATTTTAATAATCACCTTTTTCCCGGATATGTTTCCGGGAAGAACTTTCTTAAGCATCCGTTCGAACCGGGACGGAAGGGTTTGTTCTGGTTCTATAGTTTTTATGGCGATATCGGCAAAAAATACCTTAGCGCGTTTTTTCATAGTATAAGTATAGCATAAAAATGACGGCGAAAAAAGATTTCTTGCTTCTGCCGGCTGTGTGTTGTAAAATATTTTGATATATGGAAAAGAAAAGAGTCGGTTTAATTGCCTGTGAAATTTTTTTCCGGGAAATCGCCTACTATGCGGCCCGTGGTCCGCAGGTGATTGACGCGGTATTTTTGCCCAAAGGTTTGCACGATTTGGGCGGAGACAAGATGCGGGAAACTATTCAGGCGGAAATAGACAAGATGCAGGAAAGGGGCTATTCCAGGATTATTCTCGGTTACGCGCTTTGTAATAACGGTATTACCGGATTGACCGGAAGGCGTATTTCCCTGGTCGTCCCCAGAGCGCATGATTGTATTGCCGTATTTATGGGTTCCCGGAAGCGATATCAGGACTATTTCTTTGCTAATACCGGGACTTATTTTCATACCCCCGGCTGGCTGGAAAGAGGCACTCCGGGAGAAGGGAATTTTGATTCTCAATTAGGACCACCGCAGCCTGGAAGAGTTGATCGAAAAATATGGAGAGGAAAATGGCCGTTATATTTACCAGATACTGGACGGAACAAAGAACTATCACAAAATTTTATATATTACTCTGCCTTTACCGGAATTGCCGGATTATCGTGACCCTTCCCGGGAGATGGCAAAAGAGAAAGGTTGGGAATGGGAAGAGATGGCTGGAGACAGCAGTTTTTTGAAACAAATGATTGAAGGCCCCTATCCTGAGGAAAATTTTTTGCTGGTGGAGCCGGGGTGTAAGATTGCCGCGACTAATGATGAAAATATTATCATGTCTGTTCCAGTAAAAACCTGATAGCCGAAGGTATCTTTTCCAATAAGTCTCCGGCCAGAAGAGATGCTTCACCGTTTTCCCGGCTTACCAAGTCTCCGGCCAGACCGTGGAGGTAAACTCCCAGGGAAGCGGCCGGAAAGGCGGGTAGGCCCTGAACTACTAACCCCGCTATGAGTCCCGCCAGCACATCACCGCTTCCGGCAGTTGCCAAGCCAGGGTTTCCGGTAAAATTAAGATAAAAAGAGCCCTCCGGCGCAGTCACTATTGTCTGATGTCCTTTTAAGACCGTAACCACGTTGTATTCCCGGCTGAAACGCAAAGCAGTTTTCTTTCGAGATTTTTGTATTTCTTCAATCTTCAGTCCGGTTAGAGCGGCCATCTCGCCGGGATGCGGTGTTACAATCACCGGCGCTTTTATTTTCCTTAGGATTTCCGGTTTTCCGTCCAGCGCGTTAAGTCCGTCCGCGTCTAATACGAGGGGTTTTTTTAATCCATCAAGCAGTTTAGCGATAAGTCCGGGAATTGGTTTTTTACGTCCCAAGCCCGGCCCAATCAGCAGGCCGTCGGTTTGGGCGATAAATTTCTGAATCAGGGGTAAATTTTGCGGGGAAAGGGAACCTTCTTTTTCCGGAAGAGGTAAAAACATCAGTTCCGTGAAACGGCCGGCCAGGATGGGATAGAGGGTGGCGCTGATTGCCAGCGTGACCAGGCCGGTTCCGGACCGCAGGGCCGAAGTTGCTGACAGGCCGGCGGCTCCGGTCATTCCCGGAGAACCGGCTATGACCAACAGATGTCCGAAATTACCCTTGTGGGCATCCTTCGGCCGGTTACGCAGAATCTCAAC
>JAPLMK010000097.1 GCA_026387085.1 Candidatus Omnitrophota bacterium
GTGAGCATTTTTCGGAAATTCGGCATTCTTCGGAATTTTCCCGGATGCCAGGGATGTTTTATGCGGTTTCTGGAGATAATCAGGGAACAGGAGGAAGAGCAGTCCAGCTTGGCCGAATTTCTGGAATATTTTCAAGCGGCGCCAACGGAAAAGATGTATGTGGCCGCGACCCCGGGCAACGCGGTCCGGGTGATGACTATCCACAAAGCCAAAGGCCTGGAATTTCCGGTGGTTGTCGTTCCGTTTTTAGGCATCGGCATCAGCGTAAACCGCAGGGGCGGTTGGGGAACGGACCAGGCTCGGAACAGTTCTTTCAGCGTTTATCCGGACAAAGACAATAAACTTGATTTAATGCAGTTGAATAAAGATTACGCCCGGTTTTCTCCGGAAATTAACCGGCACTACCGGCAGGAATACCGCCGAAGCCTGATTGATGAACTGGATAGTGTTTACGTGGCTTTAACCAGGGCCGCCCGGGAGTTGTATCTATTCATACCCGACCGGGTCGGTAATCGGAAAAATCCGGCCTGGCACCTCATACCATCCATCCCTCTCCCCTCTGGGGAGAGGATAAAGGTGAGGGGTGAAAGAGGAGAGGTGACTGATTTTGAAACTTTTTCGGCCATTGCTCCGACCGAATATCCGGACTGGATTCAGCTCTTGAAGGAAGAGTTTGTCGGAGAAGATCAACTGCGGAACCGGTCGGAGATAGAGCAGGGCGAAATTATGCACCGGGTGTTATCCCATATTGGAAACCTTGCCGGGGAGATTTCCCCTCACCTCGCCTCTCCCCAAAGGGGAGAGGGAAAGGGTGAGGGGGGTATTGTAGATTCGGTTATCCGGTACGCGATGGGGGATGTACAGTCGAAATATTTGCTGGAAACAAAGGGACTGGCCGAATTGGAAAAGAAGGTACGGCGGTTGCTGGATGACCCGCGGTTTAAACCGTTATTCTTTCTCTCGGAGGGCGAGTCAGTTTTTTTGGAAAAAGATGTGGTGGATAGCCGGGGCAATACCCGGCGCATTGACCGGTTGATAATAAAATTGAATCGGATAGATGTGATTGACTACAAAAGTTCCGGGGAAGGGTTGTCCGAACACCGGAAGCAGTTAGCGGAATATGTTGATATTATTAAAGAGATTTATCCGGATTCTGAGGTTGTCGGCATTTTGATTTACCTGGACAGCTTGAAAATGGTTGAAGTTTATGAATAGACGTCATTCCCGAATGTGTTAATCGGGAATCCATTTGTTTTCGGTGTAGATTCCCGCTTACTCGCCTGGGTCGCCAGACCTCGGCGCACCCTGCCGGGCGGCGAAGCCTGACCGGCTATCCGCCTTCGGGGGACGAAGTCCGCCCTTCGGCGAGACGAAGTCCGCGGGAATGACAAAAACGGAATATGGGCAAAATTATAACGCTCCCTTTGGCGGAAAATTTTATCAAGCGGCTGGCTGATTTCCTGGAGAAGAGCGAACCAACCAGGGATTTCGGCCGCACCGTAATTGTTTTTGGCGGTAAGCGGCCGGCGCTCTACCTGAAGCGGGAATTGGCGCAGAGGTTCCGGAAAGCATTCTTTCCCCCGGTCTTTTTTACCGTAGATGAGTTTATGGAGCATCTTGTCCGGCGCCGTGAAAATTTTCAGCGGATATCGGAAACAGAGGCCTGTTATCTGATTTATAACCTGCACCAGAAATTACAGGCGACTTTGTCCGCCGTAGCAGGGATGCCGAGCAGCGGCGAAGCCGCCCGTTCACGAGGCGTCCGCATTGCGAAGGAGGGTGAATTCTCCCGTTTCCTGCCCTGGGCAAGAGAAATTTATGCTTTTATAGAGCAACTTGACATAGAGGACATTCCGTCGGAAAGATTGGAAAATGTGGAGAAGAGCGCGGATATTGGTTTTGACATCCCGGAGAGCATTAATGACCAACTGAAGACCATTATTGCGCTGAGGGAGTCCTACCACCGGGCGCTGGAAGCAGGGAAACAATATTCCCGCGGTTTTATTTACCGGCTGGCCGCCCGTTATATTTCCGAAATCAACCCGGGCGAATTTGACCGGATTGTTTTCGCCGGCCTTTTTTACCTGACCCGGACCGAAGAGCAGGTAATTAAATATTTGCACGATACGGATAAGGCAACGATTATTTTTCAGGGGAATCCGCCGGAGTGGTCTATTTTGGAAAGGGCTGCCCGGGCCTTTTCCTGCCCGATTATTCCGACGCAAGAGAAACAATCGGAATATAACATCAAGCCACCCCTCACCCTCCCCTCTCCCCTGAGGGGAGAGGACCGGTCAGGCTTCGCCTCGTCAGAGTGCGCCGAAGTCAAAGGCGACGCCCAGGCGAGTAAAGGTGAGGGGGATAAAAAAGGAAATTCCTACAATGTCAAACTCTATGCCGGGTTTGACGCCCATTCCCAAGCCTGCCTGGTCCGGGAAATCCTGGAGACCATCGCACCGGAAAGAAGGGAGAAGACGGTGATTGTGGTTCCGGAACCGGCCAGCCTGCTTCCGCTCCTTTCGGAGATTGCCGGCCGGGCCGGAGAATTTAATGTTTCCATGGGGTATCCCCTGAAGCGCAGTTCCATCCATTCCCTTTTTCGCGCCATCTTCCGGGCGCAGGAAACGCGGCACGGCAATTATTATTATACCAGGGATTATTTGCGGGTCTTGAGCCATCCTTTTATCAAAAACCTGAAACTGGAATCAGAGCCGTCGGTAACCAGGGTATTGGTTCACCGCCTGGAAGAGTTTTTACTTGGCATCGTGGAGAATCCTTTGGGCGGGACTCTTTTTATTGGGCTCAGGGAGATAGAATCCCTGGAACAGATTTACGTATCAACTAATGAAATTTTGGACCGGATGGGCTTGATTGTTGATGTAGCGGGCTTGAAGAAAATACTGCGGGAGCTCCACCAATTCCTTTTTGGGGACTGGGAGGAGAAGAAATTGAATACTTTCGGCGTCTTTTCCCGCACGCTGGAAAAGTTTGTCGACCTGCTGCTCCAAAAAAGTTTTCTGGCCCGGTATCCGCTTAACCTGGAATTTATTCAGGCGGTCCTGGCCGTTAAAAAGGAGATGGAAACCGCTTCGTTCCGGGACGAAAAATTCCCGGCCGCGGAAATATTCCGGATATTTGAGGATAAACTGAATAACGAGATGATAAATTTTTCCGGTTCGCCCCTTAAAGGACTTCAGGTGCTGGGCCTGTTTGAGACCCGCGGACTGGCCTTTGAGGAGGTAATCGTAATTGATGCCAACGAGTCAATCCTGCCCCGCTTGCGCCTGAGCGAACCGCTTATTCCCCGGGATATCATGATAAATATCGGCCTGGAGAGGTACGGTTTAGAGGAGGAGATTCAGCGCCATCAGTTTCACGCTCTGCTTGCCCCGGCTCAAAATGTTTACCTTGTTTACGACGGAAATTTGAAAAAGGAAAAGAGCCGTTATCTGGAGGAACTCAACTGGAAAAAACAACAGGAAGCCGGGTCACTGGAGGAGCCGCCGTTACGCAAAGCATTTTTTAACGTTCAGGCAGCGCCGGCTAAAAGCATAATCAGCAAGAATCCGGATATGGTAACTTTTCTCGGGGAGTTCCGGTATTCCGCTTCCAGCGTTGATACCTACCTTCGGTGCCCGCTGATGTTTTATTATCGGTATGTGCTTGGGCTTCGCGAAAAAGAAGAACTTCTGGAGGAGCCGGAGGGTAAGGAAATCGGAACTTTCATTCATCTCTTGTTGGAAGAGGCGTATCGGGGGTTTCTGGGTAAAGAACCGATAATTGACGAGAACTTCCGCATCTTTTTCCTGAATATGACGGAAAAAATGTTCGAAACCGGTTTTCAGAAGACGATTAAAGCCGGAGATTTCCTGGTCCGGCAGTTGCTCCGCCAGCGCCTGGAAAAATTTCTTGATTATGAGTGGAAAAACCGGAAGGTCAAGGAGATTGTTTCTTTGGAGCAGAGCTTGGAAGGCGAGGTGGAATCTTCCGGGCGGGTCTTTAAATTTGGTTACAAGATTGACCGTATCGACCGTTTACCCGGCGGCAAACTGCTGGTGATTGATTATAAGACCGGAGCAGAGCAGAAAGTGCCTGCCGTAAAGAAACTGGAATCGATGGAACTGACCAGAGAATCAATCCGGGGGGCAATCAATTCTTTTCAGTTGCCCCTTTATATCGATTTCATCGGAAAAAAATATAAAGAGTCCGGCACCACGGCCGCCCTTTACTATCTAAGGAAAATTTCCCTGGTGGAATTTCCCGGAGAGGAGTACCTGCCTCAAAGAGAGCTGATAATGGAAAAATGTCTTCAGGCCCTCCGGTATATTCTGTCCGAAATCATTAACCCGGAGGTTGGATTTAGTCCGGATGAAGGTTCCTGCCGTAATTGCCAGTTTGGCGATATCTGCCGCTGACGTTACCCCTCCCCTGGCGGGAGGGGTGAGGGAAGGGGGATGTGTGTGGTAGAATATTAACAAAATACTATGGAAATAGAGAAGTTACAACGGGTGCATTTTGTCGGGATTGGCGGCATCGGAACCAGCGGAGTGGCGCGGATTCTGCTTTCCGCCGGAAAAGAGGTGAGCGGTTCCGACGTGGAAGAAGGAACGTTGCTAAAAGAATTGCAGGCGCTCGGCGTCCGGACCTTCGTGGGCCATCGGCCGGAGAACCTGCCGGAGGGAGCGGAGGCAGTAGTCGCTTCTTCCGCGGTGCCGGACGACAACCCGGAAATTTTAGCGGCGCGCAGCCGGAAAATTCCGGTAATTACCTATAGTGAAGCGCTGGGTTCCCTGATGGAACGGCGCTTCGGAATCGCGGTGGCCGGCACCCACGGCAAGACGACCACCAGCGCGCTGATTGCCTGGATTTTGAAGCAGGCGGGAAAAGAACCCAGTTTTGTCATCGGCGGAGAGATTCCGCTCCTGGGCGGAAATTCCGGCACCGGCAAAGGTAAATACCTGGTGGCGGAGGCCTGTGAATACCGGCGGAATTTCCTGGCTCTGCGCCCGAAGGTGGCGGTGGTCACCAACATTGAAGAGGACCATCTTGATTACTACCGCGATCTGACGGAGATTAAGTCGGCTTTCCGGGAATTCCTGAACCTTTTGCCGGACGGCGGGTTTGCGTTGCTGTGCCGCGAAAACCATAATTTAATGGAATTAGCCGGCCGTTTGGACAAGACCTTCTTTACTTATGGACTGAAGGACGCGGATTATGAGGCGCAGGCAATTAAATTTGAGCGGGACGGTTCCCGTTTTACGGTCGCTTTCGGGGAGGAGAAACTGGGTTCGGTTTTTATACGGATGCCGGGGCAACACAACGTTTTGAACAGTACGGCTGCTTTTGCGGTCTGCCACATGCTGGGCCTGGAACCGAAGACGATTGCCGCCGGATTAGGTTCTTTCACCGGCGTGCGGCGCCGGCTCGAGTTAAAGGGTAAATACCGGGGTTCCGTTGTGGTTCTGGATGATTACGGTCATCATCCTTCCGAGATTGCGGCTACCCTCGCCGCGGTCCGCCAGCTCTATCCGAAAGGAAGAATTTTTGCTGTTTTCCAGCCCCACCAGTACAGCCGCACCCGCTTTTTCCTGAGAGATTTTGCCCGCTCTTTTACGCTGGCGGATGAAATAATCGTACCGGAGATATTTTTTGTGCGGGACAGCGAAGAGAGCCGCCGCAGCGTCTCTTCCAAAGACCTGGTAAAAGAACTTGCCTCGCTGGGAAAGAGTCTCTTATTTGAAAGAGAGCGTCGGAGCGGGCGATATTGTTCTGACTATCGGCGCCGGTCCGGTTTACCAGGTCGCCGACAGTCTTCTACACGGTTGATTAAACCGCGCTCTTGTTTTTTCCGGGATTTGGTGGTAAAGTATATTCGGTCCCAAAATGAAAAAAGAGAAGAGGTGGGGTTTTACTTTACTGGAACTGCTTGTTGGAATAGCTGTTCTGGTGATACTCGGCGCGATTGGTTTCATCCTGATTAAGCAGGTTTCGCAAAGAACCAAGGTGGTGGTTGCCAAGACCAGCATTACCCAGCATGTCATGCTTCTGGATGCGGTCAAGTCCGATATCAACTATTACCCGCCGGACATTAACAAGACCCTTGAGTCCCTTACCTATCCCGATACCGACACTGCGGTGCCGGCCGGCTATACCAGGGGCTGGCGCGGCCCGTACCTGAAAGTGACGCCGATTGACCCCTGGGGCGCGCCTTATTTCTACCGTTTGATTTGTGAAATGGGAACACTTTTCGGGCCAGCAACCCTTTTCCGCACCACGCCTCCTTCGTATCAGAACTTTCCATTTATTGCTTCCGCGGGAACGGCCACGATTATTCTGGAAAATAACGGCCTTACTGCCTGTTCGGTTCTTTTGAACGGTGTTGAGGTAATAACGGAGAGCGAATTTAAGATGCACGACCCGTATTTGGAAAAGACGATTACCTTGTTATCCGGTACTAATATTTTATCCGTCCGGGCGCGCAGCAATAAATCGGCTTCCATTCGCTTAAGAATTAACAGCCCCAACCCTTTTTCCAACCGCACTACTTATGAGGTGGGCAGTTATGGTTCTGATAAAAAAGCCGGCGGAGTTGGTTTTGCAAAGGACCTGACCTGGATAACCGGACAATCCGGAGCTGATTTTTAATCTGCGGCAACCCCGCATGGAGGCGGAGGATGATGAAAGCGAAAAAATTTAAAAGGTCTTTCTGGAGAGTGGTCAACCCCGACGTGGAAGTAAAATATACGCTGGTGGTGGCCTGGCTCATCATCCTGGTGTTCTTAATCAGCGGCCTGGTTACCTACCTTACCATCTGGAATAACCTTCTGGTTTTGCCGCAACTGACGCAGCCGGAGCACCTGTTAATCATCCAGAAAAAAATCCTGAAACTTCTGGGCGTTGAGTTTTTACTGGGGGGCTTGCTGGTGGTAGTCATGGCGGCTATCCTGCAGTTTCGGATTTTACACCGGATTTCCGGTCCGCTGCACCGCCTGGAAAAAGTGATTCAGGATGTGGCTTCCGGCAAATTGCCCAAAACGCCGATTATCCTCCGCAAAAAAGACCTTTACAGCGATTTGACCGACGCCTTTAACCGGTTAGTGGATAGAATTAGGGCCGGTGACAAATTTGAGTAGATTAAGGAGTTAACTTCCATAAGGACAGGCGTTTTTTCCCACCAGACCATTCCAAACCATGGGGAAGCGAAATATTATTTTAAGTGCTCTTTTAGTTTATGTTATCTCCTTTTGCGCCGGGTTATCCGACGCAAAAGCGTTCACGCTGGAGGAAGCGGTCCGGGAAGCCGGAGTGAAAAATATAACTTTGAAACAGGCGGAGGAAAGGGTGCGGATAGCGGAATCCGGCGCGGCCGAAGAGCGCACTTATCTGCTCCCTTCGTTTAATTTATCCGGAGAAAATGCTTACCAGCGGGGAGATATTCCCGGCGGTTCCGTGCCACTCAGCTCGACGGAAACGGACGACAATACTCTTTCCCTGTCGGTTACCCAGCCCTTATTTACCGGGGGGCGGCTCCTGGGCCAGTACCGGATTTCCAAACTGGCGGTTGATTTTGCCCGTGCCTCCCATGATATCGTTTACCTGGACCTGATTCTGAACGTTAAAAGCGCTTACTTTAACGTCCTGCGCCTGGAAAAGGCGGTTAGCGTTTCCCGGGAACTGGTGGATAACCGGAGGCGTCATTCCTCGGAAGTCGGGAAAAGAGTGCAGGTGGGAGTTTTGCCCAAGGTGGAGCAACTTAAGACCGAGGTAGAATTGGCGCATAGCGAAGACGCGTTGATTCTGGCGGAGCATGATTTGAAAGCCGCCCAAAGCGGGTTGAACCGTCTTCTGGAGCGACCGTTAGAAACAGAGGTTATTTTGGAAGACGTTCCTTTAAAGATTTTCTCAGGCGATATAAGCCTGGAATATTACTATACTCAGGCGAAGAAGAACCGGCCGGAACTGAAGGCAGCGGCTATTAAGTTTGATCAGGCGGAGAAAGGAAAGACGGTGGCCGGCAGCGGATATTTTCCACAAATTTCCCTGCAACTGGCCCGGCAGGAATTTCAAGAGGATGCTTTCCGGTCCGACTGGTCCCGCAATGACCAGGCGCTCCTGGTTGTTTCTTACGATATCTGGAATTGGGGCAGAATAAGAGACCGGGTTCGGAAGAGCGCAAGCCAGCTTAATCTGGCTCAGATGGAACGGTCGGACTTGGAGCGGTCTATCGGCCTGGAAGTCAAAAAAGCTTACCTTGCTGTTGGTTCGGCCCGGGCCCGGATTGAGACGGCTCAAAAGGCAGTCAGGCAGTCGGAAGAGGTTCTGCGGATACAGAGCATCCGTTTTAAGGAAGGGATGGCGACCAACACGGAAGTTCTGGATGCTGATTTCGCGCTGGCGCAGGCCAAGACCGATTATTACAATGCGTCTTACGATTATCTTTCCGCGCAGGCGGTTCTGGAGCGGTCAACCGGGCAGAAGTAGGGGGTCTAAAATGCTAAAAAAAAGGTTGTTGGGGGGTATTTTTTTGTTCTTAGGCGTAATTTCTTTTTGGGGTTGCGCCACTGTTTATAACCCGGTGACCGGACGCCAGGAAAAAAGTTTATATTCTACTCAGGACGAGGTTGTGGTGGGTGAATCGGTGGACCGTCAGGTCAGAAAGGAGTTTAAGCCCAGCAGCGACGCGGATGCGATTAAGCGGGTTAACGCTTTTGCCGGACCCGGCGGTTATATTTATGTGACGACCGGTCTGTTAAAACTGGTTTCTTCCGATGATGAGCTGGCTTGCGTTCTGGGCCATGAGATCGGCCACGTGGCGGCTCGGCACGCCATCAAGCAATTGCAGTCCCGGGTTCTTTATTCCGTTCCGGCCTCACTCATCTTTTACGAAAGTCGATACAGCGAGATTGAACAGGCGGTCAGCATCGCCTTCAACCTGACCCAGCTTTCTTACAGCCGCAAGGATGAACTTCAGGCCGATACCCTCGGTATGTCTTACGCCCAGAGGGCCGGTTATAACCCGGCCGGCATGGTATCATTTTTGCGGAAATTGGGCGAGATTGAACAGAAGGAACCGCGCCTGATTATCGTTCCTTTAAGCACCCATCCGGTTACTTCAATCCGGCTGGAAAATGCCATTGCCTGGATCGGGAAACAATGGAAATCAGCCCGGGCGCTTTCCGCAGAAAACAGAACGCATGATTAATCAGGCAGAACGTTACCTTCTCGGGCGTAAAAACACGCTGGTCGCCCTGGCGATTAATATCGGTCTTTTTGTTCTTAAGATGTTTGCCGGAGTCCTGGGGCGCAGCCAGGCGATGGTGACCGACGCGTTTGAAACCCTGGCCGACATCGTGGCGACTTTTGTCGTTCTCTTTGGTTTGAAAATAGCCGCCCGCCCCAAGGATATAGACCATCCTTACGGTCACGGTAAGTTTGAAACTATGGCCGCGGCGGTCTGCACGATCTTCCTTCTGGTCTTCGGTTTCTCGTTTATGTACCGCGGTGTTTTCAGCGCTTTAACCCATTACCGGACCATACCAACCTTCCTGCCTTTGATTGCCGCGGTCTTTTCCGTTGTTTTCAAGGAAGGGCTTTATCGTTATACGATCCGGGTGGGCCGCCGGATTAACAGCCCGGCTTTAATTGCCAACGCCTGGCACCACCGCTCCGACGCCCTTTCTTCCATTCCGACATTTCTGGGCATTCTGGGCGCCCGGCTCGGTTTTCCTTTTATGGACCCGCTGGCCGCCGCCGTTACTTCAATCTTCATCCTGCGCATCGGCCTGGATATCGGACAGGGTGTTTTCGCGGAATTAGTTGAGAGTTCGGTGGATGAACCGACGTTGAAGCAGATCCAGGCGGTGGTCTCTTCCGTTAAGGACGTGCGCCGCGTGCACGATTTGGCTGCCCGACGGCTCGGACCGGATATCCTGGTGGAGATGCATATCCTGGTGGAGGGAAACTTAAGCGTTCAGAAGGGCCACCAGATTGCCGATGAGGTGGAACATCACTTAAAACAGCAGGTGCCCGGTGTTTCCCGCGTTACCATTCACGTTGACCCGATTGGCCGTATTACTTGAAATACAAAATTCAAAATGTAAATTGTAAAATGTAAAATTATTGATTTCCTGTCCGTTCATTTTGCAATTTGAAATTTGCAATTTGCATTTTGCAATAAAAGTATAAATTCTATCATTAACGTTAAAATAGGAAAAGATCTATTTATCGATGGATAAAATCTATTCCGTTACGGAGTTGAGCGGCGAGATTAAATATCTGCTGGAGACCGGTTTCTCTTACGTCTGGGTTGAAGGTGAAATTTCTTCGCTGCGGCAGCCGATTTCCGGTCATGTTTACTTTAATCTTAAAGATGCCGAGAGTCAGATACGGGTTGTGCTTTTTCGTAACGTAGCCGGCGGTTTAAAGTTTAAACTGGAGGACGGTGTAAATGTTATCCTGGCCGGCCGGGTTTCCGCTTACCAGAGCCGCAGCGAATATCAGGTTATCGGACAGAAGATTGAGCCCCGAGGTTTGGGTGCTCTCCAGATTGCTTTTGAGGAGTTAAAGAAAAGGTTGGCGGCTGAGGGTCTTTTCGCGCCGGAGCGCAAGAGACCTATCCCGTACCTTATCCGGCGCCTGGCCGTAGTAACGTCGCCCACCGGCGCTGCCGTCCGCGACATCTTGCAGGTTCTTCAGCGTCGCAATCCGGCGATTGAGGTTGTTATCTATCCGGCCCTGGTCCAGGGTAAAGAGGCTGCCGCGGAGATAGTCAAAGGCATCCGGGAGTTTAACCGCCTGGCTGGTTTTGACGCGATAATTCTGGCCCGGGGCGGCGGAAGTTTAGAAGACCTGTGGGCCTTTAATGAAGAAGCGGTTGCCCGGGCAATTGCCGGTTCGACTATTCCGATAATTTCCGCAATCGGCCACGAAGTTGATTATACTATCAGTGATTTTGTGGCCGACCTGCGCGCTCCGACTCCGTCTGCCGCCGCGGAAATTATCTCCCTGCACCGGGAGGAGACATTTGCCCGGGTGGCAACCTATTTTCAGCGGATGGCTTATCTGGTCAGAAACCAACTGCAGGAAGGAAGCCGCCGCCTGGAAACCGTCAAGGGCCGTTACGGGTTTCAGCGCCCTGCGGACCTGCTTTCAACTTTTGGCCAGCGGATAGATGAACTCTCCGAACGGATGGCCCGTTCTGAAAATTCCCTGCTGGATAAATTTCGCAAAAGATGGGAAGCGCTGGGCCGCCAGCTTTCCGGGCTCTCGCCCCTGGCGGTTTTGGAGCGCGGTTACAGCATCACGCTCGCTTATCCGGAAGGAAAGGTGGTTAAGGATGCGGAAAGCGTTGATTTGGACCAGGTGATTCTTACCCGATTAGCCAAAGGAAGGTTAATCAGCCGCATCACGGAAAAGAAGAATGATGGAATATAGACCGGATTTTGAAGAATTAAAGCCCTATTTTCAGGCGTGGTGGAACGGTGATGCCCTGGACCGGGTAGCGCTTTGGGTAACCGCGCCCCGGAAAGGTCCGGTTTTCCTGGAATCGGCCGATAAGTGGATTACACCAAAGGTGGTTTTTCGGGAAGCGCCGGAACGCATCCTTGATTATTTTGAGGATTACTGCCGTGGTACTTTCTTTGGAGGTCTGGCCGTTCCGGTCTTCTGGCCTAATTTCGGTCCGGATGTTTTTTCGGCTTTTCTGGGAACAGAACTGAACTTTTCCGAAGATTCAAATGAAACCTCCTGGATAAATTGGTCGCAAAATCCCCTCACCGATTACAAAAATCTTTCCTGCCTGGAGATTAAGGATTCAAACGCTATTTACCAAAAAAACCTGGAATTGACCCGCCTGGGAATTGAGCGGGGTCAAGGAAAGTTCCTGGTAGCACCGACCGACCTGCACGGCGGTTTTGACAGTTTGGCGGTTTTAAGGGGCGGGCCGGATAAGGCCGCTTTGGACCTGGTTGAAAACCCGGCAGGGGTCAAGGAAGCAATGAAACTGCTCTACCGTGTTTGGCAAAAAATATATGATGATTGCTATCAAATCGTGAACGGAAACCAGGATGGCACCGCGTGCTCCTGGACTAATTTATGGGCGCCCGGAAAGTCATATCCGGTTCAGAATGATTTCTCCTGCCTTGTCTCGGCCGGAATGTACCGGGAATTTTTCCTGGAGGAACTCTTAAGTGAGATAGAATATCTGGATTATTCCATTTACCACCTGGACGGCGTTGAAGCCCTGCAGCACCTTGACCTTCTTCTGGAAATACCGAAATTGAATGCGATTCAATGGGTAAGCGGAGCCAAGTTTGCCAAGGAAGGTATCAGCCGCTGGTTCCCGCTCTATCAGAAGATTCAGGCGAAAAAGAAGTCTATTGTTGTTTATCCCACCGTGGAAGAGATTCCGCTAGTTTTGAAAAATCTGAAACCGGAAGGCCTGCTTATTCAGGTTTGTTGTTCCAGCGAGGATGAAGCCCGGTCGGTTATGGCGCAGTTGGACTGGGGTTAGATTTTTCCCGGTAGTATTCCGCTTTTTTGGTGTCGCCTAACCTTTGGTATAGTTCTGCCAGGTGCTGGTAAATTTCCGGATCCGGTTCCAGGCGGATTGCTTTCAAGAGGTAATAGCGGGCGAAGGAAAAGTTACCTTTTTTAAAGTAAAGCCAGCCCAAACTATCAAGGTAGGCGCCGTTTTCCGGTTCCAGGCGTACCGCTTCTTTGATTAATTGTTCGGCTTCCCCCAGTTTTTCTCCCCGCTCCACCAGGGTGTATCCCAGGTAGTTAAGCGCTTCGTCATTTTCCGGGTCCTGGCTGATCGCTTTGTATAATTGTTCGGTCGCTTCCGTGTCCCGCTTTAAATCATCCAGGGTCAGCGCCAGGTAAAACCTGGTGCGGGGGTCGTCTCTTAAGTCCAGCGCCTGTTGGAAAACAAGAAGGGCTTTTTCCGGTTCTTTATTTTGGCGGTAGACAAAACCGAGTAACCTTAAAAGTTCGTCATTTTTGGGGTTGGCAATCTTTTCGAGATGAGCCCCGGCTTCCGTCCATTTGTTCTCCTCGAGGCATATCCGGGCCAGATTGAAGAGGGTCCCCTGGTCCAGAGGCGCCATTTCCAGAATCTGGCGGTAATTTTCTTTGGCGGCGGCGCGGTTGCCGGTTTCCCAGTAAATTTTAGCCAAGAGCGCCCGGGCCGGAATGAAATTAGGCATCAAGCCGGTTGCTTTAATTAAATACGATTGAGCTGACCGGTAATCTTTTTGCTGCGCCAGAAGAACGGCGTAGTTATAAAGGATGATCGGATTGTCGGGCAGGAATTTAAGTATTTGCCGGTAGGTATTCAGGGCGGCATCAGTGAGTCCGGCGCTCGTATAAAGGTCGGCCAGCAGGAGGTAGGCCTCTTTTTCGTCCGGAGAATTTTTGATGAGCGTTTCGTACTGGAGCCGGGCAAGCGTATTTTTTTTCAGGCGCAGATAGGCAAGGCCGAGCCCGTAGTAAACTTCCTTGTTTCCCGGGTTGAGCGATTTTGCCCGGTTGTAGGCGGTAACCGCTTCTTGGAATTTATTTTCCTGAAGATAAATCTTGGCTAACGCATTCCAGATGTTGCTGCTTCTGGGGTCAAGCCGGCTGGCGTCTTCCAGATATGACTCCGCCAGGGAAAGGTCACCTTCCCCGGCGGCAGTTATCCCTTTCAGGTAAGCGGAATAAGAGTCCTCTCCCGATGCTCGCGCCGGGCATAACAGGAAAAAAAATGCCAGGCCAGTCAGGAATAAAGACCGGCAGATAATTTTTGCCATTATTGTTGCGTGATTTTCCCTGATTAACGTTCTTTATTTCTTATGTCGGTCGCGGCGAAGGCGCTTCTTTCTTTTATGCTTCGCCATCTTAGCGCGTTTACGTTTTTTTCCGCAAGGCATTAAAACCTCCGTTAACTGCCGTAAATGGTGAATAGTGAATTGTGAATGGTAACCGTGTAAGATTTAAAGCAGCAATCTTTTACCGTTAACCATTCACCGTTTACTATTTACTGTTTTAAAACACGACGCGGTTTAGCGGATATTCCACGATACCCTCCGCGCCGGCTTTTTTCAACTTTGGGATAAGAGATGTTACTTCGTCACGCTTGCAAATGACTTCCAGGGCGCACCAGCCCGGTTCCGTGAGCTTGGAAATAGTCGGCCTTTTCAGCGCCGGCAGGACGCTGAATATTTTCTTCAGATTTGCTTCGTTCGCGTTTAATTTGAGACCGACCAACTCTTCCGCGTTCAAAGCCGCCCGAAGCAGGAGACTTACATACTCAATCTTCTTTTTCTTCCAGGGGTCGGTCAGGGCCTTCGGGTTGGCTATCAGCCGGGTGGTTGAGGTTAAGAGCGTATCTATTATTTTCAGGTTATGCGCCCGGATGGTTGCGCCTGATTCGGTTAGTTCCGCAATCGCGTCACATAGTTTACCCGCCTTAATTTCGGTGGCGCCCCATGAGAATTCAACTTCCGCCTTGACGCCTTTTCGCTTGAGATAATCCCGGGTAACCCGGACTAATTCGGTAGCGATGCGTTTTCCCTCTAAATCTTTGACGCTTTTAATTCCGGATTCTTCCGGCACCGCCAGGACCAGCTGGACGGCTCCGAGCCCGCTTTTAGCATAGGAAAATTCCGCTACTTCTTTTACCCGGGCGCCGGTTTCCATAATCCAGTCTTTACCGGTCAGGCCGAGGTCAAGGTTACCCTTTTCGACGTAAACGGGTATTTCCTGGGCCCGGATTAACATTATTTCCAGTTCTTTATCGTCTGATACCAGATAATAAGCGCGCGGTTTACCGTAAAGATTGATTCCGGCTTTCTGGAAGAGCCGTTTGGTGGTTTCCTCCAGGCTTCCTTTGGGCAGTCCGATTACCAGTTTTTTTTCTTTATTTTGTTTTTTCATTTTTATGTTTATTCTTTAAAAGACCCGATACGCCGGTACTTTTCGTAACGCTGGCTCAGCAATTGTTCCACGGGTAATTCTTTTAATTGTTCCAAGTTTATTTTAAGCGCCTGCGCCACCTTTTCGATGGTAGTTTTCGGGTCAAGGTGGGCGCCGCCGGGTGGTTCCGGGATGATTTCGTCAATAATCTTGAATTCCAAAAGGTCCGAAGCGGTTAATTTCAGGGCCCGGGCCGCTTCTTCTTTCGCCTCCTGTTTTTTCCAGAGAATGGCGGCGCAACCCTCCGGAGAAATTACCGAATAGACGCTGTTTTCCAACATCAGAACCCGGTCGGATACGGCGATGCCGAGCGCTCCGCCGCTTCCGCCTTCGCCAAGTATTACCGTAATAATCGGTGTGCGCATGGTTGACATCGCCATCAGGTTTTGCGCTATGGCCGCCGCCTGATTTCGTTCTTCGGCTTCCATCCCCGGATGGGCGCCCGGTGTATCCACCAAGCTGATTACCGGAAAGTGGAATTTTTCACCCAGTTTCATCAGGCGCCGGGTCTTCTGGTATCCTTCCGGGTGGGCCATTCCGAAATTGAGCCGGATATTTTCCTTTGTTTCCCGGCCTTTTTGATGCCCGAAGATTATGACCGTACTTCCGTTGAATTTTCCGATTCCGCCGATCAGGGCCGGGTCGTCCGCGAAATAACGGTCACCGCGCAACTCTACGAAATCAGTGATTAAACTATCAATGTAATCCCGGGTGTGAGGCCGGTTGGGCTCGCGCGCTAATTGTACCTTCTGCCAGGGCGTCAGTTCTTCATTCATTTGTTTTTCGTTCCGTAATGACGCGGGGAACGCGGAAAAAATCGCCCATTTTGTCCGGCGCATTTGCCAGCGCTTTTTCAACCGGCAGTGAAAGCGTTATTTCATCTTTGCGGAACCGGTTGTATGCCGGAAGTACGGCGTTGGTCGGTTCAACTTCTTCGGTGGCCAATGATTTTAACTGTCCGACATAATCCAGAAGCTGGGAGAGGTCGCAATTGAGACTGCGGACCTCTTCCGCGCTTAATTGTATTCGGGCAAGGTGGGCCAGGTAACGTATCTTTTCTTCTTCCATGGCAGTCCTTATTATATGTTAATTATTGGTTTTGCGTCAAGAAAATGCGCTGAAATAAAAAACCCCGCGAGATTTTGGTCCCGTGGGGTTTTGATTATTCCTGTCATCCCCGAATGCTTCGTCTCGCCGTAGCCCGCCTACGTTAAAGATGCGGCGAGGTAAACCTTGGCGAAGGCGGACTTAGATCGGGGATCCAATCCTTGAAGCGCGTGGATTCCCGCTTACTATATGCGGGAATGATATTTGAGGTTGTAAACCCCAAATATCACTTTTCCTTAAACTCCGCGTCGATGACCGGGCCTTCGCCTTCTTTTTGCTTTTCCGGCCCGTTCCCGGTTCCGGCGTCCGGACCGGCTGCGCCCGAACCCGCGCTTTCCGCGCCTGGTCCTGCCTGCGGGCCCTGCGCCTGCGATTGTTTGTAGATAATCTCGGCCAGTTTGTTGGCGGCCTGGCTCAGCGATTCCATAGCGGTTTTAAGCGATTCCACCGTCTTATCCGGCGATTCCAGTTCCTTCTTCAGGCCGGCAACTTTTTCTTCAATCTGCTTGCGCTCGTCTTCCGGCAGTTTGGCGCCGTGTTCTTTGAGCGTTTTTTCGGTGGTATAAATAAGATTATCCGCCTGGTTGGCTGTTTCAACTACTTCTTTCTTTTTCCGGTCCGCTTCCGCAAACTGCTCGGACTGGTTGACCATCCTCTCAATCTCATCCTTGGTGAGCTTGGTGGGAGCGGTAATTTTAATGGATTGTTCTTTACCGGTGCCCTTGTCTTTCGCCGAAACGTTCATGATGCCGTTGGCGTCAATGTCAAAAGTCACTTCAATCTGCGGCATTCCGCGGGGTGCGGACGGTATGCCGGTCAACTGGAAACTACCCAGCGAGACGTTGTCGGCGGCCATCGCCCGTTCGCCCTGCAGTACGTGAATGTCGACTGCGGTCTGACCGTCGGCGGCTGTAGAAAAGACCTGGGATTTACGGGTCGGAATAGTGGTGCTGCGCTCAATCAGTTTGGTGGATACGGCGCCCAGTGTTTCAATTCCCAGGGAAAATGGTGTTATTTCCAGGAGGAGCAGATCTTTGTCCTTCGTGTCTCCGGATAGGATTCCGCCCTGAATGGCGGCGCCGAGCGCCACGCATTCCATCGGGTCAACCCCGCCTTCTGCCTTGCGGCCGACGTATTCTTCCAGAAACGCCTGGACGATTGGCATCCGGGTGGGTCCGCCGACCATGATAATTTTTTCTATTTCCTTGGGTTCCATCTTGGCGTTAGATAATGCCTGTTTCAGCGGTTCCTTGCACCGGTCCATAATCGGCCGGATTAAATCTTCCAGTTTAGAGCGCCGGATAGACATTGTTAAATGTTTCGGTCCGGTACTGTCGGCGGTGATGTAAGGAAGGTTGATGTCGGTGACCATCGTGGTGGAAAGTTCAATCTTGGCTTTTTCGGCTGCTTCGTGGATGCGCTGCATCGCCATCTTGTCGTTCTTGACGTCCAGGCCGGACTCTTTTTTGAACTCGGCTGCGATATAGTCGATAATTAACTTGTCCATATCCAGACCGCCCAACTGGGTGTCGCCAGTGGTAGCGACTACTGTGCCCACGCCCTTATGCAGGTCCATGATCGTGACATCCAGGGTGCCGGCGCCCAGGTCAAAGACCATAATTTTCATTTCCTGCTCAATCTTTTCCAACCCGTAAGCAAAAGCGGCCGCAGTCGGTTCATTGATGAGCCGAACCACTTCCAGCCCGGCGATGGTGCCGGCGTCTTTGGTCGCCTGGCGCTGGTTGTCGTTAAAGTAGGCCGGTACCGTGATAACCGCTTTCTTAACCTCGGTTCCCAGAAAGGCCTCGCTATCCTTTTTTATCTTGGAGAGGATGAAGGCGGAAATCTGCTGGGGCGTGTATTCTTTACCGTAAATGTTGTATTTAAAATCAGTGCCCATCTTCCGCTTGGCGCCCAGAATTGTTCCTTCGGTATTGGCAACTGCCTGGCGCCGCGCCGGTTCGCCTACCAGAACCTGACCGTCTTTGGTGAAAGCCACGTAAGAAGGGAATGCTTTGCCGGAAAGAGTCGGCCCTTCGGCGCTGGGGATGATTGAGGCGCGGCCGGCTTCGTAAACGGCTGCGGCCGAGTTGCTGGTACCCAGGTCAATCCCGATAATTTTTTCTTTAGCCATTTGTTTTTCTCCTTATGAGGTTCTTGTATTTATTATTTCCGCGAACGGTAAGCGGGAATGATAAATTTTGTTATCCCCGCATGTTTTAGGCGGGGATCCAAATATTTTAAGGTGTGGATTCCCGATCTACACATTCGGGAATGACGCCGATATTATATTAGATGTTTTACGTTAGGCGTCAGTTACAAACCGCACGCTTCGGCGACCGTATTCAGCGTTGGTGCGATTGGTTCCGGCAGACAACACTCGCTAATGGCAAATTGCGGGTCCTTTAAGCCGTGGCCGGTAAGGATGGCAACCACCAGTGATTCTTGGGAAAAGTATCCGGCTCGGCTCAGCTTTAACAGGCCGGCAATCGATGCGGCCGAAGCCGGTTCCGCGAAGACGCCTTCTTCGCCGGCCAACCGCTTTGAGGCCTCGGTTATTTCAGAGTCGCTGACGGTGCCGATCAGCCCGCCGGATTCATCCCGGGCCGCAACCGCGGCTTGCCAGGAAGCAGGATTACCGATGCGGATGGCGGTGGCGATTGTTTCCGGGTCGGTTACCGGATGGCCCAAAACGATCGGAGCGGCGCCTTCTGCCTGAAATCCGAGCATTCGGGGCAAGCGGTCAGATTTTTTTTGCCGGTGGTATTCCTTGTATCCTTTCCAGTAAGCGGTGATGTTTCCGGCGTTGCCTACCGGCAGAACCTGATACTCAGGCGTTTCTCCAAGGGTATCCGTAATTTCAAAAGCCGCTGTTTTTTGGCCTTCAATCCGGTACGGGTTAACGGAGTTAACCAGGGCGACCTGGTATTTCTCGCAGATATCCCTGACCAGTTGAAGCGCGATATCAAAATTTCCCTTAATTTGGACCACCCGCGCCTTGTGAATTAAGGCCTGGGCTAATTTGCCCATGGCAATTTTGCCTTCCGGAATCAGCACCAGGGCTTTAAGTCCGGCCCGGGACGCGTAAGCTGCGGCTGAGGCAGAAGTATTGCCGGTGGAGGCGCAGATGACCGCGCTGTTTCCGGCTTCAACTGCCTTGGAAATCGCCAGTGTCATGCCCCGGTCTTTGAAGGAACCGGTCGGGTTGACGCCTTCAAATTTAAAATAGAGCCGCAAGCCCAATTTTTTTCCTAAGGAAACGGATGGGATGAGCGGGGTGTTGCCTTCCAAAAGAGAGATAACCGGTGTCCGGGAACTTACCGGCAGGTAATCGCGGTATCTCTCAATTATTCCCCGGTATTGGCTGATGTCCATATTTATTCATCAAACGCAAGACGCAGCAAAATTGTTTTGGATTTAATTGCCGCCAATCGGTCTATGGCCGAGATGGCCGCTTTGACTGCGGATTCCTTGGCGGTATGTGTTAATACTACCACCGGCACCGCTTTTTGGGGCTTCTCCTCTTTCTGGATGCAGGAGGCGATGCTGATGTTGTATTTTCCGAGGATTTCCGCAATTCGGGCCAGAACGCCCGGCTGGTCCAGGGCGGAGAAGCGAAAATAGTAACGGCTTTTAAAATCAGTCTGCAATTGGAGCTTTTTCCCGGGCGTTATTGAAAAGGGTAAGGGTTTTGCTCCGCAGAGAATATTGTTTCCGATACTGATTATGTCGCTGATGACGCTGCTGGCGGTTGGGTCCATGCCGGCGCCCTTACCGAAGAGCAGACTTTCTCCCACCAGGTCCCCGGTGAGAAAAATAGCGTTGTAAACATCCCGGACAGAACTTAAGATATGCCGGTTGGGAATCAGCGCCGGGTAGGTGGCCAGACTGAGGCCGTTTTGTCCGAACTTTAATATCGACAATAGTTTCACCCCGTACCCTAATTCCGCCGCATAGTCTAGATCTTTTGCCGTAATTCCGGAAATTCCCTCGGTTGGGATAGCGGCTGCCGGAAAAAACTTTCCGGTAATCAGGGTGGCCAGCACGGAAAGTTTATGGGAAGAGTCGTTTCCGGAGAGGTCAAGAGACGGATCTCTTTCTGCGAATCCGGCGTCCTGGGCAATTTTAAGCGCGTTCGCCAGCGAGAGGCGGTCTTCAACCATCCGGGTGAGGATAAAGTTAGTGGTGCCGTTTAATATTCCGTAAAGAGAGGTGATATTGTTGGCAATAAAACTTTCTTTCAAGGTTTTGACGATCGGGATGGAACCGCCGACCGAGGCCTCAAATCCGAGATGGCATCCGGATTGTTCCGCGGCGGAGAATAAACAGTCGCCTTTTTCGGCCAGAAGCGCCTTGTTGGCGGTTACGACCGATTTTCCGTTTTGGAGCGCCTTTAAGAGAAAAGAGCCGGCCGGTTCAATACCGCCGATTAATTCCAGCACTATTTGGACGCGCGGATTTTCCAGGACATTCTTGGTCTCCCTGGTTAATATTCCGGCGGGCAGAGAAACCGGGCGCGGCCGCTTTAAATCGCAGTCACAAACCGAAATAAGTTCCGGGATGAATCCGGCCCGTTCCGACAAGAGTTTTTTCCGCTCCAGGAGCAACCGGGCGACGCCGGCTCCAATCGTGCCGAAACCGATGAGTCCAATTCCAATCTTTTTCATAGTATATGATATTATATCACAAAGGACGGCGAAAAAGGATTGCGGAAAATGGAAAGAATCTCCGGGTTAGAGAAAAAATACGTTCTGGAAGTTTTGGAGAATCAATTTCAAGCTTCCAAAAACAATATTTTTATCTCGCGCCTGGAGGCGAAGTTTGCGGAGATTTTTCACCGGGAGTTTGCCGTTTCTTTGGGTAACGGAACCGCCGCGATGCATACCGCCCTGGCGGCTCTGGGCGTAAACCCGGGCGAAGAAGTAATTGTTCCGTCCTTAACCATGTCCAGCCCGGCCCTGGCGGTGCTCCACAATAATTCCATTCCGGTCTTCGCCGACGCGGACCGGAAGACATTCAACATTTCCGCGGATTCCATCCGGGCTAATATCACCGGGAAGACCAGGGCCGTCATCGTTGTTTCCCTTTACGGGCTTGCCCCTGATTATGACCAAATCCTGAAAATCTGCCGGGCAAAAAGAATCTTTCTGATTGAAGACAACGCGCAAGCTTTTCTATCCCGTTATCAAGGCAAACTGGTCGGCCGGTTCGGGGATTTTGCCAGTTTCAGTTTTCAGGCCTCAAAGCACCTGACCTGCGGGGAAGGCGGCATGCTGGTTACCGACACCGAAGCGCTGGCGGACAAAGCCCGTAAATTTGCCGGTCTCGGCTACGGAAGCATCGGCGCTAAGAAGGGGCGGGTTGCCCGAAGCGATATCCAGGACCCGAACTTTGACCGCCATGCCTGTTTTGGCTTTAATTATCGGATGTCCGAACTTCAGGCGGCCGTTGCTTTGGGCCAGCTGGAAAGGGCCGAAGAATTAGTCGAAGCCAGAATTAAATCCGCGGGGATATTGAGCGCCGCTATCAGCGATATCGCCTGGCTTATCCCCCAGCATGTCCCGGAGGGAAGTGTAAATTCCTACTGGGCATACAGCGTGCTCCTTGACCTTGAAAATCCGAAAGAGAAATGGTACCAATTCCGCGATCTTTTTGTTAAGAACGGCGGAGACGGAATTTACGCGGCCTGGAAGTTGACCTACCGGGAACCTTTTTTCCGGAATGAAGTCCAGGGTTACCCGGGCGTCCGGCAAAAATATGCCCGGGGCTTGTGTCCCGACGCTGAGTACTTGCAGGAGAGGATACTGCAATTTAAGACCAATTACTGGGATTTAAAGGAAGCGGAAAAGCAGGCGGAAATACTGCGTAAGACGATCAAGTCTTTTCGGCGTCTAATTTGACGCAGAGCTTCTTTTTCTGATAAGATTTTTCTACCGGTTTTAACAAATAACCGTTATTATGAAAGAGATAATTGCGAAGCTAGCCAGAGCGGAAGACCTGTCCGAACAGGAAGCAGCGGCTGCCATGAAGGAAATCATGGAAGGCCGGGCGACGGAAGCCCAGATGGCTGCTTTCTTGATGGGTTTACGTTTGAAAGGCGAGACGGCGGCCGAGATTACCGGCTGTGCCCGGGTAATGCGGGAAAAGGTTTTGCGAATCGGGATTAACAAAGAAATGATCGACCTTGACCGGGACGATATTAATTTTGACCGCGAGACGATTGTTGATACCTGCGGTACCGGTGGAGACGGCACCAATACGTTTAATGTTTCCACCGCCACCGCCCTGGTAGTGGCCGGCGGCGGATGTCTGGTAGCAAAACACGGCAACCGTTCGGTATCCAGCCAGTGCGGCAGCGCCGACGTGGTTCGCAGCCTGGGTGTAAATATAGACATCACTCCGGAGAAGGTGAAGGCCTGCGTGGAGCAGGTGGGCATCGGTTTTTTCTATGCGCCGTTGTATCATAGCGCTATGAAATATGCCTTGCCGGTCCGGACCCAGATGGGTATCCGGACCATCTTCAATCTGCTGGGCCCGCTTACGAATCCGGCCGGCGCCAACGTACAGGTTTTAGGTGTTTACAGCGCAAATTTAACCGAAAAAATGGCAAACGTTCTGCTTAGCTTGGGGAGCCGGAGCGCCCTGGTGGTTTACGGCGAAGGCAGTTTTGATGAAGTAAGCGTTGTGGGCAAAACATTTGTTTCACAGGTGAAGGACGGACATATTATCAATTACCAGGTTCAGCCGGAAGATTTTCAGATGCGCCGGGCTTTCCTGGCTGATATCCGGGGCGGAAACGCCGCGGAAAATGCCGAAATAATTCTTTCTATTTTGAAGGGGAAAGAAGGCGCGCCGCGGGATATGGTTGTGCTGAATGCCGGCGCTGCTTTTATGGCATCAGGCAGAGCCGATGATTGGAAGAAAGGCGTCGCCTATGCGGCGGAGGTGATAGAATCCGGCCGGGCGCTCGCGAAATTAAAATCCCTGGTTGAATTTACTAACAGTTTTGAAATCGAAAAATAAATAATCCGACGCAGATTATCGCCGATAAATAACTTTTACCACGGAAACATAGAAAACTGTCTTCAGGCTTCGCCGAACCCTGACGAGCGGGAACACTGAAAACTTTAATTAAAGTTGTTTTTCCGTGCTTCCAAACTTCCGTGCTTCTGTGGTATTCTTTAAATAAGTGTTATTCTGCGGTTTCTGTGTCCCGAAAAGGAAATTCTATTATGAAAAGAGGATTCTGGTTTTTTTTGGGGCTTTTACTGGTTTCTGCCGTAATCGGAAGCGCCATCGGAGAAATAATTGGTTTACTGCTTCCTGCTGATTCATTTGCCCGCCAGTTTTTTACGATCAGCTCCGCGCCTTTCTTCGGTCCGGCCGAGTTTGATCTTATTCTGGCCAAGGTAACTTTCGGCGTGGCCCTGCATCTCAACCTGACGGCATTATTGGGCATGATTATCGCCACCATCTATTATCTGCGTACGCTATGAAGACGGTTCTTCTTTTTCCGGGGCAGGGAAGCCAGAAGGTGGGTATGGGGAGGGAATTATATCAATCTTCCCCGGCTGTCCGTCGGCTTTATTGCCAGGCGGACGAAATTTTAGGCAGAGAGCTTTCCCGGATTATTTTTGAAGGGCCCGAAGAGGTTTTAGTCCAGACAGAGAATAGTCAGCCGGCTATCTACCTGACCGGTTTTGCCTGTTTCTTAAACTGGAAGGAAGATAAGGAACTGCCGGTAGCGGCTGCCGGTCATAGCTTGGGGGAGTATACTGCTTTGACTGCGGCCGGCGTCTTTTCTTTTACGGACGGGTTGCTTTTGGTGAGCCGCCGCGCGGAATTAATGGCTCAGGCGACCCGGGAACGGCCGGGCGTGATGGCTGCAGTTCTGGGCCTTGATGATGAAAAGGTAATTACTGCCTGTGCGGAAGTCGGTAATGTCTGGCCGGCTAATTACAACGCGCCGGGACAGGTGGTTATTTCCGGGGAAAAGTCCGCGGTTGAACAGGTCCGGCAGGTATTATCGCAAAGGCACCCGTGCAAAGTAATTCCGTTGAAGGTCTCCGGCGCTTTTCATTCTCCGCTGATGGATTGGGCGCGGAATGGTTTTGAAAAGATTGTCTCCGCTTGTCCGGTTCAGGTTCCGGCCTTTCCGGTTTACGCGAATGTGACCGGGAGGCAATTTTCCGGCGCGGATGAAATTAAGCAACTTCTGGTGGAGCAGGTTATTTCTCCGGTTCTCTGGAGGCAGACGGTGGCGCAAATCTGGAATGAAAAAAAGCCGGATTCTTTCCTGGAGGCGGAACCCGGCCGGGTGCTCTCCGGTTTAATGAAGCGGATTGTGCCGGAAGCAAATGTTTTGTAGTCTTATTTTTTCGGGTAGACGATGCCGGGCAGGGATTAAAGCGCAACCCGCCCCCGCATTAAAAAGGAGACGTTATGTTCTTAAAAGATAAAGTGGCTTTAATTACCGGGGCGGCCGGCGGTATCGGGGCGGCCATTGCCCGTCTCTTTGCCTCGGAAGGCGCCGATCTGGTTCTCTGGGATCTGGCGCCGGTGGAGAGTTTAAAAGCAGAGCTGACGGCGGCGACCGGCCGCAAGGTTATCGGCGCCGCAGTCGATATTACCGATCCGGACGGAGTAGAGCAGGCCGGCCGGGAAGCCGAGGCAGAGTTGGGCCGGATTGATATCCTGGTCAATAACGCCGGCATCACCAGGGACAACATTATTTTTCGGATGAAGCCGGAGGAATGGGAATTGGTTCTGAAGGTTAACCTTTTTGGTCCGTTCAACTGTACCAAAATTGTCGGTAAGATGATGGCTAAAAAAAGGGCCGGCTCCATTATCAATATTTCTTCGGTAATCGGATTGCGCGGTAATGCGGGGCAGGCAAATTACGGCGCCTCCAAAGCCGGTTTAATCGGTTTGACTAAGTCCTCAGCCCGGGAGTTGGCCCGATTCGGCGTGCGCGTTAATGCCCTGGCTCCGGGTTATATCCAAACGGCGATGACCGACAAACTTACTCCGGAACAGAAGAGTGAAATACAGAAACAGATACCCTTGGCAGCATTAGGGACTTCGGAAGATGTGGCAAAAGCAGCTTTGTTTCTCTCTTCGGCCCTCTCCGGATACATTACCGGAGAGGTGATAAGAGTTGACGGCGGTTTCGCCATGTAATATAATAATACATTTCGCGTAATGCGTATTATTTGCGTATTCTAGGGAGGGAACCGATGGAAAGAAGCGAAGTTGAAAAAATTGTCAAAGAAGTTGTGGTGGCGCAGTTAGGTGTTGATGCCGGAGAGGTTAATGATAAGGCATCTTTTGTGGACGACCTTGGCGCCGACAGCCTAGACACGGTGGAGTTGGTAATGGCTTTTGAGGAAAAATTCAGTTTGGAAATACCGGATGAAGCGGCGGAGAAGATTCTTTCTGTCGGAGATGCAATCAATTACATCGCCGCCAAAAAGGCCTGATAAAATCGGTCGTGATTTTTTTAAGATGCAGGTACATGCCGAAACTGCCCGGACACTCCGGAATGATAATTATTTAGAGTATTCCTTAAGTAATTATCTAAGATAATCTTTGAAATTTGTATCTGCGGTTATTTGCGGCGAGCGGAATTACAATTAATTCGATGAAGGAAAAAAGAAAAGTAGTTATTACCGGACTTGGCGTGATAACACCGGTTGGTTGCGGTTCCGCGGCGGCCTGGGAGGCTTTAAAGGCAGGTAAAAGCGGTATTGCCGCCATTAAGGAGTTTGATCCGGCAGTTTTTGATGCGCGGATAGCCGGGGAGGTAAAAGATTTCACCACGCCTGATTTCCTGGACAGAAAAGAGGCGCGGCGCCTGGATCGTTTCGTTCAGTATGCGCTTGCGGCTGCCTGGGAAGCGGCGCAGGATGCCGCCCTGGTGCCGGATTCGATGCAGGCTTGCCGGTGCGGGGTGATTATCGGTTCCGGGATTGGCGGATTAAGAGTGATTGAAGCCGAACACAAGAATTTACTTAACGTGGGACCCAACCGGGTTTCACCGTTTCTCATTCCGATGCTTATTCCGGATATCGCGGCCGGGCGTGTGGCGATGCTCTTTAATTTCAAGGGCCCTAATTTTGCCACCGTATCTGCCTGCGCTTCCGGTGCCCACGCTATCGGAGTATCGGCGCGGGCTATTCAGCACGGAGAGATTGACCTGGCTATTGCCGGCGGAACCGAATCCTGTATTACTCCGCTGGGCTTGGCTGGATTTTGCAGCATGAAAGCGCTTTCCACGCGCAACGATGAACCGGAGAGAGCGAGCCGGCCTTTCGATAAGGAGCGCAGCGGTTTCGTAATGGCGGAAGGAGCCGGTATTTTTGTGCTGGAGGAACTGGAACACGCGGTGAAGCGCGGAGCAAGAATATATGCGGAACTGGCCGGTTACGGCGCCAGCGCCGATGCTTACCACATTACCGCTCCTGACCCGGAGGGGGTCGGCATGGCCCTGGCGATGGAATCGGCTCTGGAAGACGCCGGACTGGCGCCGGAGGCGATTGATTACATCAACGCCCACGGTACTTCTACCGCCTGGAATGATCTGGTTGAAACCCGGGCGATTAAAAGAGTTTTTAAAGAGCAGGCGCATAAAGTTTCCGTAAGCTCTACCAAGTCAATGACCGGCCATATGTTAGGCGCGGCCGGAGCGGTAGAATTGGCGGTTTGTTGTCTGGCAATGAAAGACCAGATTGTGCCGCCGACTATTAACTACGAAAATCCTGATCCGGAATGCGACCTTGATTATGTTCCCAATAAGGCGCGGCCGGTTGCATTAAAAGCGGCGCTTTCCAACTCTTTCGGATTCGGAGGTCATAACGCTTGTTTGGTGATTAAAAAGGTGGAATAAATATGGACTATCTTTTGACTGAAGAGCAAAAAATGATTCGTGATTTATGCCGGAAAATCGGCGAAGAGAAGATTAAACCGGTTCGCGCTCATTACGACGAGACGGAAGAGTTTCCCTGGGAAGTGGTAAAGGTATTTGCCGAGAGCGATTTGATGGGTGTTTTCATACCAGAGGAATACGGCGGGATGGGGTTCGGAATTATGGAGCTTTCGGTTGCCATCGAAGAACTTTCCCGTTTCTGCGGTGGTATTACCCTGGCGTTGGCCGGCACCGGACTGGGTACTTTTCCGATTATTCTTTTCGGTAACGAGGAGCAGAAGAAAACTTATCTGCCGCGAATTGCTAAAGGGGAATGGCTGGCTGCGTTTGCGATAACCGAGGCGAATGCCGGAAGCGATGCCGCCGGCATCGAGACCACCGCGGTTAAAGACGGCGATTCCTATATTCTCAACGGAACCAAGCAGTGGATTACCAACGGCGGAGAAGCGGAAGTTTATACGGTAATCGCGATGACTAATAAAACCAAAGGCGCCCGGGGCGCCAGCGCTTTCATCGTCCGCAAGGACACACCGGGCTTTACTTTTGGGAAAAAAGAGAAGAAACTCGGTATTCGGGCTTCGGCTACCCGGGAACTGGTTTTTCAGGATTGCCGCGTGCCGGCGGAGAATATGTTAGGAAGGGAAGGGATGGGTTTTATCGTTACGATGAAGACCTTCGATGCTTCCCGGCCCGGCGTAGCGGCTCAGGCTCTGGGAATTGCCCAAGGCGCGCTGGACGAAGCGATTGGTTATGTACGAACCCGGATTCAGTTTGGCAAGCCGATTGCTTCTTTTCAGGCCGTGCAGCATATGCTGGCCGATATGGCAACCCAGATTGAGGCGGCCCGCGCGCTGATTTATGCCACCAGCCGGATGTATGATGCCGGAGCCAAGGATACCAGCAAGGAATCCGCGATGAGTAAACTACTGGCCTCGGAAGTGGCAATGAAGGTTACCACGGACGCGGTGCAGATTTTCGGCGGTTACGGGTACATGAAAGATTATCCGGTAGAGAAGATGATGCGCGACGCTAAAATTACCCAGATCTATGAGGGCACAAGCCAGATTCAACGCAATGTAATTGGTTTGAAATTGATTCAGGAAGCGGCCAGCCGTAAGAAATGAGGTTAGATAAGTTTCTCAGCGAAAAACATCAGGTTTCAAGACAGTATATTCAGAAGTTAATTGAAGACGGCCAGGTTACGATAGCCGGCCGGCCGGTCCGCAAAAATCAGGCGGCGGACGAGAAAGATGTTATTCGGATTAACTGGCCTTCTCCGGTTAAATTAGCTGTCCCTCCGGAAGAAATCCCTTTAGAAATTATTTATCAGGACGAAGACCTGGTGGTAATCAACAAGCCGGCCGGACTGGTTTGCCATCCGCACGGCCGGGTTACTTCCGGAACGATGGTTAACGCCCTGCTTTATTGTTTAAAAGACCTTTCGGCTATTGGCGGTACTTTGCGGCCCGGTATTGTACATCGTTTAGACAAAGAGACCAGTGGTTTGATGGTGGTGGCTAAAAATGATTTCAGCCACCGGTTTTTGAGCGATGAATTCCGTTTCCGTCGCGTGAAGAAGAAATATCTGGCGTTTGTCAAGGGCGTTATTCCCTGGCCGGAACAGGAAATATCACTTCCGCTGGGGCATAAAAGAGGCGACTGGATGCGGATTGGTGTTGCATTTCAGGACGGCAAGGAAAGCCAAACGCTGGTAAAAGTTAAAGAACGTTATCCGGCTGCTTCTCTGGTGGAGGTTTATCCCAAAACCGGCCGGACGCACCAGATTCGTGTTACGCTTGATTTTTTAGGGTTTCCCATTATCGGAGACAAACGTTACGGGAAAGTAAATCCGCTTGATCAGCTGATTGGACGGCAGGCCCTGCACGCCGCCGGACTTTCCTTTCGTCATCCGCGCCGGGAAAGCATGCTTTCTTTCGATGAACCGCTACCTCCGGATTTGGTGAATTTGCAAAAAGACTTGACCTAAATTGAAATTTGGTTTATAATAATAGTTTTTCCCATTATATTCTTACTTCAGCAGGAATCAATTAAGATAGGTAGGATTAAACTATTAACTTTATGCCCATGTAGCTCAGTCGGTAGAGCACATGCATGGTAAGCATGAGGTCACCGGTTCGATTCCGGTCGTGGGCTCGGCGCGTGAGAATAGAGGGAATTGTAGCCGAGCTTGCCCCGTAAAAAGGAGTTTTTTCTACGGGGATTGCTCGGCTCGGTTAATTAAATTAATGTTGGCAGATATAATTTTTGCGTAACCGGAGGTAATTTATGGCCAAAGAAAAGTTTGATCGCGGCGGAAAGCCCCACGTAAATATCGGAACCATCGGCCACGTTGACCACGGCAAGACCACCCTTACCAGCGCCATCACGCTCTGTCTTTCCAAATTAGGCAAGGCCACTTTCTTGAAGTATGAAGACATTGACCGGGCCCCGGAGGAGAAAGAGCGCGGCCTGACCAT